>DAIDHH010000162.1 GCA_027452045.1 Gammaproteobacteria bacterium
GCTCCCCCGCGCGGAATTCCCCCCGAGCGCCCGGCAGCTGCCGATCGAGCTCATCGAGGCGAGCGACCGGGTGGAGATCACGACCGATGACCTGGATGCGACGCTGCGCACGCTGATCGAGGCGCACGTACCCTTGAAGAATCTGCGCATCCGGCCGGCGAACCTGGAGGACCTCTTCCTCGAGCTCACCGGACGGGAGCTGCGCTCGTGATGCGCCGTCTCTTGGCCGTCTGGCATGCGCGCAATCTGGAATTCCTGCGCGACCGGGGAGCGCTGCTGTTCACGCTGATCCTGCCGCTATCGATCATCGCCGGCATGGGGTTCATCTTCGGCGGCCCGCCGCGGCCGCTGTTCAAGGTGGGCGTGGTGGGCGCTGCGGTCAAGACGCTCGCCGATCCGTTCATGCGCGAGCGCTACACGCAGTTCGTGCCCGTCGCGAACACCGTCACGGGCTTGAAGGAGGTCCGGCGCCAGCGCATCGATCTGCTGTTCGCCCCCGGCAACCCGCCGCGCTACTGGGTGAACACCGACTCGCCCAAGGGCTACGTCATCGAGAAGCTCCTGCGGGCCGCCGATCCCGGGGCCCATCGCCTGCCCGTGACCGGCAAGGCCGTGCGCTATATCGACTGGCTGTTCCCGGGCATCCTCGCGATGAACCTGATGTTCAGCTGCCTCTTCGGAGTCGGCTACGTCGTGCTCCAGTACCGCCAGAGCGGATTCCTCAAGCGCCTGCACGCAACGCCGCTCACCGCGTTCGAGTTCCTCACGGCTCAGGTGTTTTCCCGCCTCACCATCATCGTCTTCATCACGGTGGCGCTGTACCTCGGGGTCGGGACCCTCATCGGATTCCACAACTCGGGCAACGTGGCGCTGCTGCTCTTGCTGCTGGTGCTCGGCTCGCTGTCGATGATCGCACTCGGCCTGACCATCGCGGCACGCTTCTCGAGCCAGGAGCTGGTCAACGGACTCCTAAATCTCCTCACCTGGCCCATGATGCTGCTCTCGGGGGTGTGGTTCTCCCTCGCCGGCTCGCCCCGGTGGGTGCGATGGAGCGCCGATGCTCTGCCCCTGACGCAGTTGCTGCATGCGGCCCGTGCGGTCATGCTCTACGGTGCGGGACTGCAGCAGATCGCGCCCAACCTTCTGTATCTCGCCGTGGTCACACTGGTATTCCTCGCCTTCGGGGCGTGGTCGTTCAAATGGCGCATCTAGTGGCCTGTAACAGGCATTTGTAGACTGCTATACTGGCGTTCATGAGCAACGCCATTCACCTGACGAGCGTGGAGCGTATGGAGCTGGAGCGGCGGGCGGCGAGCAGAACGGGACGCGCCGAAGATGCGCGCCGAGCTCGGCTGATCCTGCTGTTGTCCGAGGGCCATACGTGGGATGAAGCCTGCGAGCGAGTGCCCTGCAGCCGTGGGTTTGTGGCCAGCTGGACGAAGCGCTTCGAGGAGCAGCGTCTGGCGGGCCTCTACAGCCGCCACATCGGGCAGGTGGCCACGGTGCTGACGCCGCAGCTTGAGGCACGGATTCTGGAAGCGACGCGCACCGGTCCGAAGGATGGCACGACGCACTGGAGCACGCGCCGGTTGGGTGAGCACCTGGGCGTCAGTCACATGATGGTCGCGCGCGTGTGGCGCAAGCACGGTCTGAAGCCGCACCGCCTCGAGCGCTACATGGCCTCGAACGACCCGGACTTCGAGAAGAAGGCGGCGGATGTCATCGGGCTGTACCTGAACCCGCCTGCCCACGCGGCGATCTTCTGCGTGGATGAAAAGACACACATTCAAGCACTTGACCGGAAAGACCCAGTGTTGCCGCTCTCTCCCGGGCGCCTCGAGCGGCACGGCTTTGAGTACTACCGCCACGGCACGCTCTCCTTGTACGCCGCCTTCAACACCCAGACCGGTGAGGTGCTGGGCAAAACCGCCTCGCGCCATACCTCGGCCGAGTTCGTGGCCTTTCTCACTGACATCGTGCTGAACCAACCGCGTGGCCAAGAGATTCACGTGATCGCGGACAATCTCTCTTCGCACAAGACTGACCAGGTCAAGGCGTTCCTGGCCGAGCATCCGAACGTGCACCTGCACTTCACCCCGACCTATTCCTCCTGGCTCAATCAGGTGGAACTGTGGTTCGGTAGGATCGAGCGTGACGTGATCGCCCGCGGCGTGTTCACCTCGGTCGCCGATCTGAAAAAAAAGCTCATGCGCTACATCCGCCACTACAACAAGGCCCCGCGCACCGTGAAGTGGAAGTACTCCGACACCAGCAAGCGCCTCGGTATGCATTCAGCTGTTACAGGCCACTAGGCGCCCAGAGGAGGATAGACAGCCCATGGCTCCCCCCCGCCCCATTCGCTTCATGAGCGACAACACGGCCACGGTCTGCCCGGAGATCCTCGCGGGCATTGCGGAGGCGAACCGGGGTCTCGCGGTTGCCTACGGCGATGATCCCTGGACTCAGCGCCTGGATGCGGTGCTCGGGGAGTTCTTCGGCACCACGGTGCGCGCATTCCCCCTCGCCACGGGGACGGCGGCCAATGCGCTCGCGCTGGCAACGCTCACGCCTCCGTATGGCGCGATCTTCGCCCACCACGAGGCGCACATCGCCTGTGACGAGTGCGGCGCGCCGGGATTCTTCTGCGGCGGAGCGCAGCTCGTGCTGCTCGAGGGGGAACAAGGCAAGCTCTCCGCCACGACGCTGAGCCGCGCGATCGAGGCGCATCCGGTCTCCGTGCACAACGTGCAGCCGGCGGCGGTCTCGGTGAGCCAGGCGAGCGAATTGGGCGGCGCGTACCGCCCAGAGGAGATCGCTGCGCTGTGCAAAGTCGCTCACGCGCGCGGACTCAAGGTCCACATGGATGGCGCACGCTTCGCCAACGCGGTGGCATTCCTCGGCTGCCATCCCGGTGATGTGACCTGGCGCGCCGGCATCGACGTGCTGTCTTTCGGCGCGACCAAGAACGGCGCCCTCGCCGCCGAGGCGGTGGTCTTCTTCGACCCCGCGCTGGTGCGCGACTTCGAGCTGCGGCGCAAGCGCGCCGGCCACCTGGTCTCGAAATCCAGATTCATCTCGGCGCAGCTCCTCGCGTACATCGAGACAGGCCTCTGGCGGCGCAATGCGCAGCACGCCAATCGTCTGGCACGGCGCCTGGGCGAGGCCGCCGGCGAGCGGCTCGCGCACCCGGTCGAGGCCAATGAAGTGTTCGTCCGGCTCGGCGAGGCGGGCAAGCAGGCGCTGCGCTCCGCCGGCTTCGAGTTCTATGATTGGGGAGCGCCCGCCTCGGGCGTTGCGCGCCTGGTCGCCTCCTGGGACCAGAGCGAGCGGGACGTCGAGGCGTTGTGCGCGGCGCTCGGCGACCTGCCGGGCGAGTGAACGCTGGAGGTCCACCATGGCCGCAAGACAGTCCCGAATGCTCCCGCTCGGCACGCCGGCGCCGGATTTCTCCCTGCCGGACACCGAAGGCAAGATCTGGACCCTGAGCGACTTCACCGCCCCGAAGGGGCTCCTGGTCGCCTTCATCTGCAACCATTGCCCCTACGTCAGGCACATCCTCGATGGCTTCGTGGAATTCGCGCACGAGTATGGAGCGAAGGGGCTCGACATCGTCGCCATCAACGCCAACGATGCCACCGCCTACCCGGACGACAGCCCGCAGTACATGGCGAAGGTCGCCGCGGCGAAGGGCTTCAGCTTCCCTTACCTCTACGACGAGACCCAGCGCACCGCGCTCGCCTACGAGGCCATCTGTACCCCGGATTTCTTCCTGTTCGATTCCGCGCACCATCTCGTATATCGCGGACGGTTCGATGCGAGTACACCCGGAAACATCAAGCCCGTGACGGGCATCGAGCTGCGCACCGCGGTGGATGCGCTCTTCTCCGGAAGGCGCGTGGAGCACCAGAACGCCAGCATCGGCTGCAGCATCAAGTGGAAATCCGGCAACGCGCCCGATTGGGCCTGAGCCGGCTCCCTACGCCGAGCGTTTCGGCAGCAAATCCTTGAGCGCATACAGCGTCATTGGCCGAAATGGACGCTCCGTGCCCCAACCACGAATAGCACGCGATCCGCACGCGGCGTTGGATCCCGCGGACTGTCCGCCACTGTCCGGCCGGATGACCGGAGCGCGGACACCCCGGACCCACGATGCGCGTAACCTGTTGATTCCCCTCCCAATGGACGTTGGCACGAAGATTGCTCCCTGTCACTCAGAAGGGCCGCGAGGCGGCTCGATGGAAAGACGAGGCGGCAATCATGAGCGAGAGTCAGATTGATTACAGCGGGTACGACAGCGTCGACGGTCAAGACCTGAGTGGCGCCGATCGGTCGGCCCGGGCGCGCCGGCGAACATCCAGCTTCCACCCGGAGTACTTTGCAAGACAGCGCTTCCTCTCCGGCGGCGGGCCGCGCTACTTCGGCACCGGCATGGCGGGCTTCACGAGTGTCCCCTGGATCGGGATGTAAGCACCCCGACACTGATTCGCCAGATCGCAGCGGCGCGTGATGGAGCCAACTCCCGAGCGATATGTGGGCGATGCCACATCCTTGCGCGGTGGACACCGACGACGATGGCCCTCGCTTCGTCATTGGGAACCACTTCGGAAGATCTCTCATCGAGAGGTGTCTCGCCGGCGCACGCGGTGCCGACCAGATATACGCTCGGGGTGGTGTTCGGCGTAGCGGACACGGCTGGCGGATTGGGGTTCGCTCGGTCAACCCTCTTGGCCGGGCACCCTGGTGGTCAGTCCGCGGGTGATGAGGCCTTTGGCCTGATGGGAGCATTGTCGGGATTGAGCTGCGCCTTCATCGGCGTCATCCTCGGGCGATGGCTTCGGGCGAGACGATCAGCCACCTCGGCAGCCTGATCGCCGGAGCGGCTCGATTCGAATCGGAGAGTCCTGCGCTCCATTTCCCGACAGCGGTCGATGGAACAGCGGATCGCCGGCAAGCGGCGCGGGATCACTTGACAGACAGCGCCCCCGACCGGACCTGCGCTCAGCGCCGATACGCGGGCGGCGGTGTCTCGTGCACCGATGCGCGCAATGGATTGCACACCCGCACGCGTCCGTACAGTCGACCGTCCTCGAAGTCCTCCGACCAGATCGTGTCCAATCCACGCTCGTCCGCGTAGGCCCACAGATGCGCGTCATACCATGACAGCTTGTACAGCGCGGCACCGCGCAATGCGGTCCGTACGGTATTCTCACTTGGAAAAATCACCGGGAACGCACTGAGCAGGTCCTCCGCCTCGCGGTGCGCCTCATCGAGTGTCATCAACGGTGGTTGTCCCGCCAGTGGCCGGGTCACCACGGAAACGAACTCCACTATCGCCTGGTGGGGCAGCACCAGCGAGCTATCCGCGATGCCGCCACGCAGAAATTCGATCGCCCGCGCTTGCTTGCGAACCGATCGAGCATCATGCCGGTAGACGAGAATGTTGGTATCAACGAGGCCGGCCACGAGTGTACAGCTCCTCACGCGTCCAACCCCGATCGTCGGCGGGCTGACGCGGTTGCCGTCGATCGCGCTCCACCTGTCGCAGCGTCCCCTGATCGAACAGGCGCACTCGCTCTTGCGCCGAAAGCTCGGGCCTCGCAGAACGCGCCGGAATGATCGCGATCGACTCCCCCGCCGCTTTGAGCTCGACTTCATCGCCGACGTGGATGCCGTAGGCGTCCACCAGCCGCTTGGGCAGTGTGATCTGGAATTTTCCGGTAACACGGGTCATGACTCCATTATCGACGCGTCACGGATGTTGTCAAGGATTTTTCCTTGGCATCCTGACGTGGACTGATGCCGGCCTCCCGGACCCGACCTGTCGGACATCCCAATGCCCTCACCGATCCCCGGGGCGCACGCGATCTCGACTCGGCGAGTCAGAGAGCAGATCCGTTGGACACATTCAGCGCCCGGCCGTCCGCCGAATCACCGCCATTTCATGCTTCGACGCGCGGTTCATTCGATTACCCTATCGGAGAGAGAAGCGCGTCACTCATGGCCATGGATCCAAGACACCCATCACCTCACGTCACAGCGATAGGTTTCAACGCACCCCTCATCGACATCGGCGTCAATCTCGCCCACGACAGTTACGATGCTGATCGCGACGCAGTGATTGCACGCGCACACGACGTCGGTGTCGTGCAGATGGTGGTGACGGGCTCATGCGGTCCGAGCACACGCAACGCGATCGAGCTTTCCAAGGCGCACCCCGGCAGGCTATTTGCCACCTCGGGCGTACACCCGCACCACGCCACCGAGCTCACCCCTGAACTGCTGGCCGAGCTCGATGGCCTGGCGCGCGCTCCCGAGGTGGTCGCCGTGGGCGAGTGCGGCCTCGACTACTATCGCAACTACTCGCCCCACCCAGCCCAGCGCGAGACCTTTCAGCGCCAGCTCGAACTGGCGATCCGTGTCGGCAAGCCCGTGTTTCTGCACCAGCGGGATGCGCACGCCGACTTCTTCGCGATCCTGCGAGAGCAGTGGCGGGATCTTGCGGGCGGCGTGGCGCACTGCTTCACGGGCGGGGACGCCGAGCTCGACAGCTATCTCGATCTCGGCCTCGCGATCGGCATCACCGGCTGGATCTGCGACGAGCGCCGGGGCAGACACCTGCTCGATCTGGTGCGGCGGATCCCGGCCGATCGCCTCCTCCTTGAAACCGACGGCCCTTACCTCCTGCCGCGCGACCTCGATCCGAAACCGGCCTCGCGGCGCAATGAGCCGGCCTTCCTGCCGCACATCGCCTCGGTGATTGCCCGGGCACGCGGTGAGCCGGTCGAAGCGCTCGCCAGAACGAGCACGGACGCGGCGCGCACGCTGTTCAAACTTCCGCAGGTGCCGGCAACGCACTGAGCGGCATCCCGCCTCGCTGCGGGTTACCACAGCCCGCCTTGGCGCGGACGCCTCGAGCGCCTACCATCCGGGAAAACTCTCCGGAGATGGCCGTGGACCTTCACAAGCTGCAGAGCGTCATTGCCGCCACGTGGCGTGACTCGATCCTCGAGCGCCTCAGCGCCTACGTGCGCATTCCGAACAAGTCCCCCCTCTTCGACCCGGGCTGGGAAGAGAACGGCCACATGGAGGCCGCCGTGACGTTGATGGCCGACTGGTGCCGCAAGCAGCCGGTTGCGGGCATGAAGGTCGAGATCCACCGTCTTCCGGGCCGCACGCCGGTGCTGCTGGTCGATGTCCCGGGGGAATTGCCGGGCTGCGTACTGCTCTACGGGCACATGGACAAGCAGCCGGAATTCACTGGCTGGCTGCCCGGCCTCGGCCCCTGGGAGCCGGCACAACGCGAAGGCAAGCTCTATGGCCGGGGCGCCGCCGACGACGGCTATGCGGTCTTCAGCTCCCTCACCGCGATCGCAGCGCTCAAGGCGCAGAACATCCCGCTCGCCCGCTGCGTGGTGTTGATCGAGGCATCCGAGGAGAGCGGCAGCATCGATCTGCCCGCGCACCTGGCGGCGCTCGGCAGCGCCATCGGCGAGCCCTCGCTCGTGGTGTGTCTCGATGCCGAGTGCGGCAACTACGATCAGCTCTGGTGCACCACCTCGCTGCGCGGCAACCTGGTGGGCGAGCTGCTCGTCGAGGTGCTCGAGGAAGGGGTGCATTCCGGCATGGCGACGGGCATTGCCGCAACCCCCTTTCGCATCGCGCAACAGCTCATCTCGAGGCTCGAAAGCCCGGTCAACGGCGCGCTGCTGCTCGATGAGCTCTCGGTCCCGGTCCCCGAGGACCGGCGGGCGCAGATGCGCTCGGCCGCGCGTGTGCTCGGGGATTCAGTCGCCGGCAAGCTCCCCTGGGTGAAGGGCGTGCGGGCCGTGTCCGACGATCCGGTCGAGCTGCTCATCAACAGTACCTGGAAGGCAACCCTTGCGGTCACCGGCGCCGACGGCCTGCCGCCGGTGGTGTCCGCGGGCAACGTCCTCCTGCCGCGGCTCGCCTTCAAGCTCTCGCTGCGCCTGCCGCCCACCTGCGACCCCGTCCGCGCGGCGCGGGCCGTCAAGGACTGCCTCGAGCGGGATCCGCCCTATGGCGCGCGGGTGAGCTTTCGGGCCGAGCCGGCGGCGGCGGGTTGGAACGCACCCTCCTTCGCGCCCTGGCTGGAGGAATCCATCCAGAGCGCCTCACAGAGGATTTACGGTAGGGATGCCGTGCACCTCGGCTGCGGCGGCACCATCCCCTTCATGGGCATGCTCGGGGAGCGATTCCCCAAGACCCAGTTCTTCATCACCGGAGTGCTGGGCCCGCACGCGAACGCGCACGGGCCGAATGAGTTCCTGCACCTCGAGTACGCCGAGAAGCTCACGGCGTGCGTGTCGCTCGTGCTGGCGGATCACGCCAGGACGCTGCGACGTTAGCGCATGTGCGCCATCGGAGAGGGCCTCACGGCGGCCTTCAGGCGCTCCCAGGCCTCGCGATAGTGCGAGATCGTGTTGGCTTCCTGCTCCACCTCGAGTCCCGGGAACTCGGTGCGCAGTGAATCGAGCATCAGCGTCCACTTGGGCAGCCCCTTCGGGAACTTGCCCTGGCGCGTGAACACCACCCGCCCCTCGACGGGAATGTCTCCGGTAATCGCCTTGACCGCGGCCACCCGGTCATAGAGGCCGTTCTGGGGATTGACGAAGGTGAAGCGCCGGGGGCCGTCCATGACGGTCCACTCCTGCATCTGGTCGCCGCCGAAGATGTTGCCCTGCACCTCGCGAACATCGACCACGAGAACCCCGTGCACGGTGAACAGCAGAAAATCGACGTGATAGCCATCGCCCATGCCATCGGGCACCAGCACGTCCACCAGGTGATCGGCGCCTATCGCGGTCACCGCCGTGCGCAGCATCTTGCGCGCGCGCCGCGCCCGATACCAGCGCCACAGCCACGACACTGCGAAGCCCGCTGCTGCCGCCGCCGCCACGAGCACCCAGGCGGTCAGAGGCAGGTTCATGATGTCCTGCACGTCGGCTCCTTCCCTTACGCGCCGCCGTCTCTCAAGGCGTCCCGGAGCGAGGCAAGCCCAGCCTCGATCTCCTGGTACGCGGTGGGACGGGCAAACAGCCGGGCGAGCGACTGCGGCACCGGCACCTCGCGGCCGATCAACGGCTCGATGATCTCGCGGAACTTTGCCGGATGGGCCGTGGAAACCAACACCCAGCGTCCCGCGCGCCGGCGCTCGAGCGGCAACCGCTCGTAGGCTTCGGCCGCGGTGGCGGTATGCGGACACCAGATCTGTCCGTATTGCTCGAAGCCGGCCCGGATGCGGGCGCGGATCGCCTCGTCCTCGACCGAAACGGCGCTCACCGCGCCGCGAATCTCCTCGAGCTGCGGGTAAAGCGCGCGCAGCCGCTCCATGTTGCTCGGATTGCCGACGTCCATGGCCGAGGCGAGCGTCGCAACGCTTGGCCTCGGACGCCATTCGCCGGTGGCCAGGTAATCCGGCACGGTGCGGTTGGCATTGTGCGCCAGCACCACATCCGCGATCGGCAGCCCGAGCCTGCGCGCCCAGATACAGGCCACGGAGTTGCCGAGGTTGCCGCTCGGAATGATGTAGGAAGCAGGCTCGCCGTGACGCCGCCAGATATCAAGGCTCGATGCCGCGTAGTACACCGCCTGCGGCAGCAGACGCCCGAGGTTGATGCTGTTGGCCGAGGAGAGCTCGCGCTCCTCGCGCAGTCCCGGGTCCATGAACGCCTCTTTCACCAGGCGCTGGCAGTCATCGAAGGTGCCGCGAACGGCGAAGGAGCGCACGTTCCCGTCCCAGCAGGTGAGCTGCCGTTCCTGGGTCGGCGAGACCAGGCCCTTCGGGAAGAGCACCGCCACCTCGATGCCGGGCCGGCCGTGGAAGGCCGCAGCCACCGCTCCCCCGGTATCGCCCGATGTGGCGACCAGGATCGTGAGCGGACGCGGCCGCCCCTCGCGCAGACGCCCGAGGGACGCTGCAAGAAAGCGTGCCCCGAAGTCCTTGAACGCGGCGGTCGGGCCGTGAAAGAGCTCGAGCACCGCGAGCCGCTCGACGGGCAGCTCCACCACCGGCGCCGGGAAGTCGAATGCCTCGGTGACGATGTCCGCAAGCGCCGGCTGAAGCACATCGCCCGCGGCGAAGGGCTCGATCAGCCGCTTGCCGACCGCGACCAGATCCGCCTCCGGCCCAAAGGCCTTGGGCGTGAGGTGCGGCCACACCTCGGGCACGTACAAGCCGCCATCGGGCGCGAGGCCCTGGGCGAGCGCATCGGCGAAACTCGCCGTCAGTTTCGCTTCTCGAGTGCTCTTGAAACGCATAACCAATGAGTCCGCCCGCTCAACCACTCGCCACCACGCGCGCGCCCTCGGACTCGAGTCCGATCACCCACTCATCGAGCGGGATGGACTGCTGCGCGAACTGCGCGCGCATCGCCTCGAGCACGCGCGGCGCATCCTGCTCGAGCGCCCAGGCAAACATCGTCGGCCCCGCACCCGAGATCGAGCAGCCAAGGGCTCCCGAGGTCATCGCCGCCGAGCGCACCTGCGCGAACCCGGGGATCAGCGCCTGGCGCTGCGGCTCGATGACGACGTCCTGGAAGGACTCGCGGATCATGTCGAGGTCGTTGGTGTAGCAGCCGGAGATGAAGCCCGCGAGGTTCGCGGTCTGCCAGACGAAATCCGACAGGTCGACGGTGCGTTTGAGGATCGCGCGCGCCTGGCGCGTCGCGAGGAACATGTGCGGGTGCACGATGACGGCCCTGATCTGCTCGGGCACGGGGATGCGCTTCACCCTCGGATGGTCGATCCCGACCGTGAGCACGAGTCCGCCGAAGAGCGAGGGTGCGATGTTATCCACGTGCAGCGAGCCGCTCGCCACCTTCTCGCCCTGCATGGCGAACTTCAGGAGCTCGAGCTTCTCGCACGGCGAGCTGAGCAGCGCATTCGCCGCCACCACCGCGCCGACCGCCGATGCCGCCGAGCCGCCGAGCCCCGAACCGAGCGGAATGCCCTTCTCGATCCGCATGTCGAAACCGAACCCGGGATCGAGCGACTCCTGCATGGCAAGGAGCGCCCGCCCGGCGGTGTTCCGTGCCGGATCACTCGGCAAATCGCCGGCCACGCCGGTGATGCCCGAGATCGTGACCCCGCGCCGGGCAGTGCGGCTCACCGTGACCCGGTCCCCGAGCGCTTCCACCGCGAAGCCGAGGATGTCGAAACCGATGGCGACGTTGCCGCTCGATGCCGGCGCGAACGCCGTGGCCCAGGCGAGCGCACCATTGCGAGGCTCCGTCCCTGCGCCTTGCCGCTGGGGCTGGCTGCCGCCGTCCAAAATCGTTGCAGACGATTTTGTCATAGCCTTGCCCCCAGGTATGCCGAAAGACGCAGCAGGTCGGCGAACACCCCACCGGCGGTCACCTCCGGTCCGGCCCCCGGGCCCTGCACGATGAGCGGATTGTCGCAGTAGCGGCGCGTGGCGAATCGCACCACGTTGTCGGTGAGCGCGATGTTGGCGAAAGCGTGTTTGGCGTCGAGCTCGATGAGACCAACTGTCGCCTGCCCGCTGGCCGTGAGGCGCGCGACGTAGCGCAGGACATTACCGCGAGAGCGCGCGGCCTCGAACCGCTCGTGCATGGGCGCATCGTAGCGCGGCAACCTCGCCATGAACTCCTCGATCGAGCCGTTCTCGAGGCCCGCGGGCACCAGGCTCTCGACCTTGACGTCGGCCAGCTCCAGCTCGAGCCCCATTTCCCGTCCGAGGATGATGAGCTTGCGCGCAACATCCATGCCAGAAAGGTCATCGCGGGGATCCGGCTCGGTGTAGCCGCGCTGGCGCGCATCGCGCACGATGTCCGAGAACTTCGCGCGCCCGTCGTAGACGTTGAAAAGATAGGCCAGGGTGCCGGAGAAGATTCCCTCGATACTGGTGATCTCATCGCCCGTCTCGCGAAGATCGCGCAACGTGTGCACCACCGGCAGCCCCGCCCCGACGGTCGCCTCGTAAAGGTAGTGCGCGGAGCCTGCACGACGCGCCTCCTGTACCGTCCGGTAATAGGCGAGATCGGCGCTGTTGGCCTTCTTGTTGGGCGTGACGACGTGCATGCCCGCGCCGAGCCAGTCCGCGTAGCGAGCGGCAACCGCGCTGCTCGCGGTGCAGTCTACGATGACCGTGTGCGGCAGGTAATCGACGCGCACGTGCTCGATGAAACGCTCGAGGTCCGCGGCGATGTCGCTGCGCTCGTACTCATCCTGCCATGCAGGCAATGCGACACCGGTATCCGAGAGCAGCATGCGCTTTGAGCCGAGGATGCCCCGCACCCTCAGATCGAGCTGAAACTGCTCCCGCAGCCGCTCGCTCTGCGAGGCGATCTGCTCGAGCAGCACCCGGCCGACCGTCCCCGGACCGATCACGCCGACGGAAATGGTGTTCGGCGAGAGATACAGCCCGGCGTGCGCGGCGCGCAATGCCCTGGTGGCCGAGCGTCCCTCGACCACCACCGAGATGTTGCGCTCCGAGGCGCCCTGCGCAATGGCCCGCACGTTCACGGCCGCCGTGCCGAGCGCGTTGAACACCTTTGCGGCCACGCCAGGGGTTCCCGCCATGCCATCGCCGACGATGGCAAGGATGGCCAGATCCGGGTCGATCTCGACGTTCTGGATCTGCCCCTCGGCGAGTTCCCGCTCGAAGGCGCGACGGATCACGGCCGCAGCGCGCTCGCCCTGCTCCTGCGGGATGGCGCAGCAGATCGAATGCTCGGAACTCCCTTGCGAGATCAGGATGACCGAGATGCCCTCCTCGCGCAGCGCGCCGAACAGCCGGTGCGCGGTGCCCGGCACGCCGATCATGCCGGCGCCCTCGAGGTTGACGAGCGCCACGTGCTCGATGCTCGCTATGCCCTTGACGGGCAGCTTCGAGGTGGGCCGCGCGCAGATGAGGGTGCCGGGCTTCTCGGGCGCGAAGGTGTTGCGGATCCAGATCGGTATGCCATCGCCCACCGCCGGTGCCATGGTCTGCGGATGGATGACCTTGGCGCCGAAATAGGCGAGTTCCATCGCCTCGCTGTACGAGAGCGAATCGATCACCGTGGCATCGGGCACCCGGCGCGGGTCCGCCGACAACACCCCATCGACGTCCGTCCAGATGATGATCTCCGAGGCGCGCAGCAGCGCCCCGAAGATCGAGGCGGAGAAGTCGCTCCCGTTGCGCCCGAGCGTGGTCTGCACGCCGCGCCGGTCGGAAGCGATGAAGCCGGTGATGATCAGCGTGCCCTTGAAATCGCCGTCGACGAGATCCCCGAGCCGCGATCGCGATTCCTCCCACTGGACCGCCGGCCCGAGCGGCCCCCACTCGACCACCACCACGCGGCGCGCATCGATCCACTGGACCGGCCCGCGTCGCCCGCCGCGCTCTTCCATGAAACGGTGGAACAGCTTCGTCGACCAGATTTCCCCATAGCCGGCGATCAGGTCGCGCACGTTGTCCGCCGCCGAGCGGGTGAGCTTCACGGTCTGCAGGATTCCCTCGAGATCGTGGCAGTCGCGGTCGAAGCCGGCGAGGTAGAGGCGTACCGACTCCGGGGTGAGGAGCGCCTGGGCAATCCCGGCATGGCGGGCCCTGAGCGAGGCGAGCTCGACGCGATAGCCCTCATCCTGCTCCTCGGCGAGCCTCACCAGCTTGAGCAGCGCATCCGTCACGCCCTTGCAGGCCGAGAGCACCACGCCGAGGCGAGTGGCCGCAGAGGCATCGAGAATGGCCGCCACGCGGCGAAAACAGGCGGCATCGGCGACGCTCGATCCGCCGAACTTGTGCACGACCCAGGGCACGGAATTCGACATGGGAGTGGGAATCACCTGAGGGAAAGCCGTGCGACTCTACTGATCGGCACACCGGGAAGCAACGTGA
>DAIDHH010000163.1 GCA_027452045.1 Gammaproteobacteria bacterium
CGGGCGAGGCGAGCGAATTCCTTGAGCACATGGTCACCGGCGGCATGACCGCACTGGTCGTTGATGTCCTTGAAGTGATCGAAGTCGATCAGCGCCACGGTGATCGGCCGGTGATGGGCGAGAGCGCTCTCGAGGGCGCCCGTGGCGAGCTGCACGGTGTGGCCGCGGTTTGGCACCCCGGTCAGGGTGTCTTCGTTGGCCAGGCGCAGCAGCTCCCGGCGGTGGCGCCTGCCGGCGAACAGGATGTAGGAGAGGAGCGCCATGGCCAGAGTGCCTGCGATGCTCGCGATCCCGATCCAGTGCAGCAGCTGGCTTTGACGCCGGGCGTGCTCGGCGGCCACCTGCAGCTTGCGTTGCAGCACCGCGTTGCGCTGGATTTCCTGGTTGGCGTGGAAGCGCACTTCCATCGCTTCCTGCAGCCGAACGCGATACGAGCGGTTTTGAGCCGCGTAGAGCTGCAAATAATGCTGCAAGTCCTGGTATGCATTTCTGTAGTGGTGCAGTGCGGCGTTCGCTTGAGCGCGTGCCCGATAGGTTGGCGCCACGTCGCGGGCCAGCAAGTCCCGGCCCCCGTGGTCAAGCACTGCATCTAAGGCGTTTAGCGCCCGTGCCGGGTTTCCCTCGGCAAGGTCGATGCGGGCCAAGAGCGCGCGCGCTTCCTTGACAGACCCCGTGGCTCGCCCCTTGGCGAGCACTTGAGCGGCCCGCTCGCAGTCGCTGCGCGCCGCGGCGAACTGGCCGAGCCCGATCCTGGACTGGCAGATGCGCAGATCCGCGTACGCGACCCCCTGTTGATCGCCCAGGGCGAGGCTGATATCGCGGCTTCGCTGGAAGGAGGCGATGGCCTCCGGGAAGCGTCTCATGGTCGTCAGGATCTTGCCCTGCAGGTACAGGTCGATCCCGATATCCGCGGTCGACTTCTGGGAGGTGTCCCACCGGATGACCTGACGCAGGAGCGCGAGCGCCTGGTCGAAGTCGTCCATGCGCTCGAGCACCAGCGCCAGGGTCGAGGCGGCTTCCATTCTCGGTTCGGCGAGCGATGGGGAGGCGCTTTGCAGGTACGCCCGAGTCAACTCCCCGATGGCCAGATCAGGGCGGGCCCGCAATTGATTCAGGGAGCCCTGGACGATTTGCAGGCACAGGTCGCTGCGCGATCCGGGGCTTTGCGCGGCGCGTGCCCGCCTGATGAGCGCGAGCGCCTTGTTGATGCTGGCTGGCTCATTGAAGCTGTACGCATAGTTCGACAACAGCTCGAGGCGCAGCGGATCGGTCGGAGCATGGAGCAGCGCCAGGCCCTGCAGCGCCGCTGCGCGTGAGGAATTATCGAGGCTCAGCGCTCCATAGGCCCCGGCCTGGAGGGCGTAGAGCGCCGCGAGGCGCCTGGGGTCCTTCGAGGCGGCGTTGGCGGGTAGCCCCGCCAGCAGCCCATTCACCCTCGCCAGGGCCTTCTTGGGGTCCTGGTCGATGAGCGGCCGCAGCCGCACGAATTCCGGGTCCCTGACGTCGAAGCAGCTCGCCAGGGCGGGGCGCACGAGCCCCCAGGCGCACAAGGCAAATACCGCCAGTGCAGCGCAGCACCGGGCGGCGCGGAGCCGCATGGAAGGGGGACGGGTCATGACGTGCGTGAGATTAGGGTGACCGAATTTGGCGCATACGATTGGATTTCACGCTTTTTCTCACGGACGACGCCCTGCTCATGCGGATCGGACCCACTCGTGCGCGGGGTCACACTTGCGGCCCACTCGCATGCCCCAGCGAGCCTGTCAGGGAGGGTACTCGAAGGTGATGGCCGTGACTCGAGGTGGTGTGATCCGCACCGGAACTGGCGCACGTGCGGCTCGGGGATTGGGAGAGATGAATCACGTTTCCGTTGCCTTCGCTCAAGACAAGGATCCGGCTGCCGAGACAGCGAGAGCCATACAATTTTTCCTGAAAAATCAAACGGTGGGTAGTACGCAGCATGTTGGCATCGAGACGCTCGGCCGGGACCGCTAGCAGCCACGGCCGGCAGCGGCGGCCGGGGCGGCCGTGGTTCGCCACCGGCGCGATTGCTGCTGCGCTCGCGGTCTCGCTTTTTGCCGCATGGTATTTGGTGCGCTGGGCTTCCGGGCAGCCAGGTGCCGGGAAGCTCGATCTGTCTCTGGCGGGCACGGCGGCGATTGCGATCGGGCTTGCGGTGCTGTGCATCGGACAGCTGCGCGGACGTCGCCGCGCCGAGAGCGTGCTGCGAGGCATCATCGCGCGGCAGAGCCGCATGCTCGAGGAGGTTTCCGCGACCAGCCGCATGATGGAGCTGCTGCAGGTGTGTCACTCCCTGGCGGAGATGGCCGCGGTGATCTGCGGGGCCCTGCCGAAGCTGCTCACGGGAGTGGATGGCGCATTCTACGTGGCGCGGGGTCCGGAAAATGCCCTCGAGCTGCAGTCACGCTGGGGCGAGCTCGCCCCGGCACAGAGTTTTGCGCCCGAGGACTGCTGGGCCTTGCGCCGCGGCCACCCGCACCTCTATGAGCCGGCGCGTCCCGGGATCGCGTGCTCCCATGCTGGTTCCTCCGGACGGGCCTGTCTGTGCGTGCCCCTGGTGGCGGACGGTAACGCCTTTGGGGTGCTTCACCTCAGCGCAGCGGACGGCGAGCCCATCCCCGCAGGCGTGCAGCGACTCGCCACCACCCTGACCGAGCAGCTGGCTCTCGCCGTCGGCAATCTGAAACTACAGGAATCGCTGCGCACCGGCGCGGAGCGCGATCCGCTCACCGAGTTGTACAACCGGCGGCACCTGGAGATCTCTTTGCAGCGCGAGCTCGCCCGTGCCCAACGGCACGGATACGCCGTCAGCGCCGTGATGCTCGACGTCGATCACTTCAAGGACTTCAACGACACCAACGGTCATGAGGCCGGTGACGCGGTGCTGCGCGAGGTCGCGCAGGTGCTCAAGCGCCACACGCGTGCCGAGGACATCGCCTGCCGATGGGGCGGGGAGGAGTTCCTGCTCGTGCTGCCCGGGTGCGCGGTGGATGACGCCTACGCCAAGGCCGAGGCGATCCGCGAAGCGATCGCCCAGCTGCGGGTGTTCTGTCGCGGCAACGCGCTGCCGCGCGTGACCGCCTCCCTCGGGATCGCCTGCCATCCGGTCGATGGCGAGCGGATGGAGGATTTGATCAACGCGGCCGATGCGGCGCTCTATCACGCCAAGGCGGCAGGCCGGGACCGGGTGGTCGCCACGGACGCCCCTGGTGAGGTGGTGTTGTTCGATCCGCCCGGCGAGCGGCGCGCACTGAAGGCCGGCTGATCCGCTGCCGGTGGGGCCTGCGGATCGCGGCTTCCGACGCCCCCCTTGTATCGACACGACATTTGCGGCCGGTGCATGGACCACGGCGCCGGCGCCGATTAATCTCGGCCGGAATGTACACCGAAGACTCGGCCGCCGGCTCATTCGATCTGCTCGTCATCGGCGGCGGCATCAACGGCGCCGGTATCGCACGGGATGCGGCCGGCAGGGGCCTGCGCGTTTGCCTGATCGAGCGATCGGACCTCGCCTCGTTCACCTCTTCGGCGAGCACCAAACTCATCCACGGGGGATTGCGCTACCTCGAGTACCGGGAGTTTCGCCTGGTGCGCGAGTCGCTCGCCGAGCGCGAGCGGTTGCTGCGCATCGCGCCGCACCTGGTGCACCCGCTGCGCTTCGTCCTGCCGCATGTGCCGACGCTCAGGCCGCGCTGGGAGATCCGGGCGGGACTGTTTCTTTACGATCACCTGGGCGGCCGGCGGCATCTGCCCGGATCACGGTCCGTCGACCTGCGGCGCGAGGTGGTGGGTGCGGCGTTGAAATCCACCTGCCGGCGCGGCTTCGCGTATTCCGACTGCCGGGTCGATGACAGCCGCCTGGTCCTGGCCAATGCGCGCGATGCGGCCGATCGCGGCGCGGTCATCCTCACCCGCACCCGCGTGAGGCGGGCTCGGGCCGATGCCCAGGGCTGGTATGTCGAGGGCGAGAGCGAGGCGGGCAGACCGGTCAGCCTGCGGGCCGCGGCGGTGGTCAACGCCGCCGGCGCCTGGCTCAATGATGTGCGCGGCCTGTTGGGTATGCGCACTCCCGAGCCGATCCGCCTGGTGCGGGGCAGCCATATCGTGGTGCCACGCCTGTTCGAGGGCGAGCATGCCTACATTCTGCAGAACCCGGATCATCGCATCGTGTTCGCCATTCCATACGAGCAGGGGCTCACGCTCATCGGTACCACAGACGTGCCGCACACGAGCGGGCTCGAGAGCGTCGCGATCACGGACGAGGAGACCGCCTACCTCTGCGAGAGCGTCAACCGCTACTTCACCCGGCGCATCCTGCCGGAGGATGTCGTATGGAGTTACTCGGGGGTGCGCTCGCTGCGCGACGACGGCGCGAGGGAGGCGGCCGCGGTGACCCGCGACTATGAGTTGGTGCTCGAACACGCGCCGCAGGGCGCGCCGGTCTTGTCGGTGCTGGGGGGCAAGATCACCACGTATCGCAAGCTTTCCGAAAGCGTGCTCACGATGCTGCAGCCCTCGATTGGCGGCTCTACCGCCCGCTGGACGGCCAGCGCTGCCTTGCCGGGCGGCGATCTGCCGCGGGGAAACCTGACGGAGTTCATCGACGAGGCGGCGCGGCGCTGGCCGTTCCTCGGACCGGAGCACCTGCGGCGCCTGGCATGCGCGTACGGAACCCGAATGGAGCGCATACTGAAGGGAGCGCGCGCCGCGGCGGATCTGGGTGAGCCGCTTGGCGCGGACCTCACGCCCGCCGAGGTCGCTTACCTGAGGGATCAGGAGTGGGCGGCGAGCGCAGAGGACATCCTGTGGCGACGCTCGAAACTCGGCCTGCGGATGAGCGCGCAGGATGTTGCCCGGCTCGAGCGCCATCTCGGACAATCCCAACCCGTCTCTTAAGTGGAGATCATCACCATGACCCCGGAGCACGGCGCCAGATACGTCGGCGCGATCGACCAAGGGACCACGAGCACGCGCTTCATGGTGTTCGGGCGCCAGGGAGAGACGCTCTCAAGTGCGCAGCTCGAGCACCGTCAGATCTATCCACAGCCGGGATGGGTGGAGCACGATGCCCTCGAGATCTGGGCGAACACGCGTCAGGTCATCGAGACTGCCCTCGCGCGCGGCGGCCTCGGTGCGCGGGATCTGGCTGCGGTAGGCATCACGAATCAGCGCGAAACGACCGTTCTGTGGGACCGGCGCACCGGACGCCCGCTGCACAATGCGATCGTCTGGCAGGACACCCGGGTCGCCGCCCGCGTGGCCGCCCTCGCGCGTCAGGGCGGCCAGGATCGCTTCCGCGGCAAGACGGGCTTGCCGCTCGCTACCTACTTCAGCGCGCTCAAGCTCGCCTGGCTGCTCGATGAGGTGCCGCAGGCGCGCATGCTGGCCGAGGCGGGTGATGCGCTCTTTGGCACCATCGACTCCTGGCTGCTGTGGAATCTCACCGGCGGTCCAGAGGGAGGACTGCATGTCACGGACGCGACCAACGCGAGCCGTACCCAGCTCATGAATCTCGCCACCCTGGAATGGGACGAGGAGTTGCTGTCGGCCTTTGCCGTGCCGCGCGCCTGCCTGCCGCGCATCCGCTCCTCGAGCGAGGTGTACGCCGAGTCGCGCCTGCCGGCGCTCGCCGGGGTGCCGGTCGCAGGTGATCTCGGTGACCAGCAGGCCGCGCTCGTCGGCCAGGCGTGCCTGCGCCGCGGCGATGCGAAGAACACCTACGGCACGGGGTGTTTTCTGCTGATGAACACCGGCGAGCAGGCGGTGCCGTCCAAGGCGGGCCTGATCACGACCGTCGCCTACCGGTTCGGGCAGGAGAAGGCCTGTTACGCGCTCGAGGGCTCGATCGCGGTGGCCGGGGCGCTCGTGCAGTGGCTGAGGGATCAGCTTGGCCTCATTCGCTCGAGCGCGCAGGTCGAATCCCTGGCGCGCGAGGTCGAGGACAACGGCGATGTGTACTTCGTGCCGGCCTTCTCCGGACTGTTCGCGCCTCACTGGCAGGCGGGGGCCAGGGGAGTGATCGCCGGGTTGACCGCTTATGCAAGTCGCGCGCATCTGGCGCGCGCCGTGCTGGAGGCAACCGCCTACCAGACCCGCGATGTGCTCGGCGCGATGGAGAAGGACTCGGGCACGCCGCTCACCGAGTTGCGGGTCGACGGCGGCATGGTGGTAAATGAGCTGCTGATGCAATTCCAGGCCGACATCCTCGATGTCGGCGTGGTGCGGCCCCGGGTGACCGAGACCACCGCGCTCGGCGCCGCGTACGCCGCGGGCCTCGCCACCGGATACTGGCGCGGGCGCGAGGACCTGGTCGCGAACTGGCAGGTGGATCGGCGCTGGCAGCCGGCCATGAGCGCCGAGCGGCGCGCGCAGCTGTATCACGCCTGGCAGAAGGCGCTCGAGCGCTCGCTCGGTTGGGTGGAGTGACGGCGGCTGCCGCTGCGAGCGCGGCCCGACCGAAGGTCGAGGCGCGACACAAGAATTGATTTGTCGGGGGGATAACGCATGGCTGTGAAAATGGGCCTCAAGTCGGGCTGGCGCGCTCGAAGCATTTGGAGCGAGCTGCTGGCGGAGTTTTTCGGCACATTCGTTCTGCTTGCCTTCGGCGCCGGCGTGGTGGCGGTTGCGGTCGTCGGGCTGACCGAGTCCGGCCGGACGAGCACGATTTTCGCCGGCGCGGGCGGGTGGCTGCTCATCACCTGGGGATGGGCCATGGCGGTGGTCATGGCGGTCTACGTCGCCGGGGGCGTCACCGGAGCGCACATCAATCCGGCGGTCACGTTCGCCTTTGCGGTCAAGGGCGATTTTCCCTGGGCCAAGGTCCTGCCCTATTGGATAGCGCAGACTGCCGGCGCCTTCGCCGGCGCCGCGCTCGCCTACGCGGACTATGTCCCGGCGATCGACATGTGGAATGCCGCGCACAAGGTGCTCTCCCGGGCGGATCCCGGCGGTATGACGACGTTCAGCATCTTCGCGACATTTCCGGCGCACTATTACGGCGTGAGCCTGCTCGGGCCGCTGTTCGACCAAGTCATCGGGACCGGCTTCCTGATGCTCTTCGTCCTTGCCATCATCGATTCCACCAACGTGGGCGTGAAGGGCAATCTCGCGCCGTTCATGGTCGGCATGGCGGTGGCCGCGATCGGCATGTCCTTCGGTACGGGTGCCGGTTATGCGATCAACCCGGCGCGCGACTTCGGACCGCGACTCTTCTGTTGGCTCTCGGGATGGGGCGCGAACGCGTTCCCCGGACCCCACGGCTACTGGTGGGTGCCCATCGTGGGCCCGCTCATCGGCGCCCCGTTAGGTGTGATGCTCTACAAGTTCTTCATCGCCGAAGCCCTGGCGGCCAAGATCGCCGCCGCGACCGCCACAGTGGGCGCCGATGTCGGGGCCCGCGATGCGGCGGGCGAGGAGCTCTGAGCGCCGGGCGCGCGGCAGTAATCCGTTCGCCGCGGGCGTTCGAGCGGCGCCAAGCGGTGCTCGCGGACATTCGCCATGAAGCAAATCAGAGCCTACCCACTGGAGTCGCAAGCGGATCTCGCTCGCATCGCATTGGAGGGAGCGAATATTCCGGCAGTGGTCGTGGGTGTCGGGATCGGCATCAAGGGCGGAGTGTTGCTCGTGCCGCAGGATCGCCTCGAGGCAGCGTTGCGGGTGCTGAAGGACCTTGAAGAACGGCGGTGAGCACCCCCGGATAGATCGGGCGCGATAGGTCGAGTACCGCCCCAGCCGGCCACCTTCGGTCATTCCTGACCGGCCTCTACTTTTCCCGTAAGCGGCTCAAGAGCAGCGATCGGCAATTGCACGAAAAAAAGTAGAATCGCCGTGAACAGCCGCACGTCATTGCGGCTTGCCTTTCCGGCGGCGCTGGCATCACACTGGATGCGGGAATTGCTTCGGGATCAACGTGGTTAAGGTGTGGGCAAGGTCGCGAGCATCCTCCATTGCGAGAAGCCCGTGCGTCGACAGCTTTCGCTTGCTTCTTGCACACGAATGCATGGTACTTCGTGCGTCCATGCCGGCTCATGCCAAATCGTAGTCGGAAGCTCGAGCCGTAGGGATCGATCGTGTCCCGGCACGTGGTGTACGAGTCGTGATTTCTGGTTCGATTGGACTCGTACTCAGCTGACCACTGCGGACAGCCGAGCGGGCTGATTGTCGACGAGAGCCCGCAGCGGTTCAAGGGCCATGTATCGGCGCTGCAGCTGCCACTCGTCGTTCTGCTCGAGCAGCAGAGCGCCCACCAGGCGCGTTATAGCGG
>DAIDHH010000164.1 GCA_027452045.1 Gammaproteobacteria bacterium
CGGTCAGGGATCCCGGGGCCGCATGGAACCGCTGTGGCCTCACAGGGCACCAAGGGTGGTGAATCGGCGGCTTCCGAGGCACGAACGGGCCAGCGCGACTGTGGCTCCGGGGTGTCAAAGTGTGTCAAAACACACACAAGCGATTGATTTGACAAGATACGAGCGGCCTGCAAAGCCGCGTACAGCGGTTCGATTCCGCTCCTAGCCTCCAATGAAAGCAGTCCTGTCCAGCGCTGTGGTGTTGGAGGACAAGCGCCATGCAAACTGACTGCTACACCTGCCGTGTCACCTTGTTGGGCGAGGACGGTGAGCACGTCGGGCTGTGCGCCGAATTTCCCTTCGCTGTCCTAGCTGGCCAAGACCCCGGCGCCGCGGAGTCCGGCGATGCGGCAGCGCTTGTCATCTCGAGTGACCGCGGCTGAGCGGACGCAGTAGAATGCGCGTACCCTGCGGTGCTTTAGCCGGTCCGTGTTGCCCGATGAAAGTCTTGATCGTTGAGGATGAGCGAAAGACCGCTACGTATCTCAAGCGTGGGCTGGAAGAGAATGGTTTCATCGCCGATGTCGCAGAGAGCGGTGAGGACGGCGGTCACTTGGCCGAAACGCAGCTGTACGACCTGATCATTCTTGATGTGCAGCTGCCAGGGCGCGACGGCTGGAGCGTGGTGACGGATCTGCGACGCCGGGGGATCGAGACACCCGTCCTCTTCCTGACGGCTCGTGATGCGGTTCGCGACCGGGTGAAGGGGCTGGAGCTCGGTGCGGATGACTACCTCGTGAAGCCCTTTGCCTTTTCGGAGCTCTTGGCACGCATGCGATCGCTTCTGCGGCGCGGCCCGGTCAAGCAGTCAACCATCTTGCGGTTTGCCGATCTCGAGCTCGATCTCGGGCGCCACCGCGCGCGACGGTCCGAGCAGGCACTCGATCTGACGCCGAAGGAATTCCAGCTTCTGTCGTTCCTGCTTCAGCACAGTGGCGAAGTGCTCTCGCGCACGCTGATCGCCGAGCAGGTCTGGGACATCAATTTCGAGAGCGACTCGAACGTCGTCGAAGTCCACATGCGGCGGCTCAGATCGAAGGTGGACGATCCGTTCGAGGCGAAGCTCATTCACACGGTGCGTGGCGTTGGATACGTCCTCGAGCAACGCGCCTGAGCGTAGGGCCGGCGGCGGGCGCGCCTCTCGGCGGCCCCCGTCGATCGCATTGCGGATGACTCTTTGGTATGTGCTGTCCGCCTTCGCGCTGATCATCGTGGCGACAGGGTTGCTCTACTGGGTGCTGGTCAACGGCATGTATCGGGAGGACCTGCACGACCTCGGGGACAATCTCGAGAACGCGGCGCTTCTGCTGGGTTCCTCGAGCGGTCAGCAGGGCGCTTCCTCTCCTCTCGGGGCACTGCGGGCACGCGGGCATCGACCCGACATTTACGTGCGCGTCTTGGATTCGAGCGGGCGAGTGCTGATCGAAACTCCGGGCTTGTCGAGACAGCTGCCCGTCCCTACGAAGGCGGCTCTCGCGGCGATCCCAGCGAGCGGCGGTGCGAGCCGAGAGATCCTCTCGCGCCAGGGGGAGCCCTTTTTGACGCTCATGGCGCCCATGGCCGGAGCCCAACCACGATTTCTCGAGGTTGCGCTGGATCGGGCGCATGATGAATTTCTCCTGGCGCGCTACCGCAAGCGGCTCTGGCTCGTGCTCGGCGCATCGCTGGTGCTGTGTGCGGTCGTCGGCTTTCTCATCGCCCGGGGCGGGATGCGCCCGATCGAGGGGATCAGCCGAACCGCAGAGCGCATCCGCGCCACCACGCTTCATGAGCGCATCTCGACGGACGGCCTGCCGCAGGAACTCCGCGGCTTGGCGGAGACGTTCAACAGCATGCTCGACCGGCTGGAACAGTCGTTCGCTCACATTTCCCAGTTCTCAGATGATGTGGCACACGAGCTGCGCACCCCAATCAATAACCTGCGTGGGGAGATCGAGGTGGCGCTGGGGAAAGCGCGCTCGGCGGAGGAATACCGAGATGTCCTCGGCTCCTGCTTCGAGGAATGCACGCGCATTGCACGACTGATTCGCACGCTGCTCTTCCTCGCGCGCTCGGATACGGCCGCCGATGCGCTGCAGCGCGAGCCGCTCGACGTGGGCGAGGAGCTGGCTACGGTCGGCGCATTCTATGAGGCCGCTGCAGGCGAAGGTGGGGTGCAGCTTCGCATCGAGAGTGCGCCGGGCCTGCGTGCGGAGCTGGACCGAACGCTCCTTCAGCAGGCGATCGGCAATCTGATCTCAAACGCCGTCGCGCACACGCCGGCGGGCGGTTCGGTCGAACTGGCCGCGACCGCGAGAGGACAGGACGTCGTGATCACTGTGACGGATAGCGGCTGCGGCATTGCGCCGCAGCATCTGCCGCATGTCTTCGAGCGCTTCTACCGCATCGAGCAGTCCCGCACCGGCTCGCAGCAGAACGCGGGGCTGGGGTTGGCTGTGGTCAAGAGCATCGTGAGCCGCCACGGCGGGCGGGTCGAGATCGAGAGCCAAGTGGGAGAGGGTACCCGGGTGGGGCTCATTCTGCCGGCATCGGCCGCAGCGATGTGAGGGCAGCTTACGAAATCGTAATCTGAGCGTCAGCGCCGCGTCACCTGCGTCCGGGTAGGCTCCTTGGCGTATGAAGGAGATCTCACTCCGCGCCGCGAGGCGCCTGGCCGTCCTGCTCGTCCTGCCGCTGACCAGTTGCGCCACCTATCGGGCTCGCCCGATCCATCCCGAGACGACGGCTCGAGCGCTTGCGGCACGAAGCCTGTCGGATCCGCGGCTCCTACGCTTCATCAAGGTCGAGGAGCATCGCGCCGGACCGCCCCGATGGAACCTCAAGACCCTGACGCTCGTGGCCACCTATGAGCGGCCGGACATGCCGCTCGCGACGGCGCAGTGGGGCGTTGCGAAGGCGCACGAGATCACCGCGGCGGAGCTGCCCAATCCGACGCTCTCGTTTCAGCCGAGCTACAACACGACGACGACCGTTCCATCGCCTTGGAAGGTGGGGCCGGTCGTCAGCTTTTTGATTCAATCCCTCGGCGAACGCCCCGCGCTCAAGGCACAGGCGCGCGCGCAGGCCGAGGCGGCGCGACAGGCGATCGCGGTCACCGCGTGGCAGCTGCGCGGCACAGTGCGCACTGCGCTCCTGACGCTCTGGGCGGCTGAGCGGGCTGTCTCGCTCTCGGCGCAGGGGCTCGCTCTGGCGAATCAATACCAGAGTGCGGTGGCGCAACGATACCGCGCCGGGATGGTCTCTGCAGCGATCCTCAACAGTGCGACGCTCGCACAGGAGCAGGCGCAGCTCGGTCTTGCGGCGGAGCAGCGCACGCTGCGCCTGGCCCGTGCGGGTCTTGCAACGGGCCTCAGTCTACCGGTGAGAGCGTTGCGCGGTGTCCACCTGGATATGGCGGGGATTTCCCATCCGCGCGAGCCTGGCGAGCTGGAACCGCTCATCCATGCGGCCTTGATCCGGCGGCCCGATATCCTCGCTGCACTGGCGAGCTACCGTGCGGCCGAAGCGGGACTCAAGCTCGCGATCGCGCGACAGTACCCTTCGCTCGACATTGGACCCGGCTACCGCTACGACCAGGGCGACAACAAGTTCATCCTGGCGGTGTCGCTCCCGCTGCCGATCCTCAATCAGAACCAGGGACGCATTGCCGAGGCCCGAGCGGCGCGCCACGTCGCCGCAGAGCAATTCCTGGCGGTGCAAGCGCACGCTCTCGCGCAGATCGAGCGGGCACAAGCCGACTGGCGGGCGAGCGTGGCGGAGCTCGCCGGCGCGCAACGCGTGCGCGCGTCGGCCGCCGAGATGCGCGAGCGACGACGGGTCCAATTTGCGACCGGTCAGATCGGCCGATTGCGGGTGCTCGGTGCCGAGGAGGCGTTCGTGCAGGCTGAGCAGGGGGCCCTTACCGCCTCGGTCCACGATCGAGACGCCCTTGGGGAGCTCGAGGCGGCGCTCTATCACCCGTTTCTCGTCCCTGCGGAGAGTCGTTGATGCCCAAAAATGTCTTCCTCCCTCTCGTCGCGGCTCTGGCGGTGGCCTTGGGGGCCCATGTTGCGCGGGCCGCCGGGCTCGCTCCCGTCACCCTCGACGCCAAAGCGATATCAGCCGGGCAGATCCGCGTGGCGCGGCTGATTCGCCTCACCGCGTCACCCCGAATTTCCGCCTACGGGTTTGTTCTCGATCCCGGACCGCTGGTGACCCTGGCGGCTGACGTGGTTGCCGCACGCAGCGCAGCAGCGGCGGCAAGCGCCAGGGCGGCCCTCGCGCGCAGCGAAGCCAGCCGCGCCGTTCACCTCTATCGCGCGCAGCACAACATCTCACAGGCGGCGCTGCAAAGCGCGCAGTCGACTCTCGCGGTCGCAGAGGCCGACCGTGCCACGGCCGCCGCGCAGCTGGGGCAGTTGCGGACGAAAATGCTCGCGGACTGGGGCTCGACGCTCAGCACCGCCGCGCTCTCCGGGAGCGCACCGCTCCCGCGACTCGAGAAGGGTGCTGCCGAGCTCGTCGAGGTGAGCCTGCCGCTCGGTCAGGGGCTGGCGGACCCGCCCGCGGAGGCTTCGGCCACGACGCCGGATGATGAGTTGGTCCAGTTGCGGTTCGTGAGCCGGGCGCCGCGAGCGGCCGCTGGGGTAGCCGGAGAGAGCTTCTTCTATCTGATGGCCTCTCGAGCGTCGGCGCCGATCGGTACTCCGCTCAGCGTCGCACTCAGCGCCTCGACCGGCAAGTCCGGTGTGCTCGTGCCCCGCTCGGCGGTGGTGTGGCACCAAGGTGAGCCCTTTGCATTCCGCGAGAGCACGCCCGACTCATTCGTGCCCGTGCCCATTCCCGGTGCATTCGTCACCGAGAAGGGATACTTCGTACCGGAAGGAGCGGGGACGCTGCTGCATCCCGGCGACCGGGTTGTCATCGACGGGGCAGCACTCCTGTACTCCGCCGCCACGCAGTCGAGGGTGCCCGTGACGAGCGCTGCCAAGGCTGACGATCGTGACGACGACTGAGGTACCCCGCTGATGCGCGCCATTGTCGAGTTCTGCCTGCGCTTCCGCTGGGTGGTCCTGTCTGCGGCGCTCGGACTGACCCTGCTCGGATTGTTGGCGGTCATCCATGCTCCCTACGACGTGTTCCCCGAGTTTGGCCAGCCGACGATCACCGTGGTCACCAACGCCGCGGGCCTGGCTCCCCGGCAAATCGAGGCGCTGGTGACCACACCGGTCGAGGACGCGGTCAACGGCATTCCCGGACTCTCGACGCTGCGCTCGCAGTCCATGGAGGGTCTGTCGGTCGTGACCGCGGTATTCCACGGAAGCACCAATGTGTATCTCGACCAACAGCTCGTGTCGCAGCGGCTGGCGCCGCTCACTCCGACGCTGCCGCCAGGCGCGACGCCGGTCATTGCGCCGCTCCAGTCCTCCACGGGCGTTGCGCTCACGATCGGCTTGACCGCACCGAAGCTCTCGCGGATGCAGCTGACCGAGATTGCCCGGTGGACGATCCGCCCGGCGCTGCTCGCCGTACCGGGCGTGTCGAAGGTGGTGATCTTCGGCGCCCGTCCCGAGCAACTGCAGGTGCAATTCGATCCCGGCAGGCTGATCGCCCTACACACGGGCCTCAATCAACTGACCACGGCGGCGGCCGCGGCGAGTGCGGTTCGCGGGGCCGGCGTCATCGATACCCCAAATCAGCAGCTCTTTCTGATGAGCCATGGGCAAGCCACCACGCCTGCCGCGCTGGCGGGGAGCCTGTTCCTCCGCCGCGACCATCGCAGTGTCACCCTGGGCGAGGTCGCGCGTGTGGTCGAGGGATCGCCGCCTCCGATCGGCAGCGCGCGGGTGGGCACGAAGCCGGGCCTGGTGCTCGTCGTCGGATCGCAGTATGGCGCCAATACGCTCGCAGTGACGCGGGGACTGGATCACGCGCTGTCGGCGCTCGCGCCGCTCATGAAGCGTGACGGGATCATCGTCCAGCCGAACGGTCTGCGGCCCGCCTCTTTCATCGATACCGCGCTGCACGATGTGCGCAATTCATTGGGCGCGGGCGGCGTGCTCATTTTCGTGGTGCTGTACCTTGCGCTGCGCAATTGGCGCACGGCCGTGGTTTCCTTCGCGGCCATTCCGCTTTCCCTGCTCGCGGCCGCATTGATCCTCACCTGGCTCGGGTTCAGCCTGAATACGCTCTCGCTCGGAGGGCTCGCGATCGCGCTCGGCGAAGTGGTGGACGATGCGGTCGTCGGGGTTGAGAACATCCATCGGCGCCTGCGTGAGAACCGCGGGCTCGCCCAGTCGCGAGGCGCTCTGCCTGTCATGCTGGGCGCGACGCTGGAAGTGCGCAAGGCCGTGATCTTTGCGACCTTCTCGGTCGTGCTGATCTTCCTGCCGATATTGCACTTGAGCGGCGTGGCCGGACGGTTGTTCCGCCCCCTGGCACTGGCGTACATCTTCGCGATCCTGTCCTCGCTCGCCGTGGCGCTGACCGTCACACCGGCCCTGGCGCATCTTCTGCTCGGCCACGCTCCGCTCGATCCGGCCGATCCGCCGTTGCTCGCGAGGACCAAGCGCCGCTACAGTCGGATGCTGGCCTTCGTCGATCGGCATCCGCGAGCGGTCTTCGCCGCGGTGGCGGTCCTCGTGCTGGGTGGCCTCGCGAGCGTGCCGGCGCTGCGCACGAGCTTCCTGCCGCAGTTCAATGAGAACGACTTGATCGTTCACTTCGAGACGGCCCCCGGTACCTCGCTCGCCGCCACGACGCGCGTCGGGGAGCGCGCGATCGGCATCATGGAGCGGCTGCCGGAAGTCGCCCACGTGGTCATGCACGTCGGCCGGGCGCATCTCTCGAACGGCAACGCCCTCACCAACAAAGCGGAAATCGACGTGGGACTGTCGGCCAAGGGCAATGCCGACAGCGCCGCCGCCGAGCGCAAGATCCTGGCCGCCGTCAGGGGGGCGCCTGGGGTGCGCTGGTGGGCGAACACATTTCTCACCGAGCGCATTCACGAGACGCTCTCGGGGGTCACCGCCCCGGTCGTCGTGACGATTTTCGGACGGCATCTCGCGGCACTGAATGAGGACGCACGACGGGTGGCGGCGGCGCTGCGAGAGGTCCCGGGAGCGGCCGGTGTGCGCATCCAGGCGCCCCCAGGCACGCCGGAGCTGTCCATCCGGCTGGTCCGGGCAGCGCTGACACGCTATGGGTTCACGCCGGCTGAGGTCTTGCGCGCCATTCAGACGAGCTACAGTGGGCGGACGGTGGGCCGCGTCTACACCGCCGGACTCTCCTTCCCGATCGTCGTGGTCCTGCCGCCTGCGCTGCGCACCGATCCGGCGGCAATCGGCAACGTGCCGCTCGTCAGCCCCTCCGGGTTGGTCGTGCGCCTGGCGGCGCTGGCTCGCATCCGCGAGCGATCGGGTCAGTCCATCATCCTGCATCGCGGCGCCCAGCGCGTGCAGCTCGTGACCGCCAATGTCACGGGCAGCGCCGGGCGCTTTGTCACCTTGGCGCGCCACCGTCTCGCATCCGTCACGCTTGCGTCTGGGGACTATCTTCGTGTCGGAGGCACCGCAACCGCCTCCAGCCAGGCGCGGCTCGAGCTGTTGCTGGATTTCGGGTTTGCGTTGGCCGCAATCCTTGCGCTTCTCTTCATCGCTTTGCGCGATGCACGGACGGTGGGGCTGCTCACGGCAAACCTGCCCTTTGCATTGGTCGGGGGCATCGCTGCGATCTGGGTCGCAAGACTCCCGGTTTCTTTGGGCGCTGCGGTCGGATTCGTGACCGTGTTCGGTATCACGCTGCGAAACGCGATCATGCTGCTCTCGCACTACCGCACGCTGGTCTTGGAGGAGGGTCACCCGTGGAATCAAGAGACGGCAAAACTCGGCGCGATGCATCGACTGGCGCCCATTCTCATGACCGCCTCAGTCACTGCGCTCGGCCTGTTGCCGCTGGCCGTGCGCGCGCATATGGCGGGGCAGGAAATCGAAGGACCGATGGCAATCGTAATTCTTGGGGGGCTCCTCAGCTCGACTGCGCTCACGCTGCTCGTTCTCCCCACACTGGCGCTACGGTTCGCCCGGTTTGCTCCAGAGGACGGATGGGAAAGGGCAGCAGAGACGCCTCCCGCGTGATTGACGGCGTTCGTTCGCGCGCAAATTGGGTTCGCCGCTCAAGTTGAGAACGGGTCTGTCTCATTCGCACGGCTCTGCCCCTGGAGTGATGCGATGAGAGGACAGCAGACCGTCCCTCTGTGGGTTCGGCACGCACTCACGAGCTTGGCGAGGGCGTCCTCCATTTGCTCAAGGTTAGCGAGCTTCGCCCGTACCTCAGCAAGCTTATGCTCGGCCGAGGCTCGAGCCTCAGCACAGTGCGCGCCGTCTTCGAGGCGGAGGAGGTCGGTGATTTCCGCCAAGCTGAATCCGATCCACTGCGCCGATCGGATGAATCGCAGCCGCAATACATCCGACCGTAGCGCCGGATCCCGCCTCCGGCTCTCGAAGGCTCCCGCAGCAGACCTTTGCGCTGATAGAACCGCACGGTCTCGATGTTCACCCCGGCAGTCCGTGTGAGGCCGCCGATACTCAGGCTCCCGCGTATCGGGCGCATCTCTTGACTCCGTACTTCGGTACGGACCTAAGATTACTCATTGGTGAGGGAGACCGAAAGGTGGGTTCAATGGCCGGTCCGATATCTACGCTCAGGGGGACGCTTGAGATCACAAGTGAGATCACGTGTCCGCACTGCGGGGCGCGACACTCGGAAGTGATGCCCACGGACGCATGCATCTACTATTTCGAGTGCGCGAACTGCGGCGCGGTCCTGAAACCGAAGGCGGGCGATTGTTGCGTGTTTTGTTCGTACGGGTCGGTACCGTGCCCGCCGGTGCAGATCACCGGAAAATGCTGCGTTGAACGGAACTGCACTGAATCTATGCCGAGACTGAGTGACTCGTCGAGAGTGCATTGGTCCTGGAGCAGCGACGGGGCGAACGTCGGCAGGGGTTACCGGTGTGAGGACTATTCATTCATGTCACCAGTCGGGTGCTAATCATAACACTTTGATTCAAAAAGAGTTATGGGTGACCTCATTCATTGAACGCGGCTGGCGACTTCGTCAAAAATGCGGATATCCTTTGCTCCAAGGACCGAGATGACGTCAATGAGCAGTCAGGTCGGGTTTGGCGCATGGGTGCCGCCCACAGGCATAGAAATCCCTTCTCGCCGCCGCGGCCGCCGGCCGGTGACGACCGCGGCGAGCTCAGTCGGGTCGGCAAGCCCCGTTACTTCCTCAGCATCAGATACCCATGTTCCCGCCAGCAGTCGACCAGATTGCGGACCGCGGGTTTCTGCATGAGCTGGGCATGAGCCTTGAAACACGCCTGCATCTCAGTTTCGGTTACGGCCCATGCGGCCGCCATCACGAATGGTCCTGAGAGAAGCACCAATAGCAATAGTGATTTCTTCATGGTGAATTCCTCGCTTGGGACGGATCAACTTGATTCGGATGCCGTCGGTCCGGGGGTTATCCAGTTTTCCTGATCTGCGTGATCACAGCGGAGCCGTTTCGAATTCGACACGTGCAGCCCCGGCAGAATGAGTCGGGGGCTCATCTCGGGTCTCGATCCGCAGGTGTCGCTTCAGGGACACGAGCGGGTATTTCGCCGCGCAGCTCGCGTTCTTTGAGCAGGACAAAGACGGTCGGGACGAGAATCATCACGGCGAGGGTCGAAGTCACCATCCCGCCGACGATTGGCGCGGCAATCGGTTTCATCACATCCGAGCCAATGCCGCTTTCCCAGAGAATGGGGCCCAGGCTGCCAAACACGGCGAAAACCGTCATCAGCACCGGGCGCAAGCGCAACACCGCGGCATCGATCGCCGCCGCGCCGATGTCCTCGGTGATGAGCGGCTGACCGGAAGCGAGGCGCTCGGCGAGCGCGGTACGCAGGTAGACCATCATGACGACGGCGGTCTCGACCGCGATGCCGAAGAGGGCGATATACCCGAGAGCGACTGCGACGCTGAATTCATAGCCGAGCAGCCACTGAAGGAGCAACCCGCCGAGAAGCGCGAAGAAGGCCGGAAAGAAGAGCACGAGCGCTTCCGATACCGAGCGGAAGAGAAGATACAGCAGCAGGAAGATCGCGAAGAACACGATCGGCAGGATGACCTCGAGGCGTTTCTTCGCGTGCTGCTCGAGCTGGTACTCGCCGGACCAGTGGTACGAGTAGCCGGGCGGCAGCGCCAGCTTGGCCCGCAGCAGCCGGTTGGCTCTCGCCACGAAGCCACCGTAGTTCGAGGTCTTGAGGTTGAAGTAAACGTACCCGGTGAGCTGTCCATCTTCATCGCGGATCATCGCCGGTCCGCGCGAGAAGGAAATCGTTGCGACCTGTCCGAGCGGAATTTGCGCCCCCGTCGGGGCCGCAATCAATACCCGCTCGAGCTCCGGGATATTGCTGCGAAAAGCGCGGTTGTAGCGCACATCGATGGGGTAGCGTTGCCGGTCCTCCACGGTCTCGGCGATGTCCTGGCCGCCGATTCCGGATTCTATCGCCTGCTGCACGTCACCGACGGTGAGACCGTAGCGGGCGGCGGTGAGCCGGTGCACGGCGATATTGAGGTAGAAGCCCTGCGCGACGCGCGCGGCGAAGATGGACTCTACGCCGCGCGCGGAGGAGAGCAGGTCACTGATTTTCGCACCGAGGCGCTGGATGCCCTCGATGCTCGGACCTTGGATCTTCATGCCGACCGGAATCTTGATGCCGGTGAGCTCCATCTCCATGCGGTTCGCAACCGGCATGGTCCAGGTGTTGGTGAGACCCGGAAGCTGAAGCTTGGCGTCCATTTCCTGGATCAGCTTCGGGTAAGTCATGCCGGCGGGCCATTCACGCCGCGGATTCAGCATGATGGTGGTGTCGAACATGTCGAGCGGCGCGTTGTCGGTCGCGCTGTCGGAGTGGCCGGCGGTGCCAAAGACGCTCTTGACCTCGGGGAAAGTGCGGATGATGCGGTCCTGCTCCTGCATCAGCCGCGTGACTTCCCCGATCGAGATCCCGGGCAGCGCCGTCGGCATGTAGAGCGCCGAGCCTTCGTAGAGCGGCGGCATGAACTGGCTGCCGATCCGGGTGGCGAGCGGCACCGTGAGCGCCAGGAAGACCATCGCGACCGCGAGGGTGGCCCAGCGGTGGCGCAGGCAGGTCCTGAGCACCGGCAGGTGGAGAGCCCGGGTCACTCGCGAGAGGGGATTCGCGCTCTCGGGGCGCAGTTTCCCGCGGATGAAGAGCGGCATGAGCGCCGGCACCAGCGTGATGGCGAGAATCGAGGATCCGCCGATGGCGAGGGTCTTGGTCCAGGCGAGCGGGCGGAAGAGCCGTCCCTCCGGCCCCTGTAGCAGGAATACCGACAGGAAGGAAACGACTTTCCACCATGACGATGGCGGCATCCACCAGGACCCCGATCGCGAGCGCGAGTCCGCCGAGGGACATGATGTTGCTCGAGACGTGCAGGAGATACATCGGGATGAAGGAGGCGATCACCGCGGTCGGGATTGAGAGGATCGGAATGAGCGCGGAGCGGAAGTGCCAGAGGAAGAGGAGTATCACCTGGCTGACGATCACCGCCTCTTCGATCAGATCACGTTCCAGCGTCTGAATTGAGGACTTGATCAGTCCCGAGCGGTCATACGCGGTGCGGATCTCGATGCCCTGGGGGAGCGAGGGGGCGATCGGCAATTGCTCGCAGATCGGCTCGACCCCGTACTCGCTTCGATTTGCGTCGATGAACGCGATCAATACTTCCCGCGGCGGTCGAGCTCCGCCTGGGCAAAAAACGCCGACGCCTTGCGCAGGATCTCATTGGCGCGCTTCAGCTCCGCGTTCTCCCGCTCCAGCTGCTTCAGGCGCTCTCGATCCGCCAGAGCTGCATTGCGCGTCGGGTCGGCCTGGGCCTCGGCTCGCTGTACCCATGAGCGCAGCGTCTCGGCCGTGCAACCGATCTTCCCGGCGATCGACTGCATCGCAGCCCATCGTGATGGTTCCTCGTGCACGTGCTCCTGGAACAAGCGTACCGCCCGCTAACGCACTTCGGGTGAATACTTCTTTGCTGGGTTTCCCATTGCTCCATCCTCTCAAGAATTAGAGCCTCCTGGAAACCCGGGGCGGTTCAAATTGCTTGAATCGTAGGGTTTTTCCGTGGCCTGCCAATCACCTTGACGAGCGTCAATTTCGGGCGTGCCGAAGTGGTATCTAATCGCCGGCCCTGTGGTGCAAACGAAGGAGGGCCTCGGTGAATTCGGTCCGCCATCATTTTGATCATTTGTCCGAGCTCGACGGCGGCGTCGTATTCGAGGGTTTCGGCTCCAGGTTGCCCACCGGGCACATGCTGATGCTCGACCGCATCAATCATGTCGCCAGCGAGGGCGGGGCATACGGCAAAGGTGAGATCGATGCCGAGCTCGACATTCGCCCCGATCTGTGGTTCTTCGAGTGCCATTTCCCCGGTGATCCGGTGATGCCCGGATGCCTCGGGTTGGATGCGCTGTGGCAGCTCGTCGGCTTCTTTCTCGCCTGGGACGGCCATCATGGCCGGGGCCGCGCGCTCGGTGTCAACGAGGTGCGTTTCACGGGGGAGGTGCTGCCGAGTTCCAAGCAGGTCAGTTATCACGTGGACATCAAGCGGGTGATGGTCCGTAGTCTTGTGATGGCGGTGGCTGACGGTGAGCTCAGAGTCGATGGCCGCCGCATCTACACCGCGAAGGGCCTCAGGGTGGGGTTGTTCACCTCGACGGACGGCTTGGGCGGGCGGGCCGGCACATGAGGCGTGTCGTCGTGACCGGAATGGGGATCGTTTCCTGCCTCGGCAGCGATCTCGAGTCCGTGACGGACTCACTGATCCACGGCCGCTGCGGCATCCAGCCGGTAGCGGATTTTGAGAGATTCGGCCTGCGCAGCCAAATCGCGGGCGTGCCGCAGATCGACCTCGATGCGCTGATCGATCGCAAGGATCGACGCTTCATGGGCGACGCCGCGGCCTACGGCCATGTGGCCATGGCGCGAGCGATCGTCGACAGCGGGCTTGCGCCATCCGAGGTTTCTCATCCACGCACCGGGTTGATCGCCGGCTCCGGCGGCGGCTCCTCGGCCAACCAGGTCGAAGCCGCCGACGTGCTGCGCAGCCGTGGCATTCGTCGGGTCGGTCCCTATCGTGTGCCGCGCGCGATGTGCAGCACCGTGGCAGCCTGCCTTGGAACCTCATACCGCATCAAGGGGCTCAGCTTCTCGGTGAGTTCGGCGTGTGCGACCAGTGCTCATTGCATCGGTGTTGGCATGGAGCAGATTCAGCTGGGCAAGCACGATGTCGTTTTCGCTGGCGGCGGCGACGAGGTGCACTGGACGCTCGCGGCGTTGTTCGACGGGATGGGTGCGCTGTCCTCGGCGTACAACGCCACGCCCGCTCGAGCATCGCGCACGTATGACGCCACGCGCGACGGCTTCGTCATCGCCGGCGGCGCTGGTATTCTAGTGCTGGAGGAAATTGAGCACGCACGAGCGCGCGGCGCACCGATTTACGCCGAGGTGGTCGGATATGGCGCGACGGCCGACGGCGCCGACATGGTGGCTCCCTCCGGGGAGGGCGCGGTCCGGTGCATGCGGCAGGCACTGGGTACCGTCGAGGGGCCTATCGACTACGTCAATACGCATGGGACCTCGACTGTCCTCGGCGACATCGTCGAGCTCAATGCGTTGCGAGAGGTCTTCGGCGAGAGTATTCCGCCGCTGTCCTCGACCAAGCCGCTGTCGGGTCATTCGCTCGGTGCGGCGGGCGTGCACGAGGCGATCTACAGTCTACTGATGCTGAAAGGAGCATTTCTGGCCGCATCCGCGAATATCGATCAGCTCGAGGAGGCGGCGGCGGGATTCCCGATCCTGCGGCAGATGCGGGAGGTCGAGGTGCGGACTGTGATGTCCAACAGCTTCGGCTTCGGGGGGGCCAATGCGACGCTGGTGTTCCAGAAAATCTGACCGGCCGGTCACCGCAGAAACACATGGCGCACACCAGCCCGCAGCCGGCTGTCTGCCGGGCGGGTCTCCGTGGCGGTGGTGAGCGGAGCTTGCGCAAGGGGACGGGCAGGCGCTGCGCTTTGAGCAGCCCGCAGGCGGCGCCCCTCGATGCGCGCAGGCAGAATGGGGTCGATGCGAACTTCGCATCGACACAGCCATCGTCCGCGGGGCACGTGCTGCGAAAACATAGCGTCAGACTTGTCATGCACAAATTCGATTTTGTCGTGATTGGAGCCGGGATCGCGGGGGCCTCGTTTGCGGCCCGCCTCGCGGGATGCTCCTCCGTCCTGCTTCTGGAGCGCGAGCCACTGCCCGGATATCACACCACCGGTCGCTCGGGTGCATTGTTCGACGCTCGCCTTGCGGGCCGATCTCATTCGATCGCGGCGTTTCATCGGCTATTGGTGGCCATGTGCTCGGTTTCCCGGTGCGGCGCAGACACCGGTCCTACGTGGGCGCAAGCGGCCGGTGCGCCCGGCGGGCTCACGCAGCGTCGAGGTCCAGAGGAAGGTCCAGTCGAGGTCGGGCTCGGTGCGCATTGAGGAAGATCGCCGGACTGTGCTCGTCATGCCGCTGACCGCGCGGATTGGTCGCGATCAAAACCTGCGCGGACGACGAGCGCTACAGTGCGTAGCATGGCACACCCATTTGGCCGCTCTTCGCACGCCTTGAGCCCGAGCGCCCCCATGGGGGCCGGCCGCGGCAGCCCTCTTGATGAAGCCGCGGCACTCCAAATTCACGAGTCCATGAGACACATTCTCGAGCGCCAGCACGACGCTCCGGGTCCTGAAGCCGCGGTGGTGCACCGGCCGCTCTCTGCAACGCGCGGTGGGGAAGTCTGCGGGGCGAGGAACATCACCGCCAGTTCGGCGCTGAGGTCGTGCGCTGCGCTTCCGCCGTTCATGTTGATCGCCGCGAGAACGTCGGCTGCGGTGGCGACGCACATGAGTCGTGGAGGGTCTGATCGGTGCAATCGCTGACGGCATAGATATCGGAAGCGCCGGTGCATCTGCAGGCGTCTGTCATGATGGTTCCATGCCCGGTGATCCCAACTCCAGTGCGCGTGGGATCGGGACACGAAGGAGTGGTCGCAGGGCACTCGGCGATCAGCTGGCGGCCGGCTCGCCGCTCCGCTTCGTCAACACGGACTTCCCGCTCCAGAATTCAATCTGATCCCGCGTCTGATTGACCTGAGTGTATTCCAGGTCTTCGAGGTTCTCAGCCCAGAAGGTCGCAGTGAGCGCCTTATCGAGTGCTGGAACTTCGCTCGGAATACAAGCCTCTGCTGCGAGGAGCCGCTGCCTACCTGGTGTTCGCCTTGGCCGGAGGGAGCCGTACGGACACCGATGGACGGCGCGAGCGCATGTAGGGCTCGCCGTCGCTCGTTGCGAGCTGACGCTCTTGACGGCGACCGGACTTAGGGACAGACTCTCCTCCGCGTGCTGGTTCCCCGGTTGAGGCCGGGGAGGCAAGAGGGAATGCGGTGAGACGCAAGTCAATGCCGTAGCTACCCCCGTAACTGTAAGCGGCGAGTCCGCGCCCGTGACGGCCACTGGGAAACTGGGAAGGCCGGGCGCAGGATCACGACCCGTGAGCCAGGAGACCTGCCAGTACGGTCACCCAACCGGTGGGCGGGGCGTACCACACGGAGCGGTCATTCGCAGCGGTGACATTGAGACCGATGCGGAGGCCGTGGGATAGCATTCCACAACCACCGATCTCAGACGCGTGTG
>DAIDHH010000165.1 GCA_027452045.1 Gammaproteobacteria bacterium
CCCCTCAGGGCCGCTGCCCCTCGAGCCGTGAACATCTCGCGCCCCTTCATCACGCGGCCGGTGGCGACGACGCTGCTCTCCTGCGGGCTCGCGCTCGCGGGGCTCATCGCCTTCTTCCTGCTGCCGGTCTCGGCCATGCCGCAGGTGGACTTCCCGTTCATCGTCGTCTACGCCAACCTTCCCGGGGCGAGCCCGGACACGGTGGCCACCAGTGTCACCACGCCGCTCGAGCGGCGCCTGAGCGCCATCGCGGGGGTCGACCAGATGACCTCGCGCAGCACCGAAGGGCAGTCGCAGATCGTGTTGCAGTTCAGCCTGAGCCGCAACATCCACGGCGCCGAGAGCGATGTGGAGGCGGCCATCCAGGCCGCCCGGCAGGATCTGCCCGCCTCGCTCCGTTCCGATCCCGGCTACTGGGCCTTCAACCCCTCGGAAGCGCCGATCCTCATCCTCGCGCTCACCTCCCGCACGCTGCCCATCGGGAAGGTCTACGACGCCGCCTCGACCATCATCCAGCAGAAGATCCTGCAGGTGCCGGGGGTGGGCAACATCGACATCGGCGGCAGCTCGCTGCCGGCGATCCGCATCAGCCTCGATCCGCGCCAGCTCTTCCGGTACGGCATCGGACTCGAGGACGTGCGCGCGGCGATCGCCGCCGCCAACGCCGACAGCCCCAAGGGCGCGCTCTCCTTCGATGGGAGCCGTTACCAGGTCTACGTCAATGACACTGCGACCACCGTGGCGCAGTACCGTTCGCTCATCATCGCCTACCGCAACGGCGCGGCGGTGCGCCTCGGTGATGTCGCCACCATCACCAACGGGGTGGAGGATGTGCGCACCCTCGGGCTCCTCGATGGGCATCGGGCGGTGGCGCTCATCATCCGCAAGCAGCCCAACGCCAACGTCATCGAGACGGTCGATCGCATCAAGGCGCTATTGCCTCAGATCCGCGCCAGCATTCCGCGCGGCATCGATCTGGTGGTCACGCACGACAGGACGACCTCGATCCGCACATCGCTCCATGACGTGGAGATCACTCTGCTCCTCGCCGTGCTGCTGGTCGTGACCGTGGTCCTGGTGATGCTGCGCAATCCGCGCGCGGCCCTGGTGCCGGCGGTGGCGGTGCCGCTGTCGCTCATCGGCACGCTGGCGGTGATCTATCTGCTTGGCTTCAGCCTGAACAACTTCTCGATGATGGCGCTCACCGTGGCCACCGGTTTCGTGGTCGATGACGCCATCGTCGTGATCGAGAACATCACGCGCCACATCGAGGCCGGCGTGCCGCGCCTGCGCGCCGCGCTCGATGGAGCGCGGGAGGTCGGCTTCACGGTGCTCGCCATGAGCTCTTCGCTCATCGCGGTGTTCATGCCCATCATCCTGATGGGCGGCATCGTGGGCGGGGTGTTCCGCCAGTTCGCCGTGACGCTCGCGGTCACCGTGGCGCTCTCGCTCCTCATCTCCCTCACCACCACCCCGATGCTCTGTGGCCGGCTGCTGCGCGCTCATCCGCGCCAGGGACGGTTCTTCCGCGCCGTGGAACGCGGCTTCAATCACATGCGGGATTTCTACGACTACACCCTGGGAGGGGCGCTACGCCACCCGCGCCTGGTCATGTTCGCGCTCCTTGGGGTGGTGGTGCTCAACTTCTATCTCTTCGCCATCGTGCCGAAGACCTTCTTCCCGCAGCAGAGCTCGGGCGATCTCAACGGCTACATGGTGGCCGATCAGAGCAGCTCCTTCGAGGCCATGCAGAAGAAGCTGCGCTACGTGGTGGGAGTCATCAGGCGCGACCCCGCGGTCGAGCACGTGGTGGGCTTCACGGGCGGTGGCGGCTGGGGAGGGAGCAACACCGCGCACATGTTCATCAGCTTAAAGCCCCTTGCCGAGCGCAAGCTCTCCGATACCGCGGTGATCGCGCGCCTGAACCGCGAGCTCTCGGGGTTCGCCGGCGCCCGGCTTTACCTGCAGACCGCGAGCAGCATCCACTCCGGCGGGCGCCAGAGCTACGCCCAATACCAGTACACGCTCCTCTCGGACAGCCTGAAGACGCTCGACACCTGGGCGCCGCGCATCGAGCGGGCGCTCAAGAAGGTCCCGCAGCTGCGCGATGTGAACTCCGACCGCCAGGCCTCCGGGCTCGATGTGAAGCTCGACATCCACCGCAAGATCGCCGCGCGGCTCGGGCTCAACCTCTCGCAGGTCGACAACACGCTCTACGACGCCTTCGGGCAGCGCCTCGTCTCGACCATCTACGAGGACATGAACCAGTATCACATCGTGATGGAGGTCAACCCGAAGTTCTGGAGCAGTCCGGCGACGCTGAATGACCTTTACGTGAGCACGATGGGCGGGGCGCTGACGGGGACGGAGGCCACCATGGGGGCGGCGAACGCATTTGAGTTCGCAGGCGTCACCCGCAGCACCGCCGCCCAGAACTACGCGCTCAACCAGATCGCCTCCGGGGGCGGGGCCTCCACAGCAAGCGCGGTCAGCACACAGCCCGAGACCATGATCCCGCTGTCGGATATCGCGAGCTACGGGCCGGGGACCACGCCGCTCGCGGTCAATCACCAGGGACCCTTCGTCGCCACCACGTTCTCCTTCAACCTGCCGGTGGGCGAGGCGCTGGGTGTGGCCACCGCCGCGATCGAGCGCACGATCGCCGAGCTCCACGTGCCGATCTCCGTGCACGGGGAGTTCGCGGGCAACGCGCAGGTGTTCCGCCAGACCGTGAACGAGGAGCCGCTCCTGATCCTCGCGGCGCTCGCGGCGGTCTACATCACCCTCGGGGTGCTCTACGAGAGCCTGGCCCAGCCCATCACCATCCTCTCGACACTGCCCTCGAGCGGGGTGGGCGCGGTGCTCGCGCTGCTGCTGTTCAACCAGCCCTTCAGCCTCATCGCCCTCATCGGAATCATCCTCCTGATCGGTGTGGTGCTGAAGAACGCCATCATGATGGTGGACGTCGCGCTCGTGGCGCAGCGCACCGAGCGCGTCGAGGCCGCGCGGGCCATCCACGAGGCCTGCCTGTTGCGCTTCCGTCCCATCATGATGACCACCATCGCCGCCATGCTCGGCGCGCTGCCGCTCGCCCTCATGAGCGGTCAGGGCTCGGAGATGCGCCGCCCGCTCGGCATCGCGGTGGTCGGGGGACTCGCCATCAGCCAGGTCCTCACCCTCTACACCACGCCGGTCGTCTATCTCTATCTCGATCGCTTCCGCCTATGGTTCGACAGAACGTTCAGGGCCCGCAGGGCCGTGCTGCCCGCAGGGAGTCCATTGACATGATGCGCACGCACTCACTCACCGGGATGCTCTGCGTCGGGCTCGCCGTGGGTCTCGCCTCCTGCGCCGTCGGGCCCAACTACCGCCGCCCCGCCGCCCCGCCCACCGCCGTCTTCAAGGAGAGCCGGGGCTGGGTGCCGGCGCAGCCGGTGCGCATCGCCCCGGGCGAGCCCTGGTGGTCGGTCTACGCCGATCCGGTGCTCACCGGGCTCGAGCAGCGGGTCGAGGTCTCGAATGAGAACCTGAAGGCGGCGGTCGCCGCCTACTACGCGGCGCGGGAGGCGGCCGGGGTCACCCGCGGGGCGCTCTTTCCCTCTCTCGATCTGAGCGGCGGCGGCACGCGCAGCGGCGGCCAGGCGGGCTCGAGCAGCTCGAAGTTCACCGGTCTCACCTCGGCGCACACCGTCTACGAGGCCGGGGGCACCGCCAGTTGGGACATCGACATCTGGGGGAAGCTGCGCCGCGAGCTCCAAAGCGCCAACGCCAGGGCGGCCGCGAGCGCCGCGGACGTCGCCGCGGCCCAACTCTCGGCGCAGGCGACCCTGGCGGAGGACTACTTCCAGCTGCGCGCCGCGGAGGAGGAGCTGCGGCTGCTCAAGACCTCAGTGAAGGACTACCAGGTGTCGCTGCGCATCGCGCAGAACCGCGTCAACGCCGGCGTCACGACGCTCGCGGACGTGTATTCGGCGCGCACCCAGCTCGAGAGCACCGAATCCCAGGAGAACACGGTCGAGCTGACGCGAGCGAAGCTCGAGCACGCCATCGCCGTGCTGATCGGCGTGCCGCCCTCGCAACTCACTCTGGCCGAGGGACAACTCGCCGCGGCCGTGCCGGTGGCACCCGCGGGAGTGCCCTCGAGGCTGCTGCTGCGCCGGCCGGACATCGCCGCCGCGGAGCGTGCCGTTGCGAGCGCCAACGCCCAGATCGGCGTGGCGGAGGCGGCCTGGTTCCCGGACCTGACGCTCTCCGGCTCTTACAGCTACGCCTCCTCCACCCTGGCAACCCTCATCCGCACCAGCAACGCGGTCTGGTCCTTCGGCCCGCAGCTCGCCGAGAACCTGTTCAACGGCGGGGCAACGGTGGCGCAGACGCGTGAGGCGAGGGCGCTCTACGATGAGTCGGTGGCGACGTATCGTGAGACTGTGCTCTCGGCCTTCCAGCAGGTCGAGGATGACCTCGCGACGCTGCGCTACCTGCAGACCGAGTACGCCCAGGAGAGCCAGGCCGTGCGTGATGCCGAGCGCTCCGAGACCCTGACCTTGAACCAGTACAAGGCCGGCGTGGCCGACTACGCCAGCGTGCTCACGGCGCAGACCGCGCGCCTGAATGCCGAGATCAATGCGGTAAGCATCCAGAGCCAGCGCCTGGTGGCGAGCGCCGATCTCATCGATGCCATCGGCGGAGGATGGAGCAGCTCACGGCTCGACCAGCGCAACGACGGCGTGCGCGAGAGCTTGAGCAGCACGGTGGATGCGCCGTGATTTGGCGCGAGGGAAGATAGAGGGTCGACCCTCACATGGACGCGAGCTGTCAGGGTCAGCTATGCGTAGTGTCAGGACTTGACACTGACGAGTACACTCCATGCTGCGCCACGAAGTCATTGTAGGCCGCAATGGCTGCACGGTTCTCTTCCCGCCACTGCCGCTGCCGCGCCTGCTTCAGCGTCTCGCGCAGAGCGGATTCCAGGACCGCCGACAGATTGATGCCATGCGCTCGAGCACTCTCCAGCAGGTCGATGCGCACGCTGACATGGATCGCCTTCTTGATCATGATTCGCCTGTTTTGGGGTCGGATCCTGCAGGATTCGATATCAGTCCAGGGCGCCTATGGATATACGGATGCGGATTGCGCGTCAATATTGTGCGAGGCTGCAGCCGCGCATTCATTCATCGTCCCAGTGTGACCAACGTAACGACGGTGTGTGCGCGACGCTGAGATGTACAGTGGCGCAAGCGCAAGGGCGTGGCGGATGTTCACCTGGAAAGCGGCGAAATCGTTCGAGCCGAGATTCACTGGTACGAAGCGAGCGGAATTGGCAGGCGCGAACTCAAGATCAAGCGTTTTCTTTGAGTGCAAGAGCATGGCAAGAGCGGCGAAACGGCTGGTGATCTGTCTGGATAATGCGGGCTACGAGGCCTCGCTTGAGCGCAGAAAGATTTACGTGGCCATTCCAGACGCCCGGGCGGCCCGGTTTGGGCAGATCCGAGTCATCGACGAGTCCGGGGAGGACTATCTCTTTCCCGAAAAGAACTTCTTGAGGCTCGACCTGCCCGTCGCCGAGCGCCGCGCGGTCCTCCGGACCTGAGTACGTTGAGTGCGTCGCGCCCTAGGCGACGCCCACGCGGTTGCGCCCGTCCCGCTTGGCGCCATACAGCGCGGCATCCGCGCGCGCCATCAGCTCATCGAGAGTCTCGTTCTGGCGCCCGATCGCAAGCCCGAGGGAAATGGTGACCGAGCCGATCACTTCCTCCGTGCCGATGCGCTGGATGCGCATCTGTCCGACCGCGAGGCGGATCTGCTCGGCGAGGCTGTGCGCGCCCTGAAGAGGGGTCTGAGGCAGGAGCAGCGCGAACTCCTCCCCGCCGATGCGCGCCGCGACGTCCCGGCCCTTGATGTTGTCCCGCAATACGTTGGCGATGCCGCGCAGCACCGAGTCCCCGAGGAGATGGCCGAAGGTGTCGTTGACCCACTTGAAGTGATCCACGTCGATGAGCACCAGCGCGGCGCCTTCGAGGCCGTGCTCGGACTCGCAGAGCGCCTGCGCCGCACCCATGAATCCCCGGCGGTTGCTGATGCCGCACAGCGGATCGCTCAGCGCCTCGCTGTGCGCCTCTTTCAGCTGCCGGGTGAGCGAGAGCACCTCCTCGGTTCTCGCCTCGAGCTTCTCGGTGAGGGTCTGGGTGGTCGCCTCCATCCGCAGCGCCTCGCGCAGGAGTTTTCCGACCAGCTCCTGCAGCGTCGCGGCGCTCGCATCGCCCGTCAGGTCCGAGCGGCTCTCCTGCAGCGTCTGTCTGAAGCGGCCGCTCTCGTTGCAGGCCGTGCCGACTTCCTGGGCGGTGGTCTCGAGCAGCGTCTGAAGCCGCTGCTGCAGCGTCTCGAGCACCTGGGCGTCGCGCTCGAGGATGTGACGCGCGTAGAGCTGATAGACGTCATCTTCCGAGAGCGGCTGGTTCGACTCGAGCCGGGCGGTGAGCGCGGCGCTCAACGAGGGGTTGATGCCCGCCACGTGCTCGTACCACAGACCATAACTCACCGGATGGTAGGCGGCTTCCTGGCGCACCATGAGGGGGATCGCCAGCCGCAGCAGCTGGGCGCTCTGTTCTTTGCTTTCGATATAGCGCATGTCACTCGAGTCTATGCATACGCCCGCAATCCGGTGGGCCGGCATGTCGGCGGAGGTCAGTGAGCCGTGCGCTCTGGCGCTTCATGGGGCGCCATTCCAGATCGTCACGGAGTTCTTCGACACGGGATGGAGTTGTTTGCCGTGCCGACAATTGTACAGGTTGAGTCACAGGCGTGGCTCGCAAAAGCATCCCCCCTGCCGCATGGGGCCAGTCTGGCTACTCTAGCCTCGAGAGCGCGCAGGCGGGACTTGCGATTTGTACGTATGCCGCGGCGCGAGGGTATCGTACGGCCGAGCCTGCGGCTCAGGTATTGCCGGGGGTCTGCTGCCGGGGAGAGCCGTGCAGCGCCAGCCACTTGAGGATGTCCGCGCGGCGAACCAGACCGATGGCGTGGCCGTTGTCCACCACCGGCACCTGGTTGATGTCCCGCTCGGCGAGGAGATCGAGCACATCGAGCGCATCCTCGGCGGGGTGCGCCACCGCCATGCCGGCCGCCGGGCGCATCACCTCCCGCACCGTGAGTCTGCGGCGCTCCTCGGGGGAGATCCGCTCGATGTCACGCTGACAGATGAGGCCCACCACCGCCTCGTGGTCGTCGACGACCGGAAAGGCGCGCTGGTCGCTGCGCTGCAGGTAGCCGTCGACGAAGGTCTCGAGGGGCAATTGCTGCGGCACCGTCTCGAAGCGGGTGAGCATGAGGCGGGACACCGGGACGTCCTGCAGGAGCTCGCGGGTGAGGAGCTGGCGGTAGCTCATGAGCGCGGCGTTGTTCAGGAACCAGCCGATGAAGGCGAGCCACATGCCATTTACGATGCCGGCGCCGAGGAACGGCACCGTGGCTCCGAGCACCATGGCGATGCCGGCGCCGATCAGGAGCCACGCGAACCCCTGTCCGAGCGCCGAGGCCCATCGGGTCGCCCGGCGCAGGTCGTGCGTGGCGCCCCACATGAGCGCCCGCAGCACCCTGCCGCCATCGAGCGGGAAGGCGGGAACGAGGTTGAAGACCGCGAGGATGATGTTGACCTGGCCCAGCCAGAGGAGGAGCGTGCGCGCCGGATCGAGCTCGGCGAGCAGGCGCTGTAGGCCCGCGACGTTGAGCGCCTCGAGGGCCGGCAGGCCGGATTGGGCGGCGAGCAGGCAGAGGATGCCGATCAGGAGGCTGGTGAGTGGCCCGACGATGGCCATCCACAGCTCCGCGGGCCAGCGTCCGGGTTCGTGCTCGACCTGTGCCATGCCGCCGAACACGAAGAGCGTGATGCGCTTGACCTCGACGCCGTTCACCCGCCCTACGAGCGCATGGGAGAGCTCGTGCGCGAGCACCGAAGCGAAGAAGAGCAGCGCCGCCGCGACAGCGGTGAGCCAGGCGGTCGCGGCGCTCCACTGCGGGTGCCAGTGGGGGAAGAGCTCGGAGCCGAGCCCCGTGACGATGAGCGCGAAAATGATCAACAGGCTCCAGTCGACGATGATGTCGATGCCGAAGACCCGCATGAGATGAAGCCCACGCACGGGCGGCATTCTAGCAGCGCCTCAGGCGCACGCCCTCCGGGGACTCCCGGATAGACCTTCGCTGCCCGAACGGCTAGGAGCCCAGCGCCGCGGCCCGCTCAGGCGCTCGGCTCTGGGGACTTCGGCCTCGGGCGCGGCAGGAAGGGACGCAGGAGCTGCGCGCCGAGCGAGGCGGGCATGGGATCGTCGATGCCGTAGCACGCCGGCCAGTGCGAGGGGCGGTGGTAGGTCCCGAAGAGGCGATCGACCAGCGGCAGGAGGGAAGCGTAGTTGCGGTCGCGCCAGGCATCGTTGGTGTGGTGCCAGCGGTGGAAGAAGGGTGTTGCGATCAGATGCTCCAGGGGCCCGAACCGCCAGCGCAGGTTGGCGTGCACGAAAAACCCCCAGAGCGTGCCGAGCACGAGCAGGAGCGCCGGGACCCCTGCGCCCGCGGCCAGCCCGAGCGCGACGACGGGCACGAAGCCGCAGAGGCGCGTGAACACCATGTCAAAGGGATGCGCCCGCGTGTTGGTGAGGAAATCCACCTCCACGGCGCTATGGTGGATCGCATGGAAGCGCCAGAGGAGCGGCGCCTCGTGGCACAGCCGGTGGCCCCAGTAGTAGCCCACCTCGGCAAGGAGCAGGGAGAGCGCGAAGCGGGCCGCGAAGGGCAGGGCAGCGATCGCCCCGAGCACGGTCCCGGGGATGATCCGGTGAAGGGCGCCGCCGAGGAGCATGAGGGGCACCCCGAGCAACACGCCCGTCAGCAGGGAGTTGAGCGCGTAGTAGCCGAGGTCAGTGCGCAGCTGCCGACGAAAGATCCCTTGCCGGGAGACTCCCGCCAGGCGCTCGAGGGGCATGAAGAGCGCGCAGAGCAGCGCCAGCCAGACCGCGAGGTGGAAGGATTCGATGAGGAAGGACTGCATGCGGGCCCATCATCGGGCCTGAAGGGTCCGGGCCGCAACGACCCGGACCCCATTCTGGGCTGTGAACCCTGAGCTCAGACGCTGTCGCGCTGCGCGCGACGGCGCGACACCAGCGCGACGCCGAGGCCAAGCAGGCCCGCGCCGAAGAGCGCGAGCGAGGCCGGCTCCGGTACGGAACTCATCGACACGTTGGTGAGCACGGCCATCGGAGGATAGCCGGTCGGGGTGCCGACCGAGAGGAAGTTCAGCCACTCGGTGCCCGAAGTCGCGGTGAAGGTCAGCGAGCCGTTCTTCCAGCCCGTGAAGCCGCCGCTGACATTGCTCAGGGTGTTGGTGTCGAGCGTCTGGCTGCCCAGCGACACGGCAAGGTACTCCGTCGTCGCGCCCGTGCGGCTCTGCATCTGCGAGCCACCCCAGTTGAAGGTGACCGTGTACTTGCCGCCGGCGGTGAGGCCGGTGACCCACTGGCCGATGCTCGACTGCACGCCCGCGGTCTGATCGCCATCGAGGCCCACGAAGGCGCCGCCGCCCGGAGGCGCGCTGATCGTCGGGTAGAGCATTTCCTTGCCGGTGCCGGTCCACTCGCCGGTGGCGTCCACGTTCGCGGCCGCCCAGGCGTTCGGGTACCAGATCTCGTAGCCGTCATTGCCCTGCCAGCCAGTGATGAACTGCTGGGAGGTGAAGCCGTTCTTCACGCCCGTGCCGAACTCGGTGGGCACCGTGACCGGATTGCCGTTGAGGCTGGTCGAGGCGAAATTGCCATTCTGGATCATGCCGGCGCTGGCGACGCCAGTCAGGGCCGCGGATACCGCAGCGGCGCAGAGGAGAGATGAAAGACGCATGGAACTTTCCTTTTTGCTCTTGATGGATCGATCTGGGGGCGGATCACTGCAATTGCGGTGCCAGATTGATTTTTGTCTCCAGAATCAATTGATTAATCTCACCTTCGTCCCCGCCTTGGCAGGCTGTGTAAAGAAAATCGACTCCGATGGGAGACAGTCCCCCCAGCCGCAGCGTCAGGGGTTACCGGATGAGTCCTAAGGGAGCGATGTGCTCGACCCTGCGTGCCGGGCGTCCGCCGGGTGCTCCTCGAGCGGTGGCAGAAGGGCTGGATGGGCGCGCGATGGCACAAGTGGCGCCGAGGCGTGCGATGAGTCTCGAGGCCGGCGATCCCGGGACGTCGAGTCGAATACGCGAGCGGCTCGTGCGGAGCAATCCGCTCGCCTGCGTTGGGGCCCGATCGGTCCCGGAGCGGCCACTCTGCCCGAGTGTGCAATTTTCATCCGCCATACCTGTGCAATTGACGTCCGCCACCCGCACGCAGTGGCGCAGCGCCTCGATGCATGGTGTTGTATCCGGGGCGACACGGGTCGGCCGCTCGATTGGTCGAGATTGTCTAATAATCGCGACGCATGCGGGACCACCTGAACGTGAACGGCATGAGTCGATGTCAATTTGTCGCGGTATGGCAGCATGACATCGAGATGTCGCAAGATGGGTGCAAAATCTCTGCGAATTTTCGCTTGGAATCCTCGGGAGAATTGCATAGATTGTGCTGCCGGCGCCGGGTCGTGATGGACGCTACAGTTCGCCCGCGGCAACGGCGCTTGCGGCACAGATGGACGTCAACAGGAGAGCGCGCATGCACGTCGAAGACGATCGAGGCTATGCTCAATCCGCACTGGACATGCCGTCGCGGATGTCGACGATGGAGTCAGGAGTCACCGAAGTCAGGATCCAGCTGGCGACCCTCATGACCCGGTTGGGCGGCATCGAGTCAGACCTCGCCGCGCTCAAGACCGGTCTGTGCGTCGCCGAGACGCGCCTCGCCGGCATCGAAAACCGGCAACGCCATGCCGAGACCCGGCGGGAACGCAACGAGAGCTGGATTTCGGACATTGACTACGGCGTGGGCCGCGTGCAGACCGACATGGCAACGCTGAAGGATCACATGCGCTCTGTGGAGTTGGATCTGCGTGAGCTCTCCGGGAACTTGTTCCGAGGGCCAAGGACAGGCGGGCAGAGCGATACGCTCGGCCCCCTGAGCCGCGCCGTCAGCCGCGCCGTCGGGTTGAAGAGCAGCTGAGCTTCAAGCGGCGGTCTATGACCTCCGGTTGCAGCGGCGGCATACGCTAAGGCGGAGGTTCCACCGTGACGCCAAGACCGCCGAGGGATCGCGGCGGCGATTACCGTCGCACAGGGGGTGGAAAGGCGAGCCGCAGGGTCTAGCGGCTCTGCCGACCATTCGCCGCCAGCCTCGATCCCGCAGAGACGGTCTCATGATCTTCAATGGCGCGATCTATCCGCTTCGACAAGGGAGTCAGGTCGGCAAGCATCTCGCTCCAATGAGCTTGCTCGGTTTCCCTCACCCGATTCCACTTGGCGGATGCAATTGATCCGATTGGACCAATCGTCGCCAAAATGTCGCGCAACGCATCATCCGGGTCCTCTTTCCAGGAGCGAAAATAATCAAACATGAGGGAGTTCCAGCGGAGCAGCTCTTCGTCCCGCAATACAGTGTCACTGATGGCCGATTCCATTTCATCCAGGGAATGAAACACAGCCGAGCTGCGCACGTACAGCATCTCGGTGATTGCGAAATGAGCGCAACAGCCAGGATGTCTATAAAGGACGCAGGGCTTTGATTGTGCCGAGAATAGAACCCGAATAGAACTGTGATCGCACAATAATCCGTCCACGTCTTCGAACAAGCTTACGGGATTGCCTGTCGGGGCAAATGTGATTGCGCCATCGGTGCGCGCCAGGGACGTCAGATGCTCCGCGAGGCGCATGCCGTCGAATCCGTCTTCGGTTTTGATCGACCACAGCTTCGGGTGCGCCGACACCATGATCTCCCAAAGAGGGAAGCGCTCGCGCAATTCATGAATGACGGCGACACCCAGGTCGCGGAAGAGCGAATGTGGAGTCCAGTGAGAGGTCACCAGCAGCCGGCGATGCTTGTGCTTCTCCAATAGGCGTTTCGATCTTGGTTGGCGTGACGCCGTCATGTTTCGCGTTCCGGTCACGAAAAACGCCTTTTTGTCATCCTCGAGCACTTGCGGATATAGGCGCTGGATCAAATCCACATAACCAAGTGAGGAAAGCACGATGATGTTGGCGAAACGATCGGATATCATCATCAGGAAATAGTCGTCGGCCGCTGAGCAGTCCGGGCCCGGCGCGAGTAAATTCCCGAAGCAATAGCTGTGGCTGATTTGAATGAATGCCGCGGTTCTGGGAAATGACATTTTCGCGATATCCGTGATAACCGCGTAGTGCCAGCGCGTCCACCTGGCCCGTCTGACCGACATGACGTCAAACTCGGCCAATGCGTTGCGCACTTCCTTGGATACGCTTCCCTGATAGTAGTCGGCGATGACGAGTTTTACGGCGAATTGGTCATCGGAGTAGAGGCGTCTCAGCAGGGAAATCTGGTGAAAATAGCCGATGTCGTTCACGACGACAAAGAGCACTCGTATTCGTGGCGCCAATCCCAGCAGTACCTTGTCGATCGGCTTCAGGCATTCAATTGCTATTCTTTTCAGCAATGCTTTTAGCATTGTTCTTATCCCCTAGATTCCTTCCCCCCAATTTCCCCGGTATGGTCCGAAGATAATTGAATTTGGATCATCTCCTCCATTCGGTCTTGCGTCAAGCCACAGGAGTGGTGAGCGAAGCCGCCATCAGGGCGGTTGTGCCGTCAAGGAGCCATGCATGACCCCGGCGCGGTCAAGTCTCGGATCTCAACGATCCTGATCGCTCCGCCGTTGCTGCGCTTCACATAATCGAAAGCGGAGGGCTCGGAGGCTTCGGATCCGGTGACCACTGCGAAGCGTGAGCCTGGTTGCCAACCGCGTCCTTTGGGCATTGATCCGCAACCCCTTTGCCGTGGTTTGGATCAGGATGGGCTCCAGCCTGGCCTTCTTCGAGTCCGCGCCTGCCTTTCAGGGAAACGTGGTGAACAGATCGCTGAGGTCCGTCTCGTTTGCGGCGTCGCCCAGGAAGGGAGTGACGTGGAAGATCTCCTCGACCGTGCGCAAGGTCGAGCCATGGGTGTAGTGAATGGAGTTCTGATAACCAGGTTTGGCCAGGGGCGAGACTGCGATCAAGCCGATGGGTCCATCGCCGGAGGAGGCTTCGTCCCAGGTGATGAAGATGACGCCGCCTTGCTGGTAGGCGGCGGAACTCATGATTATCGGCAC
>DAIDHH010000166.1 GCA_027452045.1 Gammaproteobacteria bacterium
CGGCGTGCTCGGGGGCTCCATGTTCGGTGCCAAGACTCTCAACCGCATGTCCAACGTGCACCTGAAGAAGGTGTTCGTGCCCATGATCGTGCTCGTCGCGCTCAGCATGCTCGCCCGCGGCCTCGGCTGGCTGTAGCGGCAAACCATCCATCCGGTGGATGACAACCCGGGTCCAACCACTACGCCGTGCGCTACACCGGTACGCAAATCCGCCGATGACGGAGACCGATCCCGGGTGGGCATCACGCCTCCGTGCCCGATCCGCCCACCAGGAGCCTGTCGCCGTTCATCTGGCGCACGCAGCACCGTGACCCGCAGGCCTTGCCGCGCGAGACCTCCATCGCGGACACCTGGGACCGCCTCGCCCTCAGCGTTGCGATCGCCTCGCGCCGATTCATCGTCTGCACGAGACACGAAGCGGGCGCCATGCGAGAAGCGGGCATCGTTCCTTCAGGACGCTCGAGGCGCTCTTCTCTGGCGCCTACGAGCTTGCTCTCAAGGGCTGCGCCCTGCTTCGCGATACCTACGGTCCGGCAGCGCTCGAGGAACTGACGATGGCCCTCGCCGCACACTGCTGCGATGCGCAGCGCCAGGCGCCCTGGCGCCCGGATTCGGCCACTACGTAGAAGTCGCGATGACAGCAGCTGCGGATCGTCCTAAGGATGATCGGCATGAAAGCCTCTCGCGGCAGATTCCATGACCGCGCCGCGGCCGGCCTCGCGCTAGCCAATGAGCTGCGGCGCCGGGCCTTCGCGCCGCCGCTCATCGTGTTGGGTCTCCCGCGAGGCGGCGTCGCCGTCGCCTACGAGGTCGCGAGCAGGTTGCACGCTCCACTTGATGTCATGCTCGTGCGAAAGATCGGGATGCCTGACCAACCCGAGCTCGCGATCGGCGCCATCGCTTCCGGCGACATCGTGGTGCACGAGCCGCGGATCGAACGCGAGATCCCGAGCCTCGCCGGGACCTTCGACAGCCTCGTGGCTCTCGAGCGGCGCGAGCTCGAGCGGCGCGAGCCGGTCTTTCGCAAGGGGCTCGCCCCCCTCGAGCTCGAGCGCAAAACCGTCATACTGATCGATGACGGAATTGCGACCGGTTCGACCATGCTCGCGGCCATTCGCGCCACACGCAAGGCCGGCGCCACGACCATCGTGGCGGCGGCCCCGGTGGCCTCGGCCGAAGCCGCCGACCTGATCCGGCGGGAAGCCGATCAGGTCGTCATTCTCCTGGCGCCCGCGTCGCTCTTCGCGATCGGCGAGTGGTACGAACACTTTGAGCAGCTCGAGGACATCGAAGTCTCCCGCATGCTGGCACTCGGTCGCGCGCATCGCGAGGCATCCGCCAGACTCTAGCGCCACGCTCCGTGACGCCCGACTCGAGCGCGCGCCGGGTGGCACTCACCGAGAGCCGGTTGCTCGCCACTGCGCTCGCGCGTGAGGCGGGCCTTGCGCTGCTGTCGATCGAAGAGCGTGCATTCGAGGACGGCCATCTCCTGCGACGGATCGAGCCGGCGCAACTGCCGGTCGAACTCCAGGCAGTCGATAACGCTCACTCCCAGGCGCCGCGGCCCGGGAAACGCGTACTCCGGGCGCAGGTCACCGTGACCTTCCAACGGCAGCCTCCTCTACACACGCGGCACATGGGTAGATTTACGCACTTGCGCCCATGGGGCATCGGGCTAGTCTCGCAGGTTGTCATGAGCGATCTTTTCCTGCCGGTCACGCTCGGGTCCTTGCACCTCGCCAACCGCATCGTCATGGCGCCTCTTACCCGCAGCCGGGCGCATGCCGATGGCACCCCCACGCCCTTGATGGCCGAGTACTACGGGCAGCGTGCCTCGGCCGGTCTCATCGTCTCCGAGGGCGTCAATATCTCCCCCCAGGCCCGGGGCTACGCCCGCACGCCGGGCATCTACGAGGAGGCCCAGGTGCGGGCCTGGCGTCCCGTGTTGGATGCCGTGCACCGCGGCGGCTCGCGGATGTTCCTGCAGTTGTGGCACGTGGGTCGCCTGTCTCACCCTTCCTTGCAGCCCGACCAAGGCCTGCCCATCGCGCCCTCGGCGATCCGTCCGGAGGCTCGCGCCTACACTCCCGCGGGATTTCGCCCCTGCCTCACCCCGCGGGAGCTGGACGTGAAGGAGATTCCGGGGATCGTCGCCGAGTACGCCCGCGCGGCGCGCAACGCCCTGGCCGCCGGATTCGATGGCGTCGAGATCCACGCCGCGAATGGCTATCTCATCGAGCAATTTCTGCGCGACAGCGGCAATCGGCGCACCGATGCATACGGTGGCTCCATCGAGAATCGAGCGAAATTCCTCCTCGATGTGCTCGAGGCGGTCACCGAGGTCTGCGGGGGCGGTCGCGTGGGCATACGCCTCTCACCGCTCAGCCCGGTCAATGACTTGAAGCTCGATCGCGATCCGCCCGCCACTTACGGCTATGTCGTGGAACGCCTGAACGACTTCGGCCTCGCCTACCTGCACATGATCGAAGGCGTGACGCAGGGCCCACGGAGCGTGCCCGGGGGCTTCGACCTCGAGATCCTCAGGCGCGCCTTCAAGGGAATGTATATCGCCAATAACGGCTACGACCTCGCGCTTGCGCTCGAGGCGCGCCGCACGCACCGTGCGGACCTCATCTCCTTCGGTCGACTCTACATCGCCAATCCGGATCTGGTCGAGCGGCTCCGTTCGGGCGCAACGCTGAACGAGCTTGACAGGGAGACCTTCTTCGGCGGCGGCGCCCATGGGTACACGGACTACCCAACGCTCGATCCTCCACCTTACCCAACCCGCAAGGAGCACATCATGGGTCAGTCGCACTCCTCCCTCGACCTCCCGCACTTCGACATCAAGCTGCGCGCCCGTCTCGGGACCTTGCGGGAGGAGATTCACCAGGCGCTGCTGCGCACTGACAGCGAGAGCTACGGCGAGCTCGCCGGGCAGGTGCACGATGTCGAGGAAGAGTCCCTCGCGGATCTGCTCACCGACGTGAATCTAGCCGATATCTCCCGCGAGGTGCAGGAAGCCCGCGACATCGAGGCCGCCCGCGACCGCATCGCTCACCACACGTACGGCACCTGTATCGACTGCGGCGATCCAATCGGGGCGAACCGGCTCGAAGCCTATCCGACCGCCAGGCGATGCCTCACCTGTCAGCGCGCGTACGAGAGGCGCACCGGCCTCCCGACCGCGAAGCTGTAGCGGCGCCTTCGGGCGGCGTCCGCCCGCTGCGCAGGCATCGCCTCAGGGGCGCAGTGCCCCTTCCACCCTGAGCTCGTGCCGGATCGAGCTCGCCACGTCCATCAACTCCTCCGCGAGCGCATCGAGCACATCATCGAGCGAAAGCACACCGACGAGCTGACCCGTGCGGTTCACGACCGGCACGCGCCGCACCCCGATCTCGCGCATGCGCTGAAGTGCGGCAGAGACGGTGCTATCCTCCTCTGCCACGACCGGTTCGCGGCTCATGACATCGCCGACCGTGAGGGCGCGCGGATCGGCTCCCTGCGCCATCACCTCGACCACGATGTCGCGATCCGTGATCACCCCGACGGGTGAGACCATGCGATCACCCACGTTCGGCGCGACGACCACCAGATAGCCGATGTGCTTCTCGCGCATGAGCTGCGCCGCCGCGGTGAGCTCATCGAACTCGCGGACCGTGACGGCATTTCGTTTGCAGATATCGCTGACTTTCATCGTGTACTCCTTCGCCCACCTTCAACGTTGAACCGCGGATGGAGGAATCGGGAATCAGGTGGCCGCACCTCGCGCCTGCAGCGCGGCAATCCGCTCCTCGAGCGGCGGATGGCTCATGAACAGGCCGCTGAGCGCGCCCCTCATGTTCCCGCCGTGAATCCCGAACGCCTTGAGCTGCCCGGGCAGCGGGCCGTCCTCGGTGCGCTCGAGGACGCGCAGCGCATCGATCATGTTCTGGGTACCGGCGAGGCGTGCGCCCCCCGCGTCCGCCCGATACTCGCGATGGCGCGAGTAGGCCATGACGATCAGAGTCGCCAGCACGCCGAAGAAGATTTGCAGCACGATCACGGTCAAGAAGTAGAACAACCCTCCACCGGAGCGCTCCTCGCCCTTTGCACCGATCGCATTGTCGATCACCGTGCCGACCACGCGCGCCAGGAAGATCACGAACGTATTGAGCACCCCTTGCAGGAGGGCAAGGGTGACCATGTCGCCGTTGGCGACGTGCGTCATCTCGTGACCGAGCACCGCACCGACTTCCTCGCCGTTCATGTTCTCGAGCAGCCCGCTGCTCACCGCGACCAGGGCGTGGTTGCGCCGCGCGCCGGTGGCGAAAGCGTTCATGGCGGGCGAATCGAATATGCCGACTTCAGGCATGGCGACGTCGAGCCGCCTGGCATGCTCGCCGACCGCCTGCAGCAGCCACTGCTCGCTGGAGGAGCGCGGCTGCCCGATCACCCGTACGCCCATGGAGAACTTCGCCATCCACTTCGAGAGCGCGAGGGACACGAACGCACCCCCGAATCCGAATATCGCGCTGAACACGAGCAGCTCGGTGAGCCCCGTGCCGTATGAGGCCAGGTACCGGCCGAGCCCGAGCACCTCGACGCTCGCAGCGATCACCGCGAGGACCGCTATATTGACCGCCGCGAACAGGATGACGCGCTTCATGATGCCGCCCGATGACCCTGAAGGCAGCATGACCCATGGGTCATGACCGCGCATCCGAGAATGTCCCTACCGCCGCAGGCGATTTCCGTCGGTGGTGCGGTGCGCGCAGGGCCTGACCGTCCCCAGGGGAGGAATGATCTCGAGACGCCGCGCCGGCGCCTGCTTGACACGCGCGAGGTTCCTATGATGTCGTGTGCCACATAAGATGGGAAGGTGCGCCAAGGCACCGGCAACATGGAAACTGACACCGCATGACTCCTGCGCGCGTGCGCCTTCTTGCCTGCATGATGCTGGGCGCCGGTATAGCCGGCGCCGGCGCCCAGACAGTGCTGGCACCCGGTTTCGATGCCCTGCTGCACACCCACCGGCTGCTGAGTTCCGGCGATCGGGGACAAGGGGTCCGGGTGGGCGTCATCTCCAACGGCGCCTCGTTCTATACGACGCTCGTGCGCCAGCGCATCCTGCCCACGGTCATGTTCTATGGAGGGGATGCCTCGCACGGCGATGAGGGCGACTGGATGCTGCAGATCGTCCACCGGATCGCCCCCGGGGCCCGGCTCGCCTTCTGCCCCGGAGGACCGTCCGGACGGACCGTCGCCTGCGCGCGTGACCTGGTCAGACAGTTTCACGCCGACGTCGTGGTCGACGACACCAATCCACAACCGGTGTACGCGTTCCCGGACGACAAGGATATCGGCTACACCAGACTTTCGCGCGAGCATCCCGATGTGCTGTTCTTCACTGGAGCCGGCAACAACGGCGGCGGCTATTACGAGGGACGCTGGACCCCGACAGCGCTGATGCTGCACGACGTGCGCTACGACGCCCAGGACTTTGGCGCATCGATGGGCAGGCCGGGAGATCCCTACGAGCGGGTGACGGCCCCTCCGGGCGCGGGGGTGTCGGTCGAGCTCGGCACCAACGCCGACCCCAACGACCCACCGCGATGCTCGGCTTCCAATCCCGAGGTGACGCTGGCGCTCGTAGCGGGCGCGGACGAGGTCCTGCGTTCGGTGCACGGCCGCTGTCCCGTGCTCAGCCTCTCCGACCCGCATCCGCCACGCGATGCGGGCTCACTCAGCATTCTCGTATTGTTGCCGCCGGGCCGCCGGCTGGCGAATTTGCGCCTCAAGCTCGTGGCCATTCACCGCGGCAGCGAAGGGGTCACGCCACTCCCCCTGCAATACTGGACCCGGGGCGGCGCGGGCAATTCCGCCACGATGCCCCATCTCATCGCGGTGGCCGCGGTCGATCCGAATACCGGCTGGCATGAGCGCTACCTCTACGAACCCTTCGCCAACTCCGGCCCGCAGTGCATGCAGTACCTGCATGCCGGAACGCGATGGACCGCCCTGCCGGCACCGCGATGCTACCGGCAGCCGGCCTTCGTGGTTCCCGACGGCATGCCGGTTGTGATGCCTGGGACGGGCGAGGAGCGCTACGCGCCGTTTTCCGGCGATTCGTCCGCCGGACCCGCGGCGGCGGGGGTAGCCGCACTGCTGCTCTCGGCTCACGTTCCCGCCACAAGGATCATTCGCCTGCTCGAGCGCACGGCCATCCCGCAAGGCGATGCGCCGGGCTGGGATCCCCATTACGGCTATGGATTGCTCGATGCGGACGCCGCAGCGGCCCAGGCGGGAGCCCTGCCGCCCGTTCGGCGCGACCCACCCGTCACCGGCATCATTCCCCTCTTTCATCGCACCGCGGCCTTCCTCGAGGATCAGCAGCTCGCGCAGCAGGCCCGACAGGGTGATCGTGCCGCGTTGAGGCAATTGCGCAATGCCGCCCAGGCGGGTCATGCCGACGCCGAGGCATGGTTCGCCCGATATGCGCATGACATCGGCAACGAGGCACTGGCCGCCCGATGGGCCCTGTTGGCCGCGGACCGAGGCGAGCCCGAGGCCCAGGACCTGCTCGGGTCCCTGTACAACCGCGGCTGGGGCGTGCCGAGAGATCTGCGCGCCGCGCAAGCCTGGTGGTGGCGCGCCGCGTGCGCCGGTCTGCCCGCGGCCATGTACAACATGGGAATCACCCTGACGGATGGGCACAGCGGGCCGGCGAACCTCGAAGTCGCTTACGCGCTGATGCGGGCGGCGTACCTGCGTGGCCTGCGCTTCCCGGCCATGGTGCGCGTCATGGCCCTGGCGCGCTTGCGCATGACATTCGGGCAGATCGGGGCGGCCGAACGGCTCGCCCCACGCTTCGCGAGCAACCCCGGGTCCATACCTGCGCCGTAAGACCCTGTTCGGGGGCGCTCGGCATGAGCCAATGCCGGTTGCACTGCGGGCGCTACCGCGTGAGCCATCCGCGGGCGCGCACCGTCACGACGGCGTAAGGGAAGATCCAAAAGAGTGCGACGGAGGAAAAATAGGCGTAGAGCACGCCATAGAGGCAATTGAACGAGCGCTCCGCGCGCAGATAGTAGAGCACCTGAAAGAGCGACATCGCCGCCATGACTATCATCACCGGAGCAGTGACCCCGGGATGCAGCGCGATGACCACCGGCAGCACGCCGAGACTGGAGAGGGACACCGGATAGCTCGCGTTCGTGATGAACCGATCGAATAGCGCCAGCGCGCGCGTGGGCCAGGGCCTCTTCCATACGATGCGAGCGAAACGGATCTCCTCGCGCACGTACGATCGGTTCCAGCGCAGAAGCATCTTGCACAGCTTCCCATACGCCTGCGGCACCACGGTGTGAACGACGGCCGTGCGCTGATAGAGCGCATCATATCCCTGATCGAGCAGGTAGTTGGTCATCGCGCGATCCTCGCCGAAGGTGCAGCGTGAACCGAGGAAGGCCTGAGTTCTCCAGGTCTCGAGCACCCTGCGGACCGCGTGGGCCCGATAGGCGGTGAGCGCCCCTGGACAACAGTACACGTTGCGGTAGACGGACTCGGCGGCGCGCAACATGTCGAAGGAGAGGATGAAGCGCACATGCAGCATGCGCGGTATCACACCGTGCGCGCGGTTATAAACGAGCACCTTCCCGGCGACAGCCCCGACCCGGGCATCGCGGAATGGTCCGGCGAGCGAGAGCAGTGCGCCGCGCTCGATCACGCTGTCCGAATCGATCGTGACGATAATCTCCCCCCGCGCGCGCATGAACCCGAGCGCAAGTGCCTCGCGCTTGCCGCGGTTGGGCTCGTGGCGCAGCGCCGTGACTCGTCCGGGGTGGCGCCGGGCCGCCTCGAGAATGTGCTGCCACGTGTCATCTCGGCTGCCGTCGTCGACGACGAGGATTTCAAGGCGCTCCGGGGGATAGTCCGCATCGATCACCGACTCGATCGACTTGAGAACCATTGCCCCCTCGTTGTAGGCGGGAATGATCACCGTGAGATCCGGTGCCGTGTCGCGTGTGACCGCCGGTGCGGGCCGGTAGATGACCCACAGGATCGTGCGCACCACGATCAGTAGAAATCCCATCGCCGTCCAGAGGACCCCGACGTACGCGAGCAGCCGGATCTCCCTTCTCATCGCCGCGGCGGCGAGCACACGCGGCACGATCGCGTGGAACTGATAGTACGCGATCAGCACGATGCCGATCGTGATGAGGCCATAAAGACCCAGGTTCCACAGCGCCACGGGAACGGAACGGCTCCCGGAGGCGGCAGTGGGTGCACCAGCGAGCGGCGCCGCAGTCCCGTTCGGCATCGCCAGTTGTCTTTGCAGGGCATTCATCGGGGTCTCTTGCGTCTGAGGAACACGCGACCGGCCGTATCGGGTTCGACATGCGGGCCTCGCTCTTCTTCGCCCGCATTCCGAAGTCAGCTCGATGCACAGGCTCGCCGCAAGCGCCCCGGCGGAACATCCGTATCTTGCGCAGCCCCGGGTCAGCTGTTGGCTGCGCATAGGCATTTGCCCCGATAGGCGCAGCGCCGCGCGAATCCGCCCCCCGGGCGCTCATTCGTAGCGCAGCGCCTCGATGGGGTTCAGCCGCGCCGCCTTGCGCGCCGGGTAGTAGCCGAAGAAGATCCCAACGGCTGCGGCAAACAGGAACCCTCCGCCTATCGCCCCGGTCGAGAGCGCGGTCGGCCAATGCGCGAGCGCCGAGATGAGAAGCGAGGTCGCGACCCCGGCGAGGATGCCGGCGATCCCCCCGGTCACGCTGAGAAAGATCGACTCGGCGAGAAATTGCAGCAGCACGTGCAGCCGGCGCGCCCCGATCGCCATCCGCAGGCCGATCTCGCGCGTGCGCTCGGTCACCGACACCAGGAGGATGTTCATGATGCCGATGCCACCGACCAGCAGCGAGATGGAGGCCACGACCGCAAGCAGCAGGGCCATGATGCGCGATGAGCCCTGGAGGGTCTGGGCGATCTGACTCAGATTGCGAACCCCGAAATCCGCGGTGTCCCCGGGGGCAATGTGATGTCGGCGCGTGAGCGTCTCGGTGACCTGCTGCTGGGCGAGGGGCACGAGACTTGGGCTCATGGCCTGCACGAAGATGGCGTTGACATAGCCGGTCATGCGAGGCGGAATGTTGTAGGGGTTCGGGGGCGCGAGGAACGCCGCGGCCGAGGTCGTAACGCTCATCGTCGCGGTTCCGATCGTAGTGGTGGCAATGCTCTCTACCGAGCTTGGGGCTGCCACGCCGAGGACCTTGCGCTCCGCGGCACTGAAAGGAATCATCACCACATCGTCCTGATCCTGCCCGAACCCGGTCTGACCCTTGGAGGCGAGCAGCCCGATCACACGCATGCTCTGCCCCCGGACATTGATCCGCGCTCCGACCGGATTCTCGTAGGGCGGGAACAGCTGCCGGTAGACGGTCTCCCCGATGAGCGCCACCATGGAGGCGTCGGCTTCATCGCTCTCCTCGAGTGCCCGCCCCGCCGCAATCTTCCAATTGGTGATACGCGAGTAATCCGGCGAGACCCCCTGAATGCTGGTCGTCCAGTTCTGGCCGCCATATTGCACCTGGGCGATCTGGCGGATCATGTAACCGACATCTGCGACCGCCGGATCGTCCCGGCGCAGCGCCTTCGCATCACCCGTGGTGAGCGTCGATGCGCTCCCGAAGCCGGCATGCACGCCGGCCGCGGTCGTCGCCCCGGGGACCACCACCAGCATATTGGTCCCGAGACCCTCGATCTGCTTCGCCACGGCGAGATTGGCGCCCTGACCGACCGCGACCATCGCGATGAGCGCCGCCACGCCGATGAACACCCCGAGCATGGTGAGAATCGAACGAAGCGCGTTGCGCCCAACCGCCTGCGCCGCACTCGAGAGCACCATCCGCGCAAAGCCGAGCGAGGCCGGCGAGGCGGCAGGCGGTGCGCCCGGCTCTCGAGCAGGGCCGCCGGAAAATGGCACCGAAGCGGGGGACGGTGAGGGGCCCCCTGGCTCAGCCGGTGCCGCCTCCGAAAGCGTCAACGGCCTATGGGCCTCATCCGAGACGATCTTGCCATCGCGCATCATGATGATGCGGTCCGCATAATCGGCGATGTCGCGCTCATGCGTCACGACGATGACCGTGACCCCCTGCTCGCTGTTGAGCCGCCTGAGGGTCTGCATGATCTCGTGCGAAGTGCGGGTATCGAGGTTCCCGGTGGGCTCATCGGCGAGCAGTACGTCCGGTCGATTGATGAGTGCGCGGGCGATCGCGACCCGCTGCTGCTGCCCGCCCGAGAGCTGGCTCGGAGTGTTCTTCTCACGCTCGTGCAGGCCGAGATCGTGCAGAGCGGCGCGCGCGCGGGCGAATCGCTCGCGGCGGCTCACCGAACCGTTCGCGGCATAGAACAATGGCAGCGCCACGTTCTCGATGGCGCTCGTGCGCGCGAGCAGATTGAAGCTTTGGAACACGAAACCAATCCGCTCGCTGCGCAGGCGGGCGAGCGCCGGCTCGCTCGCGCGCCCGATATCCGCTCCCTCGAAGAGATACTTGCCGCTCGTCGGCCGATCGAGGCAGCCGCAGATGTTCATGAGCGTCGATTTGCCCGACCCCGATGCGCCCATGATGGCGAGAAACTCCCCCCGGTACACGGTGAGCGTGACCTCATCGAGCGCGCGCAGCTCCGAGCCCCCGACCTGATAGTGTCGCGTGAGACTCTGCAACTCGATGACGGGAGGAACCATGTCGGGGCGGCCGGGCTGAGTCGCTACAGCCGCCAGAAGCGGAACGTACTCGCCTTGGCATTCGAGGCGGGGAGCTGCTCCCCGATGACCACCGGATCGCCCGCACGCAGATCCCCGCTCACGAGCTCGCTATAGGCGCCATCATCGATGCCCACCCGGATCGGGATCGCGACCAGCTTCGACTCACGCAACACCCAGACCTGCGCCGGCTGACCGTCGCCCGGGGCGGGAGCCGCCGTGACCGGTGCGCTCCCCGGCGCGCCGGCGACTTTGCCCGCCGCGAGTCCTTCCGGAGAGAACCGCAGCGCCTGGTCCGGGATCCGCACTACGCCACTGCGTTGTGCCGTGATGATGCTGACGGTTGCGGTCATTCCCGGCTTCAAGAGAAAGTCCGGATTGGAAACACCCACGACCGCGTCATAGGTGACGACGTTCTGCACCACCTGCGGCGCCTGGCGCACCTGCACGACGGCACCGTGAAAGGTTCGGCCGGGGAAGGCCTCGACAGTGAATTGCGCCGGTTCCTCCTGGCGGATGCTGCCGATGTCGCTTTCGCTCACGTTAGTATCGACTTGCATGCGTGTCAGGTCGGTGGCGATGAGAAACAGCGTCGGGGTCTGAAAGCTTGCCGCGACGGTCTGTCCGACCGTGATGTTGCGGGCGACCACGGTGCCATCCACGGGAGAGACGATATTCGTGTACCCGAGATTGACCTTGGCATTCGAGACCAGCGCGCGATCGAGCTTCACGGAGCCCTCGAGCTGATGAACCAGCGCGACCTGATCCGAGTAGGTGCTTTCGGCCACGAGATTCTGCCTGACCAGCGCCGCGTAGCGGGCGAGATCCCCCCGTGCGCCGGAGAGCTGCGCGCTGTCGCGCGCGAGCGCTCCCTCGGCCTGCTCGAGCGCTGCCTGGTAGGGACGCGGATCGATCCTCGCGCAGAGCTGTCCCTTCTTCACCCGTGTGTTGTAGTCGCAATAGACGTCTCGAATGACCCCTGACACGTACGAGCCTACGATGATCGTCATCACGGGATTGACGGTACCGGTCGCCGTCACGGCGCGCGACACCTCCCCTCGGCTGAGGGTCGCCGTGAGGTACTTCGGAGGCGGTGCGCTTCGCGTGGCCCACCACCCCGCGAGGACCGCGACGAGAAGGATCACGAGTGCCGCGGCGATCAGAACGCTCCGGCGCCGCCCTCTGCGCGGCGCCCGTCTCTCCTGCGGGGGCGCATCGGGAACGCTGCGCCTCTGCTCGATGTCGATCCGATTCATCTGCTGCTGCAAAGCCCGACCTCCGCAAGCCCGAGACCTCTGCGCCATCCCTCCGATGGCACTTTGAGCCGCGCAAGGCGCGCGCCGCCATCCGTAGAGCCCGCAGCGATAGCGACTTAATGGAGAGCGAGGCGCTTGGAGCGCGCGCAGCAGACGGGGCTGCCGGTCACAAAAATCGCGCCGAGCGCCGCCAACAGGCCCGGCAGCATCACACTCGCCGTTTCGTCACCGCAGTCACCGGGCGCGCTCGTGAGCTCGGCCCCGAAGATGCTGCGATTCGGCCAACGAGCCTTGACGCCATGCTCCATGCGGCGAAGTCCGCCCTGAACGCGCAATACTCCGTCGTTGACCCGCATGTTGACCCGCATGTTGACCCGCATGGTAGTGTACCGTTTGCGGTGAGTGCATATGGGTGGTAGGTAATATCGCCCATTGCGGCGCGGCCGGCCTCGGCCAATGCTTGCGGGAGTCGTCCCCGTGAAGCGCACCTGACCGGGGACCGACGAGATTCAGCTCATGGCGACGGAGGTACATTCTGAGGCGGACGGCATCGCAATGCGCCCATTGGCTCGCCGCCTTGCTCGCCTTGACCTGTGTCCGCGTGGCGCTCGCGGAGCCGGTGCCCGACACCTGCCGGATCCACTATCCGAGCGATGCCGGTGTTGCCTGGACCTGCCATCGCATCGGCCGCCGCGACACGCTGACCGGCCTCTTCGGGCCGCATTGGCCGGATGTCCTGCGCTTCAATCGCATCGACCGGCGGCACATCTATCCGGGCGTGCGCATCAAGATCCCCAGGGATCTGCGGCAGGTGGAGAATTTCTCGCCCATGCCGAAGCGCTTCACCCCGGCCCTCGATGATCCGAAGTTCATTCTCGTGAATCTCGCGGAGCAGTTCCTGGGCGCCTATGCCCACGGCAGGCTCGTCATGTCCTTTCCCATCACCTCGGGCAATGACACCATTGCAAAGCGCCGCACGCCGGATGGCCTCTTCCGGGTGACGGCTTACGATCGGCTGCACAGCTCCTCGCTCTATGATCTGCCCCGGGGCGGCACGCCCTATCCCATGCATTACGCCTTGAGATTTCTCATCACCCGGCAATGGGTCGCGGTGTGGATCCACGGACGTGACGTGCCGGGCTACGCGGCATCCCACGGATGCATCGGACTCTACGATGAGCAAATGCAAAAGGAGTACTACGGCTACCCACGCAAGCCGCTTCTGGAGGACGCCCGAACCCTTTTCGAATGGGCGATCAGCCCCCATGCAAATCAGGAGGGCTTCCACGAACTCGCAGACGGGCCGCCGGTACTCATAGTCGGCCGCGCACCGGCCTTTCCGGCGCGCTAAGCCAAGGCCAAGGTGAAGTCCTCTTCCCGCACGGCGAGACCCGCCACCGCGAGAACTCGGGTTTCGTGCGGCACATGCTAGGATGTGCTTTCATAGGTCAGGCCAATGCATACCCCGTCCGCATCCGCGTTCGCGACGCCGCGAATTCGCGCTCAACGCCGCGCCGCGTGCGCAGGCGCCGTGTCGCTTTTCGTTGCGCTCTCGGCGCACGCGACCGCGAGGGCGGAAACGCCTCTCGAGCGTCTCGTAGCATCCATCCATGCGCAGGCTCCCAATATCGGGACCCAGGCCATACTGACCTCGCTCAACGCCTATCGTCACGTCCGGCAGCAACATCTGACCGACAAGCCGCTGGTGACGATCGTCGACTACTCCGTGCCGTCGGCCAAAAGACGTCTGGCGGTCGCCGACGTACAGACCGGGAAGGTGCTCTTCTATACCTACGTGGCCCACGGCAAAGGCAGCGGCCTCGATTCCGCGAACCATTTCTCCAACCAGCCGGGCTCGGACGCCAGCAGTCTCGGGGTGTACCTCACCGGCAGCACCTACAACGGTGAGCATGGCTATTCGCTGCGCCTGCATGGACTCGATCCCGGATTCAACGGCGATGCCTATCGCCGTGCCATCGTCGTGCACAGCGCGTGGTACGTGAGCAGGAAGTTCGCGGAGGCGCACGGACGCATGGGGCGCAGTTGGGGCTGCTTCGCGCTCAGCCGCAAGGTCGAGGGCGCTCTCGTGAAGCTGATCCGCCAGGGCACCGTGCTGGTCGGATACTACCCCGATCCCCGATGGCTGCACTCCTCCGCCTTCCTCGACCACTCGGCCTCGCGCCTGGCCGGGCTAGGGCAGGCGCTGGCGGCGCGCAGTGTGTCAACCATGGCCGGATTGACGCGTTGATCGGCCAGGGGAGAATGCCCGTCGATCACCCGAGGAGCCTACCTCCATGCACCTGAAATTCCTTACACGATGGATCGCCGCCACCATGGCCGGCGTCCTGCTCGGCACCGTGTCCGCCCTGGCGGCCACCCCGGGCGGCGTCGAGGGCGTCTGGGCGACCCGTCACATCAGCTTCTTCTACCAGGGCTTCACGACCCATTACTCCTGTGACGGCCTGCGCGATACGATCGAGGAGATGCTCTCCAAGCTCGGCGCCCGCGACCTGAAGGTCGAGGAGCAGGGTTGCGTGAGCCTGGTCGGCGTGGAGCCCTTCCCCGGCGTGAGGGTGACCATGCAGGTGCTCGTCCCGGCCGCCTCCGGGCACGGCAAGCAGGCCGGACCCGCGGTTGCCGCGCATTGGCAGAAGGTCGTGCTCATGCCGGGCAACGCCGGCTTCGAGGAACAGGGCAACTGCGAGCTGATCGAACAATTCAAGGAGAGCTTCCTGCCGCTGTTCACCACTCGGCACATCAGCTATTCCTCGAATTGCGTGCCTCACCAGCTCACCCTGGGCACCCACCTGAGCGCCGAGGTGATGATGCCGAATGTCCGCCCCGCCCACGGGCGCTGAGTTCGCCGAGGCATCCGGGATTTGGCGGTAACGCGCTACTCGAGGACGATCCGCGGAAAATAGAAGGACACGGTCCAGTTGGGCATGTCGACGATCTCGCTGATGCGCAGGTCGCCGCAGACGCTGCAGAGCAGGTACGCCTCGATCGCAGGGATCCCGTGATCGCGGCCGAGCCAATCGATCATCGAGCGAACCGCATCGCGCGCTGCGATCATGAGATCGGGCCCGATACCGGTAGTTGTCAGATAGCCCCGCCCGTCTAGATGGCGCGTGACCGGTCCCGGGTTGATCAGGCGCGGAAAGGCGAGCGGGCACCGCTTGAGAACCTCGAAGCGCAGCGCCACGCGCATCGGGCTCTCGAGCGCCGTGCCGCAGACCTCCCCATCCCCCTGCGCCGCGTGGGTGTCTCCCACGGAAAAGAGCGCCCCGGAGACCTCCACCGGCAAGTGCAATTCGCTGCCGCGCGCGATGTCGCGCAGATCCATGTTGCCCCCGACCCGGCGCGGCGGCACGACGCTGTGGCAGCCCGCCTCGGCCGGAGCGACGCCTATCGTGCCGGCGAAGGGTTTCAGTGGCACCTTGGCCCAGGAGCCGAAGGCGCAGGGCGCGAGCGCGTGCTCATCGTAGCGCCACAGGTGCAGGGCGGGATCCGGAAATTCCTCCGCGAGCAGCCCGAAGCCCGGAATGTTCGCCGTCCACCCCCATCCGGAGGGCGAGAACGACAGCACCGTCACTTTGAGGATATCCCCGGGCTCGGCCCCATCGACGTAGACCGGACCAGCCACAGGATTGACCCGCGCGAAATCGAGCCGTGCGACGTCCGCGGCGACCGAGGTCGGGGAGAACTGTCCGCCGGAAGCATCCCGCACCTCGAATTCGAGCGACTCCCCCGGCGCGATGCGCACCGCGGGCGCGAGACTGTTGTCCCAACCGTAATGCTGGGCGTGGATGGTGTGGCGGTGCGTCATGGTCTGGGGATGGAGCCGCGACCGGGCTACTGTATCATGAACCAGACCGCCGCCAGATTCCCCCGCCGCACATCCACCCCGCGGAAGGCATGCCATGTCGCTCGAGCAATTCGGCTACGAAGATCAACTCGATCGCGCGCTCACCCTGGGCGATCTGATCGTTTACGGCATGATCTTCATGGTACCGATCGCACCGTTTTCGGTTTTTGGGTTCGTCTGGCAGGAAGCCAAGGGCATGGTCGTACTGGCGTACCTGATCGGCCTGACGGGCATGCTCTTCACCGCGTTGAGCTATGCCTCCATGTCCCGGGCATTTCCGCTCGCGGGATCGGTGTACGCCTACGTGCAGCGCGGGCTGCACGAGACCGCGGGCTTTCTCGCCGGCTGGCTCATTCTCCTTGACTACATCCTGGTTCCCGCGCTCCTCTATCTCTTCTCGGCGCTCGCCCTGCAGCCGCTGCTGCCCGCCGTACCCGCATGGGCCTGGCTGGTCGGGTTCGTCGGGCTCAACGCGGCGGCCAACGTGCTCGGAGTCCGTGTCACGGCACGCCTGTACAAGGTGCTGCTCGCCCTGGAGCTGCTGACGCTCGCGCTGTTCGTCGTGTTCGGGGCGATCGCGCTCTACAAGGGCGAAGGGGCCGGCCGGCTCACACTCGCACCCCTTTACGATCCGCAGCGCTTCTCCCTCACCACCGTGGCCGGCGCCACCTCGATTGCCGTACTGTCCTTTCTCGGTTTCGATGGCATCTCCACGCTGTCCGAGGAGAGCACGGGCGCACGCAACGCGATTGCGCGGGCCACGGTGCTTTCACTCGTGTTGATCGGCGCGCTGTTCATGCTGCAGACCTGGATCGCCGCCGATCTTGCCCACGGGATGCGCTTTGCCTCCGCGGACACGGCCTTCTATGCGATCGCAGCGCGCGCCGGAGGCGCTGCGCTGCGCATCACGGCGATCCTCGCCATCGTGATCTCATTCGGCATCGCCAACGCCATGGCCGCCCAGGCCGCGGTCTCGCGCGTCCTCTTTGCCATGGCGCGCGATCGCAAGCTTCCCGCCGTGCTCGCAACCGTGCACGCACGCTTCAAGACCCCTTACGTCAGCACTTTGCTCGTGGCCGGTGTGTCGCTCCTGGTGGGCCTCTTCTTTGCCCATCGGGTCGATGACTTGAGCCGCGTGGTCAACTTCGGCGCCCTGACCAGCTTCGCGCTCCTGCACGTAGCGGTCGCCTACCATTACTACTTCCGCGAGCGCAGCGGCGCGTGGTTCCGGCATCTGATCTGTCCGCTCGCGGGCTTCGCGGTGATCCTCTATGTCCTCTATGGCATGGATCCCATGGCGAAAATCCTCGGCGCATCCTGGATCGCCCTCGGCATCCTCTACTATCTCGTGCAGACGCTGCGCCGGCGAAACCGCGCCACTCCGCTCAGCATCCCGCCCGGCTGAACGGCGGCCCCGGGGCGACGCTAGTGCGCGAGCAGCGCGGCGAGCGCCTTCGGCTGCAGCAGCTTGATGTAGCGCGCCCGCACCTCGACCCAACCTGCGCTCCGGAAGGCCCCGAGCGAGCGACTCACCGTCTCGAGCGTGAGGCCCAGGTGCCGGGCGATGTCCCGCCGGCTCATGCTGAGTCGGAAATGCGTCGGCGGGAGGTTGCGCCGCTCGAGTCTGCGTGACAGATCCACGAGAAAGCTCGCGAGCCGCCCGCGCGCATCGACCATGCTCACCTCGGTGCGCATGCGCTGCGCCTCCTCGAGGGACTGCCCGAGCAGACGCAACACCTCACGCCTGAGGCCGGGTAGGGTCTCCATCAGCCGCTCGAGACGTCCGAGGGGAATACGGCAATAGCGCAACGGCTCGAGCGCCACGAGGTCGCAGGTGTGATGACCGTCCGCGAAACCCTCGAGGCCGGCCACCTCACCCGGCAGATTGAATGCGCGCACGTATTCCTCACCATCGTTCATCACGCCACAGCTTTTCGCCGAGCCGCTACGCACGACATACAGGGCATCCATGCGCGCGCCGGCCCGGATGAGTCGCGCACCGGATTGCAGCTCCCGGCCACGCTCCACCGCGCCCGCGAGGATGCGGGTCTCGCGCGCGGAGAGGTTCGCGGGCAGGCAGATGCGCGAGAGCGCGCAGCTGCCGCAGGACAGCTCGGTGCTGGTCAATTCCATGGCGGCCTCGATTGATCCGGATCAAATTCCGGCCGGCGATGGGCGCTACAGTGCCGCCCATGGCCGTGCCGACCCCTTCATTTTCGCACGTCTCGGCCGCGGACGGCCGCGCGCCGAGCCGCCGCACCCCTGCGGAAAGTACGTATGAGCGGCTGCGGGGGGCGCTCCCGGAGCCCGAGTGGCTGCTCTACGAGCCCCTCATCCGCGACATCGAGCGCCTGAAGAGCGTGCGCAGGGCGATCATCCTCGCCCACAACTATCAGACCCCGGAGATCTTTCACGGCGTCGCCGATTTGCGCGGCGACTCGCTCGCGCTCGCGCGCGAGGCGGCAGATTGCGATGCCGATGTGATCGTGATGTGCGGTGTGCGCTTCATGGCGGAGACCGCGAAGCTCCTGAATCCCGCCCGCACGGTTCTCCTACCCGACACTGAGGCCGGCTGCTCGCTCGCCGAGGCGATCCAGCCCGAAGACGTGCTCGAGCTGCGCCGTCGGCACCCCGGGGTTCCCGTGGTGTGTTATGTCAATACCTCCGCGGCGGTGAAAGCCGAGTGCGACGCCTGCTGCACCTCGGCCAACGCGGTCGAGGTCGTCGAAGCGCTCGGCAGCGAGCGTGTCATTCTCGTTCCGGACGAATATCTCGCCCGCTACGTCGCTGCACAGACGCCGGTCGAGATCATCTCGTGGCACGGTCATTGCGAAGTCCACGAGCGATTCCGGGCGGCCGACGTTGCCGAGTTCCGCACCCTCACCGGCGCCTATGTGCTCGCCCACCCGGAATGTCCGCAAGACGTGCAACAGGCGGCGGACTATGTCGGCTCGACGGCCGGCATGATCTCGCGCCTCGCCTCGCGTCGCCCCTCATCGGCATTGCTCCTCACCGAGTGCTCGATGGCGGACAACGTCGCCGTGCTCTATCCCGAGATCCGCTTCCTGCGTCCATGCAATCTCTGTCCGCACATGAAGCGCATCACGCTCACCAACATCCGCGACTGCCTGGAGCACCTCGCGCCGCGCATCGAGGTGGCGGACGAGGTAGCCGCGAAGGCACGCAGAGCGGTTGTGCGCATGATGGAGCTGACCGCATCGCCCAAGGCGCCATCCGCGGATCGCGCCGCCTCGCGGCCAGGCGGCCCTGCGGGGGTGTGAAGTGCAGGAAACCGAGACCGATGTCCTCATCGTTGGCGCGGGCCTCGCCGGACTCGCCGCCGCGCTTGCCACGAGTCCCCGCCGTCGGGTCACACTGTTGTGTCCGCTCACCCCTCCCGCGTTGACCGCCAGCTCGCTCGCGCAGGGTGGGATAGCCGCCGCGGTCGCCGCGGATGACGACCCGGCGCTTCACGCGGCGGATACCTTACGCGCCGGGGTCAGTGAAAATTCGCCGCCGGCCGTGATGTTGCTGTGCCGCGAGGCTCCGGCGGCCATCGCCTGGCTCGAGGGGCACGGTGTCCGCTTCGATCGGGATGGCGATCAGTGGGCATTGCACCGCGAAGCGGCGCACGAGCGGGCACGGGTTCTGCACGTCGGGGGAGATGCGACGGGCGCCGCGCTCACGAGTACACTTTATCGCGCCGTACGCTCTGCACCCAATGTGGAGGTGCTGACCGGCCTCACCGCCGTATCGCTGCTGCGCGACCCTGCGGGAGTATCCGGGGTCATTGCGGTCTGCTCAGATGGAGGGGCCGTCGCCCTGCGCGCACGCGATACGGTACTTGCGACCGGAGGCATCGGCCAGCTCTACCTGCACACCACCAATCCCGCCTCCGCGTGCGGTGATGGGCTCGCGATGGCCCTCAGAGCCGGCGCGCGGCTCCAAGGGCTGGAGTTCGTCCAGTTTCACCCCACCGCGCTCGCCTGCGGGGCGGATCCCCTCCCCCTCGTGACCGAAGCGCTGCGTGGGGCTGGCGCCACGCTCATCGACGCTCACGGCCGACATATCATGGAGGACGTTCATCCCTCCGCGGACCTCGCACCTCGGGATATCGTCGCGCGCGCCGTATGGTCGGAAGTATCTCAGGGGCACGGTGTCTGGCTCGATGCCACAGGCATCATGTCCACCGACAGCCTCGCGTTCCCGCAAGTGCGAGCCCTGTCCCTGGCGCATGACATCGAGCCGGCACGCGATCCCATTCCGGTGATCCCCGCGGCGCACTACCACATGGGCGGCGTCGCCGTGGACCTCGATGGGCGCACCAGTCTCGCAGGACTCTGGGCCTGCGGTGAAGTGGCGTGCAGCGGCGTCCACGGGGCAAATCGTCTGGCGAGCAACTCGCTGCTCGAGGCCGCCGTGTTTGGCCGGCGCGTGGGTGCCGCGCTCTCGCGCAACCGAGGGCCGACCAGAGGC
>DAIDHH010000167.1 GCA_027452045.1 Gammaproteobacteria bacterium
GGCCCTGCCGCCGAGCGTTCGATCTTCGAGTGGGCCGGTGGCAAGGACTTCGATCCGGCCAAGGCCCGCAAGGCGTTCCTGGCGTACGACGCCGCGAACCCCAAGGAGCGCGGCTCCTACAAGCTGCCGATCGCGCACGTGGTCGACGGGCGCCTGCGCGTGCCGAAGGGCGCGATTCGCGCGGCCGCCTCCCGTCTTCCCGACACCCAAGTTCCCGACGACATCAAGACCGAGGCCCGAAAGGTCCTGGACCACTACGAGGAGAAAGCCGGAATGGCCAAAGAGAATACCGATGGCGACCGCTCGATCGCGGGCCGCATCCGCCGACTGACCAAGGCCGTGAAGGAGCACCTGGCGGCCGCGCTTCGCCACCATGACCGGGCCGCGACGCATCACAAGGGGCTTGGCGATCACCTCGATGCGATGGCCGACCACATGGATGAGGCCCGCGCGGCCCACGAGAAGGCCCGCGCCGCGCATGACACCCTCGGGGAGGCCCTGGATTCCGTCCGCGGCGATCCGGAGCGGTCCGCCGAGCACCTCGAGCGCGCCATCAAGCTGCACGGCACGGTGGAGAAGCATCACCGCTCGATCCGTGAGGCGCACAACGACGTCGCCGGTGCGCACGAGGATGCGGAGAGCGCCCACGAGGATCTCGGTCGTTCCATGCGAGAGGCGCACGACGCCGTGAAGCGGGCGGCCGGCGACGACAACGTCCCGGGTGACGTGGATGCCGCGGCGGGCAAGGATGGCGATTCCGATGCCGCTCAGGTGTCGAACGGCACGCAGCAGGAAGCGGGCGCTACGGGTGGCCGCAGCGCCGCGTGGCGCCAGCGTCGGGCGCGTCTCCTCGAACTCGTCCACCTCAACTGACCCAACAAGTTCCGAGGGCTTCGTATCGCGCGCCGCCCTCCCCAAGCTGGCCGACAAAGCCCCGCACCCGCGGGGCTTTTTCGTTCCGGCATCAGCTGCCCGTTCCGCCCTTGGGCAAGGCATTGAGCGCCGATCGGCGCAGGTAACTGGAGCCGTACATGAAAACTATTGCGGAGCTGAAACAGCAGCGCGCCGCCGCCATCGACGCAATGAAGGCGCTGGCCGCCAAGGACGTCCTCACCGCTCAGGAGCAGGCGCAGTGGGAAGGCCACGAGCGCACTATCAACGAGGCGAATACCGAAATCCCGAAGCTCGAGGCGGCCCAGCGTGCTGCCGCAGCCGGCGCCCTGCCGGTGCAGACCCACACGGACTCGCCCCAGGAGCGCACCACGCGCATCGAATCCACGGCGGATCCGTACACGGACGAAGCCGTCGCCAAGAAGCGCGGCTTCCGGACGTCTGCGGGCCTCACCGTTGGCGGCATGGTTCGCCTCTGCGCTGCCGCGAGCGGCAATCTCTACCAGGCGCGCCAGATGGCGGCGGAGCAGCTGGGCGAGAGCCACCCCGTGACTCGCGCGCTGGTGACCTCCGTAGGCGCCAGCGGTGGCTTCATCATCCCCCCGGACTACATGAACGAGATCATCGAGCTGCTGCGTCCGCAGTCGGTGGTCCGAGCGTCCGGCCCCCGGGTGGTCCCGATGCCGAGCGGCAGCATGACCATCCCGGCCCAGACGTCGCCGGCGAGCGCCTCCTACGGGACGGAGGTCCAGAAGATCCCGGCCAGCCAGCAGACTGTCGGCCAGATCGTCGCCACCTTCAAGAAGCTGACGGCATTGGTGCCGGTGTCGAACGACATGATGCGCTACGCCAACCCGGCCGCCGACGCCTTCGTGCGCGACGACCTGGTGAAGATCGTGGCGCTCCGTCAGGATCTCGCGTTCCTGCTGGGTGACGGTAGCAATGCCTCTCCCATGGGATTCACCGCGTTTGCCAATCGGTTCGCGGTCAACGGCGGAGGGACGGCAGGCAGCTGGAGCAGCACCGCGGATTCCGTGGCGGCCGCCGGCGGCAATTTCCTCAGTTCCAACGAGACCTTTACGCTCGCGACGGCGGCGCAGGAACTCGGCGGTCTGGCGAACCTGCTCGACACCCAGAACGTCCCGGAGACGAACCGCGTCTGGTTCGCTCATCCGCGCACGTTCAACTACCTCTACAACGTCCAGAACAGCCTTGGCGTCTACGTGTACCGGGAGGAGATGAACGCCGGGAAGCTGCTGGGCTATCCCTTCAAGAAGTCCACCCAGATCCCGGTCAACCTGTGGGACGCCAGCGGCACCAACAAGGACTGCTCGTTCCTCATGCTGGTCGAGATGGACGCGGCCATGATCTTCGACAGCATGAGCATGGAACTGGCCGTCTCCCGCGAGGGCAACTACGTGGACGGCAGCGGCAACACCGTCTCCGCCTTCCAGTACGACCAGACCCTCATCCGCGCGATCGCGGAGCACGACTTCCAGATCCGCCACGACGCGGCTGTGGCGGTCCTGCAGTTCGTGCGGTGGGCGCCGGCCATCAACTAAGCGGCTGACGGCCAGCCAGTAGGGGGCGCCCTTCGGGGCGCCTCCTGCCTCGAGCACCTCTCCATTTCACGCAGGAGTCTCTCTCATGAACGTCGCTACCCAGCGCAATATCGGGGGCCTGATCGCCGTAGCCACCAGTGTGGCCCCCCAGGCGGCCAGCGCGGCCGTCAACGGCGGCTCGATCGACCGACAGGCGCACAGCATGGCTCAGTCGTGCGTCCTTCACACCGCCCTCGGTGCCGCGGCTGGATCGCCCTCCGCGATCTCCGTGGTGTCCAAGATCCAGCACGCCCCGGACAACTCGACCTGGACCGATTACGAGCCGGATGGCGTCAATGTGGCCGCCTCGGCCGCCCTGACTGCGGCTGATACCGAGAACAGCCTCGCCGTGGATCTCACGGCCGCCTACCGGTACATCCGCGTGGTGACCACGCCGACGCTCACGGGCGGCACGTCCCCGACCGTGGAAGTCGTGGCGGACGTCATCCTCGGCGGCGAGAACACCCTCCCGGCCGCGTAAGGCACTGACGGCGCCCTCCGGGGCGCCGTCCCTCTGAGGATCCTATGGCACTGACCACCGTAACCCTGCGCACCGACATGCGGCCGTGGCGCAAAGGTGACCACATCCACGTCACGCCGGCGCTCGCGGAGGCGCTCGTGAAAAAGGGTGAGGCCGAGAATCCGCGGCCCTTCGTGGAGCCCAACGCGCCGCAGGTTCCCGTGCGCACCCAGAAGGCGCCGGAGCGCCCCATTCTGAGCCTCGGCCGGAAGGCCCGGAGATAACCCATGGCCGCCCAAGACCGATTCCCTGGCGCCGAGGATCTGCTTTCGCCGGCGCTCCATGCTGGCGCGGTGACCCCGAGCGACAGCGCCCAGCTCGCCTTCGCGTCCAAGCGCCTTTGGGTCGGAGGCGCTGGGAACGTCACCCTCGTAACCGTGGGCGGCGAGAGTGTCGAGTACGCCTCGGTTCCCGCGGGCACCTACCTCAACGTGCGCGCCGTCCAGGTGAAGGCGACCGGCACGACCGCCACCAACATCGTCGCCGAGTACTGATCCTTGTCCGTTGAGGCGATCACAACCGTCCTGGTCCCAGCGACGGCGACCGCGCCGGCGGGTCCATACGACCTCACCACGCTCGCGATCGCCAAGAGCGAGCTCTCCATCCCGACCGGCGACACCTCCAAGGACTCGTTCCTGAGCCGGGCGATCACCCAGGCCTCGCGCGCCATTGCCAGCTACTGCGACAGGGTGTTCCAGGCCGAGGTGATCCAGGACCAGTTTTTCATCGAACAGTACCCCTATCCCTGGCAGGTTCCGGGCGGCCTGCTCGAGATCTCCCTATCCCGCTGGCCACTGCCGGAAACGGGCGTGGTGACCTTCACGGGCACCGGCAACGCCAGCCGGATAATCACGAAGGTATCCAGTGTTGCAGGCCTCGCGGCCGGGATGCCGGTGTTTGCTTCGGACGGCAGCTCTCCGTCTGGCACTACGATCACAGGCACCAGTCCATCGTCGGTGCAGCTGAGCGCGCCCACGACATCGAAGGCGGCAGGCCTTACCTTCACCGCTGGCCTCCAGGTGGTGCAGACCCTCTCGGCCAGCGTCACCCAGACGCTGGTCTATGGGACGGACTTCACCGTCGACGCCAAGAAAGGCTGGCTGATTCGGCTCAACGCCTGGACTGGCCAGAAGCAACGGTGGGAGGCCGTCCCCACCACGGTGCAGTACCTCGGCGGCTATCAGACCATCCCCGACGACCTGGTGGATGCCTGCCTGCGCCTGGTCACCATGCGACTCGCGACGCGCGGCCGCGATCCGACGCTGGTGGAGCGCACCCAGGGGAATCTGGTGGGGACGGAGCGGTACTGGGTGGGCCCGGTGCACGGCCAGTCCTCCAGCCTGCCGCCGGAGATCGCGCTCCTGGTCGATCATTACCGGACGCCGGTGATCGCGTGAGCGACATCCAGGTCGGCATGCACGTGGTGGGCGAGCGCGTGCTTCTCGCCAAGTACAGCGAGATCCCAGCGAGGACCAGGCGCATTCTGCGCCGGCGCATCCGCACCTTGGCGGTGACGCTCCAGGAGGCGGTGCGCGGCGCGATCCCCATTCGCCAGAGCCCACGATGGCCGAGCAGCCTGCCGGCGCTCGCGCAATTCATCGCCTCGAAGGTCTACGCCGACAACCCGAACCGCGTGGCCGGATACGTCTCCGTGTACGCGCCGAGCACCCCGGCTGAGTATGCCAAGGCCGCCACTCTCGAGTACGGCAGCAACCGATCGAGGGCGGTGCAGGATCTGAAACACGGGGTGTGGCGGCGCCTGCGCGGCAGCAGTCGACGCCTCAAGTCTCGCCTGGGCAAGCCGGCTCACATCCGCGCCTACCGGTATCTGCGCGGGCCTCTCGGCAATATCCGCGCCGAGGCGATCTCAGCCCTCGAGGAGGGCATCGCCGAAATGATTGCGCAGGAGGAGGCATGAGTCGCCCGGCGCGCGAGGACGTGCTGAATGCGCTCCTGAGTCACATCCAGAGCGCCTTCACCGCCTCATTCACGGCCGCGACCGTGAGAGGGTCCCAGACCCTGCTCAATCCCAGCTCCACCGCCGGCGTCTTCGTCGGATTCCCGCTCGCGGGAAATGGCATCGCCGAGGGCACCACCATCACCGGCCTGTCGCCACTCACGATGAGCCAGCCGGCGCTCGCGAATGGGGCTGCAGTGGCGCTCCAGACTGGCTTCGCCCTGGTGGATCGGCGGGCGGAGTTTGGCGACAACGTACCGGCGCCCGCGCTGTTCCTGCGCTGCCTGGACGAGGAGTACCAGTGGCAGGAGAGCCTGCAGGTCCTCGTCCTGAAGCCGGAGATCTGCATCGTCTCCAAGGCCGGCGCGGACCCTGACGCCGTCCCGGAGACTGCCCTCAACACCTACATGGACGCCATCGACGCGGCGTTCAAGGCCGACGACATGCAGCGGCAGCGATTCACGCTGGGCGGCCTGGTGTTCTGGTGTCGCCTCAATGGGAAGGTCGAGAAGGCCACCGGCGATCTGGGCCCACAGTCCCAAGTCTGGGCCGACATCGAGATCATTGTTCCGTAGTCAACACCGCCTCTAGGTGCGGAGAAGGGCGCGTCGGCGCCCTTTTTCGTTTCCGGGGTCAACACTGGAGTTTCTCAACATGGGTAACACCAATACGGTGCCTCAGGCACTCTTTGGCCCCGGCGTCGCCGTCCTCACCCGCAATGATGGTGGGGCTGGCGCCGATCCTACGCCGTTCAATGTCGGCTACGTCAACGAGCTGTCGATTGACATTTCCTTCGAGACGAAGGATTTGTACGGCCAGAACCAGTTTCCACTTGTGGTGGCGCGCGGCACCGCGAAGACCACTGGCAAGATGAAGGCGGCGACCCTCTCGGGCCGCGCGCTCAACACCGTCCTTTATGGCGGCACGTGGACGACCGGCACCCAGTACTTCATGGCCGCAAGCCCGGCGACCGCGATCCCGGCCACTCCGTTCACCATCACCCCGACCGTGCCGAATAGCGGCACCTTCGACGCCGATCTTGGTGTCACGAACGCCAGCACCGGCGAGCCGCTGACCCTGGTCACTGGCACCCCGACGGCGGGCGAGTACTCGCAGTCGGCCGGCGTCTACACGTTCTCCTCGGCCGACAATGTTTCCGGCGTGTCGGTGATCATCAACTTCGCCTACAAGGTCTCGAGCGGCGAACCGGGTCAGTTCCAGGTCATCCAGAACAACCTGATCGGCACCACCCCGACCTTCCAGCTGGACTATGCCACCACCCTGTACGGCTCGACCTACTACGTGCGGCTGTATCGGTGCGTCGGCAGCAAGGTGCAGCTGCAGCACAAGACCACCGATTACGCGATGCCGGAGTACGACTTCTCCTTCTTCGCGAATCCGGCCCAGGAAATCGGCATGGTGAGTCTCGCCACCACCGCCTGATTCTGACACCGCTCCTGACTCTGACTCCGGCCCGGCAGCCGGACTCGTCTTCCTCTTTGGGGCGTCGGTCCTAGACCGGCGGGCGAGCGGCATGCCGGTGCCGCTCGCTTCCCCCTCCAGAGGTTTCCATGAAGTCCATCACCATCACACTCGGCGACCGCACGTTCGAGATCAAGGAATTCACCATCGGCCAGGTGGAGCAGATCCACGACGTGCTGCAGCAGGCCCGCGAGTCGAATCACCGTCGATCCGCGACCAATCGGGAATTGATTGCGGTCGCGCTCTCCGAGGACCACAAGGAGGTCACGGCGGAGAGCCTGAAGGCGATCCGGGTTCCCGACATTCAGCAGCTCGCGGCGGCCGCCGACGAGATCCTCCGATTTGGCGGATGGGTGCTACCGGAGCAGGCGAAGGTCGCTGGGGAGTCCAAGCCGGGGGAAGCTCCGGCGGGCTGAAGGACCTGATCGCGCGCCTCGCGGCGGGGCTGAAGAAGCTCCCCAGCGAGGTGCGGACGATCCGGATGTCGGATGCCCGCGCCCTCACGGACTTCTGGCGACAGGCGCCCCCGGAGGCCGAGACGCTGGCCCTCCTGGCGGCGGTGTATACCTCCTGGCGCCCCGAGGGGGCCGAACTCACCGAGGAGCAAGTCATTGCGGCACACCGCAAGTCCCTCGAGGAGCGGTGGCGCGCCGGCGCGATGAACGCCAAACAATTCTTCGAGGCGACCGGTGGCCGGCTGTCGGTCAACCCGATGCCACAGACCGCCTGATCACAGAGAGCCAGCATGGCCGGCAATACCCTTGCAGTCGACATCGTCGCGAAGACCGACGGCCTCACCGCCGGTCTCGCGCGCGCCACCGGGCAGCTGGATGCGTTCAGCGCCTCGGTGAACAAAGCCTCGACGGCCCAGGCGGCCGCCTCTGGGGAGCAATCCCTCCAGGCGCAGGCGATGACCACGGCCCAGGTGTGGGTCGCATCCCGGCGAGCCATCATCGAC
>DAIDHH010000168.1 GCA_027452045.1 Gammaproteobacteria bacterium
CTCCTGCCCTGCAACGTCATCGTACGCGAGACCGCCGATCAGCAGGTCGAGGTCGCCACCGTCGATCCGGTGTCCGCCATGGAGCGCACGGGCAACCCCGCGCTCAAACCCATGGCGGAACAGGTCCGGGATCTGCTCGCCGCGGCGATCTCCCGGATCTGAACGCGGCCCGCGCCGCGACGGCACGTGTTACAAGCTGAGCTCGGCGCTGTCCGCACCGCGCCAGCCCGCGGATGCGCCCTTTGACAATCTGGAGTTGAGGATCACGCGTCGGGCCAGATGCGAAGTACAGGACGATATCCGGCTACCCGCCCCCACCTCGTCAAGCCCCACGATCTCGACGCCCTCGCCAACCGGGTGAGCGATTTCGTGCACCAGCACCACTCGGCGCAGGCGCCGGGCGGCGCCCCTCCCGCGGACCCGGCCTGGGAGCCCCTCTTCCCGGAGCAACTCCGCCTCGCAGTGGCTAGAATCCCGGGCAAGATCAAACGGAGGGGTGACCCAAAAGTGCGCAATCCCGAGCTGGCGAACGACCCCCACGTCCACGCGGTCTACCCCTGGCTGCTGCGGCTGTTCGTGTCGATCCTGGCAGTAGCCGCCTATGGCCTGGTGGTGTTCAGCAGTCAGAACGAACTGCCGTTCTTTGCCAACTGCGGGGACAGCACCTGCGAGGTCACTGGCATCCTGGAGGACGCCAGGACCTCACCCCTGCATGTCGGGGACCGGATCCCGATTGCTGCCCAGCCGTTCGCCACGCGCGCGGCGCTGCTCGCGAGCAATGTGCCGCAAAACCGACAGTACACATTCCAGGTCGAGCGCGGACCCAAGCGGCTGACGGTGGTTCTGCAGGCCGTGCCCGCCGCCAGAGCCGGACTGCATCGCGCGGTAGCTACTGCCGCCACGCGGACTGTGATCGGCTTCGCGCTGCTCTTCGGGTTGCTCATGCTGTGGCGGGGGGAGACCGTCGAGAGCCAGGGCCTGTGCCTGTTCGCCCTGAGCATCGTCGTCGCCGTAGGCGTCATGGTGCCCCCCCTCGCCCCGCCCTGGAACCTCGTGACCGAAGGCATCCTGAGCCTGCTCGGCGGACCGGTGGCGTTGTTCGGCATGTTCCTGACGGCCGATGCGCTGGTGCACCCGGATCTCGGGGCGCCTTCCGTCCGAAGATCCCGCGCCGCCTACCTCGGCGTGCTTGCACTTCTGTACCTGACCGAGCTCGTTCCCAACGTGCTGATGGCGGCCGGGCAGGCGGTGCCCGCGTTCAACGCGGTGCAGATCCTCGGGCTGGTGGTGGCCGCCATCGCCTGGATAGTCCCGCTGCTCTACCTGCTCAAGGGCTACCGGACCAGCACTCCGGAGCGCCGCCTGCGCATCCGCTGGTTCATCGTCAGCATCGCGCTGCTGCTGCCGGTCCTCGTGTGCAACACGCTGATTAACTCCGGTAACCCAGCATTCCGGCCGTGGCACGATTTCCTGTTCGCAACCCAGATCCTGCTCAATCTCGCACTGTTCGCGATCCTGAGCTACGCGGCCCTGAGCCAGCGCCTGGTTGCCGTGCGCTTCGTGTTGAACCGCGCGTTGGTGTTCGGCATCCTCACCGCCTCGCTGATCGGCACGCTGTCCCTCCTCGAGAGCCTGATCGAGCGCAGCGTGATCAGCCATGAAGCGGGGCTTGCGCTCGATATCGTGGTACCGCTACTGCTCGGGGTATCTCTCCACCGCATCCATCGCTGGGGCGAGGAGAGCGTGGAGCGCGTCGTGTTCCGCCGGGAATACCGCGACCGCCACGAGATTGCCACCTTCGTGCGCGATGCGGGCTTTATCTCCCAACCCTCCACCCTGTTCGAGCGTACCGTAGCGGTGTTCGCCGCCCATGGGGGCGGGCGCCACGCGACGCTTTACCTGACCGGCAAGACCGGATTCGAGCGGGTGGCCGCGAGCGATGCGGTCCCTGAACTGCCTGAACGGGTGGCGATCGACGACCCGGCGATGGTCAGGCTGCGAGCGACGCTCGCCCCGCTCGACCTGTTCACGCTCGCGAGCACCCTCGGGGCTACGGGGCTCGCCCTCCCCCTTGCGATTCGCGGGCGACTCGAAGGCGTCCTGGTCTGTGGCGCAAAGCGAGAGGGCCGCTACGCCCAGGCGGAAATCGAATTCCTCGGCAAGGCCGCCGCCGACATTACCGCCTGCGTGATCGCGCTGCGGGCCGAGCTGCAGGGCCGCTTCGTGAGCCGGGTGGCCGAGGGCACGTTGCCGGCGCAGCGCATCGTGGAAGAGGCCCAGGGGCTCACGCAGCTTTGACGCGAGGCTTCCTCGCGATGCCGTGGTGATCACCCTCACCACCCATGGCCTCGATGAGGTCGCTGGCCAAGGACGCATACCGATCGCGTTTGCGCAGAAATCCAGCAGGAATCGCGCACGACGTCGCAATGACGCTTGGTACGCAGCGGCTGATCTGGCATCCGATGATTACGTGTACGAGCGGATGCGAAACCAGACGTTTCGCTTGGCGTCAGTGAAGAAGGGTTGGGGGGCTTCCCGCGCCGAACACGACCCGGACGGCGCCCCTTGAGCGAGATCTACGCCTGAAGGTCAGACCCCAACGCTCGCGCGAGATCGTCGTACGTCGTTTGAATGTGTTGGCGCGCAAGCTCTTGGGCGGACGCCGTCTCGCCCGTCATCCACGCCGCCAGCAGGGCTTCATGCTCGCGATCGGCGCGTGAGGATCTGCCTCGCGGCTCGAGGTGCAGGCGGACATAGCGCTGCGACAGGGTCAGGAGGCGCTGCAGCACCTCGTGCGTGAGCGGCTGTTGCCGGGGAACCACCAATGCGAGGTGAAAATCGCGGTTGAGATCATCGGAGCCTTCCAGCCGCCCACTCGACAACGCTTCGTGCAGCCGTTGAAAGGCATGCTGTGCGCCCTCGCGATCCTGCGATTCGGCGAGCCGGGCACCGGCTGCGATCGCCGGCGGCTCGATGCGCAGACGCAGCTGGAAGATCTCCTCGGCCTCGCGCGCGCTCAGCGGGCGCACCTGGAAGCCCCGGTGGGCGAAGACATCCACCAGCCCCTCGGCGTGCAGATGCAACAGCGCCTCGCGCACCGGGATCTTGCTCACGCCGAACTCGGCGGCGATCGCATCCTGGGGCAAGGGGGTGCCGGGGGCGTAGGCGCCGTTGACGATCTTCTCCCTCACCAGGCCGGCGAGCTGGGTGCTCATCGTGCGCACCAGGGGTTTCGCGCGCGTCACCGTGCCTCGGCCTTCATGACAGCCGCTGCGTGAGCGCCGGACCCGGGGCGCCTACCAGACATTGCTCAGCCCTTCGGTGTCGGCCGGCGCGGGTGCGGCGGCCGGCGCTTTCCCGGGCGCCTTGGCCCCGGTCGGCGGCGCGCGGCGGGCTTGGGTTGCGGTCGATTGCCGGCCGCTCCTGGAGTTGCCAACCTTGCACGTCAGGTTGGCGCGGCCCGTGCGGCCGGTCGCGCCAGAGATGACCCCGGCCGCGGGCTGCGGGTGAACCGCCATCGGCTCACCGGCGAGCGCCGGCGGAGCGATGAGCATGAGCGATACCAGAAGCCACGGGATGCGCTGTGAGTCGGACATGGGTGCCTCCGGAAAATGGCCGCCGCCCCTAAATCACCTGAAAACCCTGGGGGAAGGGCTGCTGCGGATCGATCCACAGCGTGTTGTAACCGGTCGCCCAGGCCGAGCCCTCGATGGAGGGGACGATCGCCGGCGTGCCGTTCAGATCCACCGCCTCGACCACCCTGCCGGTGAAGCGGCTGCCGATGATGCTCTCGTGCACGAACTCCCCTCCCGGACGAAGCTCGCCGCGTGCGGCGAGCTGCGCCATCCGCGCGCTCGTACCGGTACCGCAGGGAGAGCGGTCGAGCGCGCGATCCCCATAGAATACCGCGTTACGGCCCTGCGCACCCGGATCGAGCGCACGGTCCGTCCACATGACATGACTCACGCCCCGTATGGTCGGGTCCAGGGGATGCACGGGCTCGTAGACCTCGCACACCCGCTCGCGCACCTGGGGACTCAGGCGCAGCAGCGCCTGGGCGCCGAGGGCATCGAGCCCGGCATAGCCGGCCTGCGGCTCGATGATGGCGTAGAAATTGCCCCCATATGCGACATCGAGCTCGAGCCGCCCGAGCTCCGGCACCTCGATCTCGATCGAGGACCTGGCGAGATAGGAAGGGACGTTGCGCACGGTGACGCTCGTCACCTTCTCCCCCTCGGTCGCGTAATCGATGCTGAGAAGGCCGGCGGGCACCTCGACGGTGAGCGTCCCCGGCACGCCCGGGCGCAGCAGGCCGTGCTCGATCGCGAAGGTCACCATCCCGATGGTGCCGTGGCCGCACATCGGCAGGCAGCCGCTCGTCTCGATGAAAAGGATCGACGCATCGTGCGCCGGATCGATGGGCGGCATCACGAACCCTCCCGACATCATGTCGTGCCCACGCGGCTCGAACATCAAGCCGCGGCGGATCCAGTCGAACCGGCGTTGGAAGTCGGCGCGGCGCTCGCTCATGGTGCGCCCGCTGAGAAATGGCACGCCGCCCGCCACGAGGCGCACGGGATTGCCGGCGGTATGGCCATCGATGCAAAAGAACACCGATCTCATGGGCACTCCCCTGAAAGGCCAAGCGACCCACGCGTCGCGGCCGCGCGCTCCACCAGACGGATCACTTCCTCACGGCGTGCGCCGGCGAGCGGCAGCCGCGGCGGGCGCACGCGCTCGCTGCCGCGTCCCATGCACTGCTCGGCGAGCTTGATCGCCTGCACGAGGTCATGTCCGGCATCGAGGTGAAGCAGCGGCAGGAACCAGCGGTAGATGGTGCGTGCGCGTTCGAGGTCACCGGCGCGAATCGCCGCATGGAGCGCGAGCGATTCCGCGGGGAAGGCATTCGTGAGCCCGGACACCCAGCCGCGCGCCCCGAGCACGAGACCCTCGAATGCCACATCGTCGAGACCGGCGAACAGCGCGAAGCGCGTGCCGCAGGCATTCAGGACGTCCGTGAATCGACGCGAGTCCGGCGCCGACTCCTTCACCGCCACGATGTTCGGCACATCCGCAAGGCGCGCGAGCGAGTCGAGATCGATCCCGACGCGATAGGCCGGCGGGTTGTTGTACAGCATGATGGGCAGCGGGGTCGCCGCGGCGACCGAGCGGAAATGAGTCTCGAGCTCCACGGCGGTGGGGACGTAGACCATGGCCGGCAGGACCATGAGGCCGCTCGCGCCGAGCCGAGCGGCATCGCGGGCAAAAGCCACCGCCGCCGCGGTCGTGAGCTCCGAGACACCGGCGATCACCGGCACCCGGCCACGGGCAACCTCGAGCGCCGCCTCGAGCACCGCGCGCTTCTCCGCCGCCGTGAGCGAGTTGTTCTCCCCCACGGTGCCGAGCACCACCAGTCCGTGCACGCCCGCCTCGAGCAGCGCGCTCTGCACGGCCCGCGTCGCGGCAAGGTCCACCTCGAGTGCGGTGTCGAACTGTGTCGTCACCGCGGGAATCACTCCGGCCCAGCCGCAAGTCATCGGCGCCAGGGATGAGGACAAGCACCACCCTCCGCGTTGCACGAGGTTCTGGATCGTATACGATATACGAGTGAGCCTCAATGCCCCGCATCCCTCCGGGAGCGATGCGACCTCGGAGCGCATAGCCGTGATCGGCGCCGGCATCGTCGGCTGCGCAACGGCGTGGGCGCTGGCGCGCGAAGGACGCAAGGTGCTGCTGATCGATCGCTCCGAGCCCGCCCTCGGGGGCGCCTCCTACGGGAATGCCGGTCACATCGCCACCGAGCAGCTGCAGCCGCTCCCCTGCCCAGCCTTGCTGCGCTCGTTCTGGCGCGAGCTCACGCTCTTCGGAGGGCCGCTGCACGTGCCGGCACGCCGTTGGCTGCCGCTTGCCCCCTGGATCCTCGGCTTCGCGCACGCGGCGTTCCGCCAGGCGCGCAACACCCCGGCGCTCGCCGCCCTGGTACGCCCCGCCGCCCGGGTCCTCGAGGGGTATCTGCGTGAGATCGGCCGGCGAGAGCTGCTGTGCCGCAATGGTCACTACTCGGTATGGCTGGGTCCGAGGAACCACGCTCAGGCGGCGCACGCCCTGCGCAACGCACAGGCACTCGGCGTACGGGCAGTTCCTGCGCCCGCTGCCTTGTTGCAGACGCTCGCGGCGCGCGCGGGCGCGGCGAATGCGGCCGGCTGCCATTTTCCGGACAGCGCGCATGTCATCGACCCTCGAGGACTTGCCAACGCACTGGTCGAGGCGGCGCTCGCAGCGGGCGCGAGGTTCGCCCGGACCGAGGTCCGGGAGATGTTCCCACTGGGCGATCGCATCGGGATCCGCACCGAGGAGCGCGTGCTGTCACTTCCCGCCGCAGTGGTGTGCGCCGGCGTGGAATCCCCGCCGCTGCTCGCCCGCTTCGGCCTGCGGGCACCGTTGACCGCCGAGCGCGGTTATCACCTCGAAATGCCGGGGGAGCTGCCGCTCGCGAGCGCTCCTGTCGTTTATGCGGACCAGAGTATCGTGGTCACGCCCATGGACGGCCGGCTGCGGGCGACGAGCTACCTCGAGTTCGAGCGCCATGGCGCGCCGCCCGATCCGCGCAAGCTCGAGCGCCTGCGCAGGCGGCTACGCGGACTCGGTTACCCCCGTCCCGCCGGACAGGGCTGGGTGGGCTCGCGCCCGACGCTGCCCGACTACCTGCCCGCCATCGGGCGCGCCCCGTGCAGGGCCGAGCTGTTCTACGCCACCGGGCACCAACACCTCGGTCTGACACTGGCGGCGCCCACCGCGGAGCTCATCGCCGCCCTGGTCGCGCATCGCGAGCCGCCGATCGAGGCCGGCGCGTTCGATCTGCGGCGTTTCGCGTGAGCGCACCGTGCGGCAAGTCCCCTCGGGCGCACCGGCACGGCATATCCTCCTGAAGGAGGAGATCGGGCCGGGCGCCGGGCGGGCCAAGGTACACTCTCGCCGATGCCAGAGCTTCGCGATCTCCTCGCCTCCCTCCGCCGGCCTTCGATGCACATCGCGCTCATCGTCGCGTGCGCGAACTTCATGCAGAACCTCGACTCGACGATCATCGTCACGGCGCTTCCGGCGATGGCGCACAGCTTCGCGACCAACGCCGCGCGGGTGAGCGAGGGCATCACCGCATACGCTCTCGCTGCGGCCGTGTGCATCCCCGCGAGCGCCTGGCTCGCCGAGCGCTTTGGCCCACGCAACCTCTTTGCCGGGGCGATCGTCGTGTTCACGCTCTCCTCCATGGCCTGCGGCCTCTCGGGCAGCTTCGCCGCCTTCATCGGCGCGCGCCTCGTGCAGGGCGGCTCGGCGGCCATGATGTCACCGGTCGGGCGGCTGATCGTCCTGCGCAACACGGAAAAGCACGAGCTCATGCAGACGCTCTCGACGCTCGTCTGGCCGAGTCTGCTCGCCCCGGTCATCGGACCGGCGCTCGGCGGTTTCATCACCGATGCGCTCTCGTGGCGCTGGATCTTCTACGTCAACCTGCCCTTCGGCATCGCCGCGGTCGCCCTCGTGCTGTCGCTCATTCCCAACCACAAGGCCGGGGAGCGCACCGCCTTCGACGGCAGGGGGTTCGTGCTGCTCGCGCTCGCCGTCGGCTGCCTCACCTACGGCCTCGATCTCATCGCCGGCCAGAAGATCAACGTGCCGGTTGCCTTCGCCCTGATCGCCTGCGCCGCGGCGGCGGGCGTTGCCGCCGTGCGTCATCTCGATGCGGCGCACTCGCCCCTGGTGCAACTGTCGGTGCTGCGCCGGCGCGAGTTCTTCATCGCCTCGGTCTCCGGCGGCGGCATCACGCGCGCCGCGATCAGCGCCACGCCGTTTCTCCTGCCGCTCATGCTCGAGGTGGCCTACGGCTACACCCCGCTCCAGGCGGGCATGGTGCTGCTCATCTACATGCTGGCCAACCTGTTGATGAAGGCCGTGACCAACCCCATCATCCGCCGCTTCGGGCTGCGCCATGTGCTCATCGTGAATGGGGCGATCGTCGCCGCCGGCATCGCTGCCTGCGCGATGCTCTCCCCGGCCCTGCCCCTGGCGTGGACGGCCCTCATTCTCCTCATCGCCGGCGCCAGCCGCTCCATGCAGTTCACCGCGATGCTGTTCACGACCTTTGCGGAGGTGAGCGAGGAGGAGCGCTCGCCGGCGAGCGTGCTGTTCTCCCTCACGCAGCAGATCGCCATGGCGGTGGGCGTGGCCGCCGCGGCGCTCACGCTGAACTTCAGCCGCCTGTTGCGTCACTCCGCGACGCTTTCTCCCTTTGACTTCCGCCTCTCGCTCATCCTCATGGGCGCCTTCGGCCTGCTCGCGGTGCTCGCCTATGCGCGGCTCGACCGGCACACGGGCGCCGAGGTGAGCGGCCACCGCCCGGTGAGGCCGGCGTGATCAGGATCGTGCGCGCGGCTCTCCCGGCGCGCTGCGCACGAGGGTCGGCAGCCATCGGTAAAGGACGTAGATCACGGCCGCGAAGGCCACTCCGCCGAGCCACATGGAGGCGTTCGCGAAGCCAGGTCCCACCAGGCCGATGGGCGCGGCCTTGCCGGTGAAGACGACGAGCGCCGAAAACACCACCCCGAGGAGACTCTCCCCGACGATCAGTCCCGAGGCGAGCAGCACCGCGAGCTGCTTGACCGCCTCGGAGCGCGGCGCGCGATCGGCGCGCCGGTTGAACCACCAGCCCACCACCGATCCCACGACGATCATGAGCGTGCTCGCGGTGGGCAGGTAGATGCCGAGTCCGACGGCAAGCGGCGGCAGGCTCAGGATTTTCGAGGTGCGCTTGAGGAGCAGATCCGCCCCGATGATGACCGCCCCGATCGCCCCACCGATCAGGATGGCGCTCCAGTCGATGTTGTGTTGGATCACTCCCTGGGCGAGCGCCGAGATGAGCCCCGCCTGGGGCGCGGGCAGCGCGTGCGCCGGATTCGCCCCCGGGGCGCCGAGGAACCCGTAGGCGCGGTTGACGAGGTCGAGCACCGGAGGGATGACGAGCGCCCCGGCGATGACCCCCACCACCAGCGCCCACTGCTGCTTGGAGGGCGTGGCATCGACCAGCTGCCCGGTCTTGAGGTCCTGCAGGTTGTTGTTGGCGATGGTCGCCACCGAGAAGACCACCGCGGTGACGAACAGCGCGAACGCGACCAGCGCGCGCCCCGCATCGGGAGGCAGGCGCGATGCGAAACCCGCGACCAGCATCAGCCCGAAGATCACCACCACCAGGATGCCGATTCCCGAGAGCGGGCTGTTCGATGAGCCGATGAGGCCGGCCATGTAGCCGCACACGGTGGACACGAGAAAGCCCATGATGGCGACGAAGATCACCCCCCCCACGGCGAGCACCACCCCGAAGCGTCCCAGGCCGCTGATGACGCTGAAATGCCACAGCAGCCAGCCCATGGGCACGAAGCAGGCGAGCGACACCAGGCCCACGGTGCCGAGCGGAATGTCGTGCTCGGTGCGCGCGAGCGTGTGCCCCCTGCCTGCCTTGCGCGCCCGCGAGGAAGCCATGGCTCCGGCGATGCCCTTGATCACGGGCTTCACCAGCGTGGCGAGCGTCCAGATCGCCGAGACTCCGATGGTGCCCGCGCCGACGAAGCGCACGTAGTGGCTCCAGGCCCCCTGCGCCACGGTGGCCGCGGAACCGGCCGCCGCATGCGACAGCAGGAAGTGAGGGACGCCCCACCCCCAGCCGATCAGCGCACCGACCAGCATGGCAAGACCCACCGCGGGGCCCACCAGGTGGCCGATGGCGAACAGCGCAAAGGAGAGCGCGAAATCGAATCCGCTGGCGGCCCCCGAGCGGCCGATGCGGAAGTACCGAACCACATCGCTGGTGAATATCTGCGTCTGCACCACGACGTAGAACACCGCGGACACGATGCTACCCACCAGCACCGCCTTCAACCCGGCGCCCCCGCTCTCGACCGCCTCGATGTCGGCGTCGTGCGCCTCGCCCGCCCCGACCTTGAGCACCTCGGCACAGGCGACCCCCTCGGGGTACGGGAGATCCGAGTCGGTCACCAGCGCCCGGCGCAGCGGGATGGTGTACATGACCCCGAGGATGCCGCCGGTTGCACAGATGGCGAAGGACATCCAGAACGGGAAGCCCGTCCACCAGCCGACGATGACCAGTCCCGGCAGCACGAAAATGATGCTCGAGAGGGTGCCGGCCGCGGAGGCCACGGTCTGCACGATATTGTTCTCCTGCATGGTGGCCCCGCCGAGGGCTCGCAGGATGGCCATCGAGATGACGGCCGCGGGAATCGAGGTCGAGAAGGTGAGGCCCGCCTTGAGCCCGAAGTAGACGTTGGCGGCGGTGAACACCAGGGTGATGAGCACCCCGATCACCATGCCGCGGAAGGTGAATTCCCCGAGCGCGGCGTTCCGCCCTGTCGTGCGTGCGGTGTCGTTCATGAGTCAATCTTTCGGTGTCGAGCGCTCTGAAGGCGCGCCCCCCATGGGGGCGCACCTTAGCCGATGCGCCCGGGGCATGTCTCGCCCGTGGGAGGGCGCTGCGCGCTCGCGCCTCAGGCGCGCTCCCCGGGGAACGCAGCGCAGGGCGCGCCCGTGCGCCGGCCCGGAACGCCCGAGCGCTCGCCCCGGCTTGCGGCGCGGGGACGCCCCCGGCACCTGCCTTCGGTCCGCCCCCGGTAGCGTGCCCCTGCCAGGCACTTTACCTCGCGCACAAGCATTTGTTTTTCATTGATTTTGTACGAAAATCCGCCCTGTCACCAAATCGTCACAATGGCCGCGTACATTACGCGCCCTGTAGAGGCACCCCACTTCCGATAAGGCACTGTCCCTTCTCCCATAAAGGTAACGACATGAGCATGAAAACTGGCGCTTCCCGCCGGAAGACATCCGTGGTCCTCGCGGCCACCCTGGCGATGGGCACGATGATGGCGAGCCACGCCGCGCTGGCGCAGACGCGCATCCTCGAGACCGGCTCCTCGCTCCTGTACCCGCTGTTCAACCTGTGGGTGCCGGTCTACGGCAAGTCGCATCCGGGCGTGCAGATCACCACGCAGTCGACCGGCAGCGGCACGGGCATTTCCGAGGCCGTCTCGGGGATTGCGCAGATCGGGGCATCGGATGCTTACATGAGCAATGCCCAGATCAAGATGCACCCGGCGATCCTGAACATCCCGCTGACCATCTCCTCGCAGATGATCAACTACAACCTCCCGGGCCTCAACGGCCGGCACCTGCGCCTGAGTGGCCCGGTGCTCGCGGACATGTATTCCGGGAAGATCCGCTACTGGGACGCCCCGGCGGTGCGCGCGATGAACCCCGGTGTGCGCCTGCCGCACAAGCAGATCGTGCTGATCCATCGCACCGACGGGAGCGGTGACACCTTCATCTTCTCCCAGTACCTCTCCTTCAGCACCCCCTCCTGGAACAACTCCGTGGGCTACGGCACCACGATCAGCTGGCCGGCCGTGCAGGGTGGGATCGGCGCCGAGGGCAACCCCGGCATGGTCAATGCCTGCAAGGGCACGCCCTACTCGATCGCCTACATCGGCATCAGCTTCAAGCAGGCCATCGCGAAGGCCCGGCTCGGAGAGGCGATGCTCAAGAACCGCGCCGGGCGCTTCGTGCTGCCCGAGCCGAAGACGATCCAGGCCGCGGTGCAGGCCATGGCGGCGAAAACTCCGGCCGATGAGCGCATCAGCCTGGTCTTCGCCCCGGGCGCCGAGTCCTAC
>DAIDHH010000169.1 GCA_027452045.1 Gammaproteobacteria bacterium
CTGGACGGCGCGGTCGAACGCCTTCCAGTTGAGCATGTCGATCTCCGCGAGCGGCGGCTGCAGCAAGAGGTCCGCCCTGCCGCGCTGACCGGCCGTGATGGCGTTGCTGTTGACCATGCCGGTGCGCCACAGGATCTGGAAGATGTTGGGCAGGTGCCGCCGAGTCCTCACCCAGCGCATGATCTGCCAGGGCAGCGGCACGTCGATATCGTCGCCGCTGGTGGCGAAGGCGCGGTCGGCGCCGGCGTCACTGCCGATGACCGGCCCCCGTCCCATCTCCAGCATGACATCGACCGGCAGGTTGTTCATGGCACCGCCATCGACCAGCACCTCGCCGCCGTGCACGACGGGCGGCAGCACTCCGGGGACGGAGACGGAAGCCCGCAGGGCGCGCCACAACGCATCGCGCCGATGGACATGTGCGCGGCCGGAGGTCAGATTGGACGATACGCAGAAGAATGCGAGCGGCAGGTCCTCGATGGCGAGGTCACCGAAGGCCTCGTACAGCATGCGGCTCACCTTGTGGCCCGACACCAGGGACACGAAGGGCAGCGTGTAATCGCGCAACGGCCGCAAGACCACGAAGTAGTGCCGGAAACGCTCGGTGAGCTCCTGCATGCTCCAGCGCGAAGCGACGCCGGCGCCGAGAATGGCTCCCATGCTGGTGCCGCCCACCAGGTCAATGGGAATGCCGGCCTCGCGCAACGCCTTGACCGCGCCGATGTGCGCAAAGCCGCGCGCGCCGCCCCCCGAGAGCACGAGTCCGACGCCGCGGCCCGTGAGCGAGCGGGCGAGCCGGGCATAGTCCGCGGGTGTCTGGACGTGATGATGGGGAATGTCGGGGAGGTTGACGAGCCAGCGGGCCGCGGCCCCGGTCTCGATCTCACTGTCGTGCGCCAGCACCAGCTCCCAGCGCTGCGGTGTCAGGCTGTGATCGTGCGGCCAGCGCAGCGCCGCCCAGCTGCCCGCCGGACTTTCCGCCCGGGCCAGCAGCAGCAGCGCGTCCGCCTGGCGCTCGCAGAGCTTGGTCCAGCGGTCCGGGGTGGGGTCGGCCACGTACACGACATAGTCGTTTGCAGCCTCGATGTCGTTGAACCATTGGCTGGTGTGCGTCCGGGCCCGCACGCTCCAGACCAGTTCCGCCCGCCCGAACTCCGAAAGCGCCTTGACCAGGGCGGTCGAGAACGCCGCGAAATCGACCTCCAGGCTCTGGGGCAGGACCGTGAACGTGTAGGCCCCACGCGGGTGCGTCCGGCGCACCCCCTCCGCCTCCTCGAGGCGCTCGACCATCAGCTGCGCGATGCGCAGCATCGCCTCGGGCTCACCGCGCAGAACCTCGTTGAACGCCTTGCTCGAGATGCGCGCGAGCTCTGTGTTGCGCAATGCGACGACGCTGAAGAGGCGCGGCCGGCCGGAGATCAGGCCCATCTCCCCGACCGACTCCCCGGCGGCGAGGCGAGCCACGAACCGTCTCTGGGCGCGGCTGTCGGGAGACATCACGCCGAGCGAGCCGCTCAGCACCACGTAGAGCGCATCGGCCGCCTCGCCCGCGGAGAATAACGTCGCGCCGCCCGGGAGCGACAGCCACTGCGCCGAGGCCGCGATCCGGCCGAGCAGCGCCGGATCCAGCCCGCGAAACAGCGGCGTCTCGCCGAGCAGCACCCCGAGATTCGAGCGCAGGGTCTGGCTGTCTTCAAAAGGCGTCTGACCCATTCGGTCCCCCCGTGCCATCGAGTCAACACTGGAAAGTCGGCCCGGCCCCTTCTCCTCTATGCGCCCACCCTCCTCGCGTGCTTGCGCACGTCTGCGTTTGTTCTGCGGGCGCGCCGGTCGCGCTACGCGTCCCGATAGTCTGCTCCAGCACGCCCCCGCGACACCCTCGCGGGAGGCGCCGTCATTTCTCCAGAATGGCGGTCACCCCCATCCCGCCGGCGGTACAGACGGAAATCAGCCCGCGCCGGGCGGCCGGATCGGCGGCGAGGAGTTTGGCAAGTGAGGCCACGATGCGCGTGCCGGTGGCCCCGAAGGGATGACCGATGGCGACGCTCCCGCCCTTCATGTTGAGTCGCGAGCGCTCGATGGCGCCGAGCGGAGCATCGAGACCGAGCGATTCGCGGCAGAACTCCGCCGACTGCCACGCGGCGAGCGTGCAGAGCACCTGCGCGGCGAAGGCCTCGTGGATCTCGTAATAGTCGAAATCCTGAAGCGCGAGTCCCGCATCGCGCAGCATGGCGGGCACCGCGTAGGCGGGCGCCATGAGCAGCCCTTCACGGCCACTCACGAAATCCACGGCCCAGACTTTGCCGTAGCGCAGGTACGCGAGCACGGGGAGCTTGCGCCGCTCGGCCCATTGTTCCGAGGCGAGCAGCACGCCGCTCGCCCCGTCGGTGAGCGGCGTGCTATTGCCCGCCGTGAGTGTGCCCTCACGCGGATCGAAGCTCGCGCCGAGCTTGGAGAGCTTTTCGATGGAGGTGTCGGGACGGATGTTGTTGTCTGTCTTGAGCCCGAGGAAGGGCATCACCAGATCGTCATAGAACCCCTCGCGCCAGGCGGCCGCGGCGTTCATGTGGCTCTCGTAGGCGAGCCTGTCCTGCTCCTCGCGCGGAATCTGCCAGCGCTGCACCATGAGCTCGGTGCTCTGGCCCATGGACAGCCCGGTGCGCGGCTCGACCACGCCCGGCAGCACGGGCTTGAAGTGCTTCAGGCGCAGGCCCAGCCAGGGCGATAGGCGCTGGCCAAGGGTCTTGCCGTGGTAGCTCGCGAGCAGCAACCGCTGGTAGGGACGCGGATAGACCACGGGCGGATCGCTGATGGTGTCCACGCCGGCGGCGATGCCGCTGTCGATCTGACCAAGGGCGATCTTGTTGCCGAGGGCGACGGCGGCCTCGAGGCTCGTGCCGCACGCGCGCTGCACGTCGAGCCCCGGGGTCTGCGGGTCGAGCCCGCTCGAGAGCACGCTTTCGCGCGTCAGGTTGTAGTCGCGGGAGTGTTTGATGACCGCCCCGGCGATGACATCGCCCAGCCGCACGCCGTGCAGCTCGAAGCGCTCGACCATGCCGCGCAGCACGGCCGTGAGCATCTCCTGGTTGCCCACGGTCGCGTACGCGGTATGAGCGCGGGCGAATGGGATGCGCAGTCCTCCCACGATCGCCACGCGCCGGACGCTCGAGCCGACGAGCATGAACCCCTCCCCAGGGGACGCTCAGGTCCCAGTCGGCCCTAGGCTATCACGGGCCGCTCGCCGGGAGCCAAACAGCCCGTCGCCCGAGGGTGCCTTTCCAGCCCCTCGCCACAGGCGCTATGCTGTGAGGTCCCACCTGCATCCGCGCATCGGCGCGAGGTTCTTAACATGGGCGATTTCACCACCCTCATGGCCCGGGACGGACATGATCTCCAGGCCTATCTCGCTGCGCCGAGCGGCAAGCCCCGCGGCGCTGTGGTCGTGATCCAGGAGATCTTCGGCGTCAATGCCCACATCCGCGCCGTGACCGACGGCTTCGCGAGCGCCGGGTACACCGCCATCGCTCCGGCGATGTTCGACCGTATCCGCAGAGGCATCGAGCTCGGCTACTCGCCGCCCGAGATCGAGGAGGGCCGCGGCTACATGCAGGAGCTCAAGCCGCAGGAGACGCTGAAGGATATTGCGGCGGCGGTCGCCGCGGTGCACCACTCCGGGCGCGTGGCCGCGGTGGGCTATTGCTGGGGCGGCGCGCAGTCCTACCGCGCCGCCTGTCTGCTGCCGCTCGACTGCGCCGTGGTGTATTACGGCCGGGCGCAGGATGCCGGCGCGCCGCCGCGCTGCCCGGTGATGTATCACTTCGGCACCGCCGACAAGAGCATTCCACTCGATGACATCGAGCGGATGAAGACATTGCACCCGGCGGGCATCTTCCACCTCTACGAGGGCGCCGGGCACGGATTTAACTGCGACTTGCGTGCGAGCTACGACCCGGCGGCAGCCGCTCTCGCGCGGCAACGCACCCTGGCGTTCCTCGGCGAGAATCTGAGCAAAGAGCGCGCGACGGACGAGAATGAGGAGAACTGAGCCATGCTGACACTCGCCGATCCGAGGTTGCTTCGAACGCGGTGTTATGTAGGTGGACGGTGGGTGGATGCGCAGGGAGGTGCGGTGGTGGAGGTGATGAACCCTGCCACTGGGGAGCGGCTTGGGACGGTGCCGGACATGGGTGCGCAGGAGACGCGGGAGGCGATTGCGGCGGCGCACGGTGCCTTTGGTGGGTGGGCTGGGCGCACGGGCAAGGAGCGAGCGGGGATATTGCGGCGCTGGTACGAGCTGGTGATGGAGCACCAGGAGGATCTGTCGCGGCTGATGACTGCCGAGCAGGGCAAGCCGCTGGCGGAGTCGCGTGGGGAGATTGCCTATGCGGGCTCCTTCATCGAGTGGTTTGCGGAGGAGGGCAAACGTCTCTACGGGGAGCTGATACCCGGGCACCAGAGGGACAAGCGGCTGATGGTGCTGCGCCAGCCCGTTGGGGTGGTGGGGGCGATCACGCCGTGGAATTTTCCGGCGGCGATGATCACGCGCAAGGCGGCCCCTGCGCTGGCGGCGGGGTGCACGGTGGTGTGCAAGCCGGCGATTCAGACCCCGTACTCGGCGCTGGCGCTGGCGGAGCTCGCCGAGCGGGCCGGGGTGCCTGCGGGAGTGTTCAACGTGGTGACCGGTCAGGATGCGCCGGCCATTGGCGGGGAGCTGACCGGCGATGTGCGGGTGCGCAAGCTCTCCTTCACCGGCTCGACGGCGGTGGGCAAGCGCTTGATGGCCCAGTGCGCGGGGACGGTGAAGAAGGTGTCGCTGGAGCTTGGGGGCAATGCGCCGTTCATCGTGTTCGAGGATGCGGACCTGGATGCGGCGGTGGCCGGGGCGATGGCCAGCAAGTACCGCAATGCGGGTCAGACGTGCGTGTGCGCCAATCGCTTGCTCGTGCAAGCGGGGGTGTACGAGGCGTTTGCCGCCAAGCTGGTGGATGCGGTCTCGAAGCTGCGCGTGGGGGATGGACTGGCCGGCCCCACCGATCAGGGGCCGTTGATCGATGCGAAGGCCGTCGCCAAGGTCGAGCGGCACATCGAGGACGCCCTCTCCAAGGGGGCGCGCGTGGTCCTCGGGGGCAAGCGTCACGCGCTCGGGGGGACGTTCTTCGAGCCCACGGTGCTCACCGGGGTGAGGGTGGGGATGGAGATTGCGCGCGAGGAGACCTTCGGGCCGGTGGCGCCGCTGTTTCGCTTCGAGAGCGAGGCCGAGGCGATCGGCATGGCCAATGACACCGAGTTCGGGCTGGCCGCCTACTTCTACACCCGCGATCTTGCGCGTGCCTGGCGCGTCGCCGAGGCGCTCGAGTACGGGATCGTGGGGCTCAATACCGGGCTCATATCCACCGAACTCGCCCCGTTCGGGGGCATCAAGGAGTCGGGCATCGGCCGCGAGGGCTCCCGCCACGGCATCCTCGATTACACGGAAATCAAATACCTGTGCGTCGATGTCTCACAAGGCAGCTGAGCCCCACGGACCGCGCTTCGGCGGGTCCCTAGGGATTTCCCGCAAGACCCTGGTTGCCGGCCGGCGCCCTGGGGTATCTTGACCGGCATGCGCTACCACACCTCTCCTGATTTCCACCGCGACACGGCGGAGCGCATAGGCATATTGCTGGTGAACTCCGGCACGCCGGACTCGCCCCGACCGCGTGACGTGCGCCGCTTCCTAGCCCGGATGCTCGGCGACCGGCGCGTGGTGGACCTGCCCCGGGCGCTGTGGCTGCCCATCCTCTATGGGCTCATCCTGCCCTTGCGGCCGGCGAAGGTGGCCCCGAAGTACCGCAAGGTATGGACGTCCCGGGGCTCTCCGCTCCTCGACCAATGCGAGCGGCTCAAGGCGGCGCTCACGAGTACGCTCGCACAACGGATGCTGGCCCCGTTCTCGGTGGAGCTCGGCATGCTCTACGGCGGCCCGAGCGTGCCCGAGGGGCTCTCGCGGCTGCGCGATTCGGGCGCGCAGCGGATCCTCGTCCTCCCGATGTTTCCGCAGTACTGCGGCGCGACCACCGGCGCGGTCTACGACCAGGTGAACGCCGAGCTCTCGCGCTGGCGCTGGCTTCCGGAGCTGCGCTTCATCGCCGAGTACCACGACCAGCCGGAGTACATCGAGGCGCTGCGCGAGAGCGTCGTGGAGCACTGGCGCTCGCGCGGCCGCACCGCTCACCTCCTGATCTCCTTCCATGGTATTCCGGAGAGCTACTTCCACCAGGGCGATCCGTACTTCTGCAAGTGTCAGAAGACCGCACGCCTGCTCGCCGAGGAACTGCTGCTCGAGGAAGGGCAGTGGAGTGTCGCCTTCCAGTCCCGCTTCGGACCGGCCGAATGGCTGCGCCCGTACACCATGGAGACGCTCGCGCAGATGCCCGCGCGCGGCATAAATGACGTCACGGTCGTGTGTCCGGGCTTCGCGGTCGATTGCCTGGAAACGCTGGAAGAGATCGACGTCGAGAATCGGGCCGCCTTCCTCGGGGCCGGCGGACAGCGCTTCGAATACGTGCCGGCGCTCAATGCGCGCCCCGAGCACGCGGCGCTTCTCGCCAGTCACATTGCCCGCCACTGCCAGGGCTGGACCCAGATCGAGCTCGGCTGGCAGGGCGCCACTGCGAAGCCGCGGGACACATCGGTTTAATCCGTGTAACTACTCCCCAGC
>DAIDHH010000170.1 GCA_027452045.1 Gammaproteobacteria bacterium
CCACCGCCGGCGCAGTAGGAGAGCGAGTATGAGCAGCATTGCCGAACGTCGCGCCGCGTTCCGCGCGCTTCATCAGTCCGGATGCTTCGTGTTGCCGAATCCCTGGGATGGCGGCAGCGCCATCCGGCTGGCGAAGCTCGGTTTCAAGGCGCTCGCCTCGACGAGCGCCGGGGCGGCCTGGGCGCTCGGACGGGCCGACGGTGAAATGACCGTGGACGAGGTGCTGGCGCACCTGCGCTTTTTGGTCGGCGTGACCGATCTGCCGGTCAACGCGGATTTCGAGTCAGGCTTCGCCGACTCGCCTGAGGGCGTCGCGCACAACGTTGCGCGCTGCATCGACACCGGGGTCGCGGGTCTGTCGATTGAAGATCGCCTCGGTGCCGGCCTCTACCCGCTCGAGGAGGCGGCCCGCCGGGTGCGCGCCGCGCGCGAGGCGATCGATCGAAGCCGACAGGACGTGATCCTCGTCGCGCGTTGCGAGGGATTTTGGCTGGGACAACCCGACCTCGACATGACGATCGCGCGGCTCGCCGCCTACAGCAGGGCGGGGGCGGACTGCCTGTATGCGCCGGGGATCAAGGAGCTCGGCGTGATCGAGCGACTGGTCAAGTCGCTCGACAAGCCGGTGAATGCGAATCTGTCCGGTACGGGGGTTGCGGTGGCGGACCTGGCTGCCTTGGGCGTGCGCCGCGTCAGCGTCGGCGGCGCACTGGCGCGTGCGACCTGGACTGCATTCGACGGCATTGCTGCCAAGCTGGCGTCCGAGGGGCGACTGCCGGGCTAAGGGATCAGCGAGCGCATTCGCTCCGATAGGCGTCCTTCAACGCAACCTCGCCGGTCTCCAGCAGAGACTTGAGATTCGAAAGGATCTTCGGCCATCCACCGGATACCGCCGTGATCAACTGCGAGGGCTCGCGCTCGAGGGTGTGGGTGATGGTGAGCTTGACCGCCGCGCCGTTTGGCTCGAGCTCGATGACACAGAGCGATTCGCCCTCGGCTTTGATCTCAGGCCGGTTCTGGTGCCACCAGCGAATCACCAGCCGTCGCGGCGGGTCGGACTCAAGAATCTCGCCGGCATCCGTGACGATGCCATCGGGGCGCACCATCTTCCAAGGAGAGCCGGCGGTCCAGTGGCTCTCGCAGTGCGTGCCGAACCAGTAGCGCTGCATGAACTGCGCGTCATGGGTCAGTGCCGACCAGAGCCGCTCGGGCGTGGTACGGATATAGGTCACGTAGAGGAACGTCGATCTAGCCATGGGCCTTCTCCAGTCGTCTCTTCAGATCGGCAAGCGCCTTCAGGCGCGGCTTCTCGAACTTGGCGATCCATCGCTCGTAGATCTCCTGCAGCGGCACCGGGTTGAGGAAGTGCAGCTTCTCGCGGCCGCGCCGCACTGTGGCGACGAGATTCGCAGCCTCCAGGACATCCAGATGCTGCGTCACGCCCTGTCGGGTCATGTCCAGGTGCGTGCACAACTCAGTCAGCGTGCGGCCGTCGTGGCTATGCAGCAGGTCGAGGAGCCGGCGCCGGCTGGGGTCGGCGAGCGCCTTGAACAGTGCGTCAGTATCGTCCTGTCCGGTCATCTCTATATGCAATACAATACTTGCCTAAATAATAGGCAAGTAAAAGCTGGCATGTCAAGAGCCCTGCTCAGCAGGTGTAGTCCATGCCCGGATCAGGCGCATTGGATCGGCGCGGACGTCTGTGTCCCGACCTGCGATCCAGCCGCGGGCGCAACAACCGTGCGAACGCGCTCTGCGCGGTGGGGATGCACAGATATCGGGGCACGATATGGGGCTGCGGCAACGGTCTGGCGGGCGAATCGGGTTTTCCTGAAGTTTTCTTAAGATTGCGATTGTCTGCCGGACAGCCGTCCGATGTCCGATCACACAGGCACGGAAAATGCCCTATCTCAGGCTGTCCGAGCGGAGAGCGGCCCAGTGATCCGCGGGCGTTTCGGGCCGCACGTCGGCGCGTTGAGACAACTGCGGCCCAACGCAACGAACTCAGACAGACCGAAACCACGGGGGCCATTTCGGGTGTAGACTGAAACCGAGCAGTCAACAACGATCGGCGCCGGCACGGGTCCGCGCCGGGATCGTCAGAACGCCGGGAACGTGTCGTTACCCGGCCGCGGTCCCGACCGGTCCTGATTCCGCACGCGGATATTTTTCGGCGCCCCCGTTGTAACGACCGATCCGCGACAGGAGCGGCGGGTGGCGACTGGGGGAGCACGAGGAATTACGAGGAGCAGGTAATCCGCCGTGACGGACCGGACGAAAGGACCGCAGAGTCGCGTTCAAGAGGTGCTCGCCTCGATGCCAGACGCGGGCTTGGCCGTCGACGCCGCCGGCACGATTCTCCTCGTCAACGCAGGCGCGGCCGCGATGTTGGGGTACGAACCGCAAGAGCTGGAGGGCGCGCCGCTCGAGCTGCTGGTCCCATCGGGCCTGCGGCGCAGCCACGCGGCGCAGCGCTCACAATACTTCACTCAGCCCCGCGCGCGCCCCATGGGAGTCGGCATCAACCTCAGTGCCGTACGCAAGGACGGCGTCGAGCTGCCGCTCGAAATCAGCCTGCAGCCCATCACTGATCCTGAGGGAACCATCGTGATTGCGACGCTGCGCACCCTCGGGCCACGGGAGCAATGGTATCGCTCCATGTTTGAACGCCTGGCGGTCGGGGTGGTGCACAGTGATGCGGCCGGACGATTCCTCAGCGTCAACGACCGGTTCTGCAAACTCCTCGGCTACACGCATCAGGAGATTCTGGCGCTCGACATCCGTGCCGTGACACACCCAAGTGACATCGCGAGCACCGTCGCGGCGCGAACGTGGGCGATCGAGGGGAGACTGGCCGAATATCAGCTGGATGTCCGGCTGATCTCAAGTGCCGGGGAGCCGGTCTGGACCCACGTCATCACCTCCATCGTGCGGCGCGATGACGGCGAGGCCGTGCATTTCATCTCGCTCATCCAGGACATCACCGAGCGTAAGCGCTCGGAGGACCGGTTGCGGGAATCGGATCGTCGTTTTCGCGAGGTGACGGAGTCCATCCGCGAGGTCTTCTGGCTCACCGATCGGTTGAAGCACGAGATGCTTTACGTAAGTCCGGGCTTCCGCGACATCTGGGGGCGCGATCCCGCCGAGCTCTATGCCGCCCTGTACCTCTGGTTCGAGGCCGTACACCCGCTGGACCGAGAACGGGTCCAGGAGGCCGTGCGCACCAAGCAGACCGCGGGAACGTTCGATGAGCAATATCGCATCGTGCGTCCGGACGGAGAGGTCCGCTGGATCCGAGATCGGGCCTTTCCGGTGCTCGACGATGACCGAGAGATCATCCGCGTTGCCGGTGTCGCCGAAGACATCACCGATAGTAAGCGTGCCCTCGACGAACTGCGCGAAAGCGAACGGCGCTTCAGCGACATACTGGGCAACGTGCGCCTCGCATCAGTGATCCTCGATCGTGACGCACAGGTGGTCTACTGCAATGACTTCCTTCTGCAGCTGAGTGGCTGGCGGCGGGATGAAGTGCTCGGCAGAGATTGGTTCGACGTGTTCGTCCCGCGCGATGAGGCACCGCAGATCGCCCGGGTATTTGCGGCCGTGCTCGCAGACTCGCCGAGTGCTTGGCATCACGAGAATGAGATTCTGACCCGCAGCGGCGAACGGCGGCTCATTCGCTGGACGAACATCGTGCTGCGCTCTGCCGACGGACAGGTTAATGGAATGGCCGGGATCGGAGAGGACGTGACCGAGCGCACTCGCGCCGAAGAGATCCGCGCCCGAATGGCCGCAATCGTCGAGTCGAGCGACGACGCCATCATCGGCAAGACACTGGACGGCGTCATCACCAGCTGGAATGGGGGCGCCCAACGACTGTTCGGCTTCGAGGTCGAGGAGGCCGTCGGTCAGTCCATCCGGCTACTCATCCCGCCCGATCGGCTGCACGAGGAGGACGCCATCCTCGAGCGGTTGCGTGGCGGGGAGCGGGTCAGGCACTTCGAGACCGTGCGGCGCCGCAAGGATGGCACCGTGGTGGACGTATCTCTCAGCATTTCCCCGATCCTGGATGCACACGGGCGGATCGTCGGGGCGTCGAAGATCGCCCGCGACAGCACCGAGCGCAAGCGCTCCGAGCGGCGGATTAGCCATCTGAATCGCGTCTATGCCGTCCTCAGTGGCATCAATTCGCTGATCGTCCGCGTGCGTGACCGGAACGAGCTGTTCCGCGAGGCCTGCCGCATCGCGGTCGAGGCGGGCAACTTCACGGTGGCGTGGATCGGGATAGCGGACCCGACCGCAATGCGAATTGAGATCGTGGCGCAACATGGAAGCGACGAGGAGTACGTCGGTCGAGTGCCGCTCGAGCTCGGGAATCCCGGGGCTCCGGGCGGTGGTCTGGCGGGCCTCGCGTTCGCTGGCGGCAGGCCAGTCATCAGCAACGACGTGTCGCAGGATGCGCGGTTTCGACTGCAGGACGAGTCGGCACAGCGGGGCATCCGTTCCACGGTCTACATTCCGCTCAGCATTGGCAACACCGTCGTGGGTGTGCTGGCCTTGTACTCGGGCGAGATTGGCTTCTTCGATGAGGCGGAGATGCGTCTGCTCGAGGAACTCGCCGGGGATATCGCTTTCGCGCTCGATCACATCGAGAAGGCGAGCCGGGCCGACTACCTGGCTTACTACGATCCGCTGACCGGGCTCGCCAACCGTTCATTGTTCATTGAGAGCCTGAACCAGCGCCTGGTGGAGGCTGGGAGTTCGGGCGAGGAAATCGTCGTGGTGCTCGCGGATCTGGAGCGCCTGCGAACGGTAAACGAATCGCTGGGTCGGCAGGCGGGCGATACGCTGCTGAAGCGGGTGGCCGACCGTCTTTCAGGCGCGGCGAGCAGCGGCCTCAGTGCGCGGATCGCGGGGGACGTCTTTGCGTTTCTGCTGCCGGCGTCCCGAGACCGGCAGGGATCGGAGGTTCTCCTGTCGACCTTGTGGCGGCAACTTTTCGCTGAGGCCTTTGACGTCGGCGACACCCCGATGAGCGTCTCGGCCAAGGCCGGAATCGCCGTCTTTCCCACCGACGGTGCGGACGCGGAGACGCTCCTGTCCTGCGCCGAGACGGCGCTGCGCAGAGCCAAGCAGACCGGCGAGACGCGGGTCTTCCACGCACCGGAGATGGCGGCGCGCAGCGCCGAGAGACACGCCCTGGAGAGCCGGCTGCGGCGGGCGATCGAGCAGGAAGAGTTCGTGCTGCACTACCAGCCGAAGCTCGAGTTGCAGTCACGGCGCATCGTCGGCGCCGAGGCCCTGCTTCGCTGGCAGAGCCCGAATCTCGGCCTGGTCGCTCCCATGAAGTTCATTCCGCTGCTGGAGGAGACGGGCATGATCCTCGAGGTGGGTGCCTGGGCGCTCTCACGGGCGGTGATGGACCACCACCGCTGGATCCAGCGCGGCATTGCGCCGCCGCGCATCGCGGTCAATGTCTCGCCCGTGCAGCTGCGCAAACCGGATTTCGTCCAGACCGTCATCGCAGCCCTGGCCTCAGGCGCCGTTCCGCCCGGCATCGATCTGGAGATCACGGAGAGTCTCTTGATGGAGGACATCGGAACGAACATCCGCAAGCTCGAGGAGCTGCGCGAGCGCGGGATCCTCATTGCGATCGACGATTTCGGAACGGGGTACTCGTCGCTGAGCTACCTGGCTCGGCTTCCGGTACAGGCGCTCAAGATCGACCGATCGTTCATCCTGGCGATGTCCGATGATCCTGACACCATGACACTCGTGCAGACGATCATCTCCCTCGCGCACTCCCTGAACTTAAAGGTCATTGCCGAGGGCGTCGAGACGAGCGAGCAGGCGAAGCTGCTGCGCCTGCTGCGGTGCGACGAGATCCAGGGATATCTCATCAGTCGCCCCGTGCCCTTTGACGCGTTCACCGCGCTGCTGGAAGGTACGGGGACCTCGACCGTGAGAGTGCTCGATCCG
>DAIDHH010000171.1 GCA_027452045.1 Gammaproteobacteria bacterium
CGACGCACCGGGGGACTGGCCGACTCGGTACAGCATTTCGATCCGGCGACGGGAACCGGCACCGGCGTCGTGTTCAACGACTTCGACGCCCCCGCCTTTTCCTGGGCACTCAACACGGCGCTCGACTGGTACGGCGAGCCAGCACTGTGGCGGCGCATCGTGCGCAACGCCATGGCCGAGGATTTCTCCTGGGCCCGCCAGGCCACGCAGTACCTGCAGGTCTACCGGAAGCTGACGTCGGCGCAGTGAGCCGATTCACGGCGCGCCCACGCCCCGGATCAGCCCGGGCGGCGACGGAGCGGAAATCAACGGGCCTCGGTTCAACCGCCGCGCGCATGAGACGTTGAATCAGGGCCGATGTGCGCCGGCGGACGCCGAGGGACAACCTGCGCTGCGGCGCGAAGGGTGATAGGAGGATCGCAGTCATGGCAGGCAGGCCGCTATCCGGTCGCATTTTTTCCTGGAAATGGCTCGCACTGCTCAGCGGGCTGGCCGTGATCGGCACGCCACGGGCCGCCGCGAGCAACGTGTTCAACGTGTATGTCGGTGCGTCCTACGCCCGCTCGACACTGCGGGCGCGGGACAGCAACCCCCTCCCGTTCAGCGGCAGCGGTCCGCTCGACCGCTTCGACCGCTCGGATTCCGGTTACCAGCTCAGCTTCGGCGTGCGCGCGCTCGAGCTGCTCGGCGCGGAATTCGACTATTTCGATCTCGGCAGCGGCAGCGTGTCCCATGTCTATTCGGCGGCGAACGGCCCTGGGGCGGTAACGGATGCGACGCTGGCACAGCGAGGTGAGGCCGCCTTCGCCATGCTCTACCTGCCGGTTCCCGTGGTTGACGTCTATCTGAAGGCCGGCGTCGACCGCATCACCTCGGAGCTGAGCGCGCAGTTCACGCCGCAAGGAATCTGCACCATTGGAATCGGCCCGTGTGCCACGCAGGTGCTGCGACTGCATGCGGCGAGCACCGGGCTGGCCTACGGCGCCGGAGCGCAGTGGAAGCTCGGCGACTGGGGCGTGCGTGCCGAATACGAGCGGTTCAGCGCCCTCGGGGAACATCCCGGCCTGGTGTCCGTGGGCGTGACGTGGACCATCCTGTGAGGCCGCGCGCGCCCGGCCGAGGGGATCGACGTTGCGCGCACAGGCCCCGGCGGTGTGCGCAAACCGGGCTTACGCCCTGATCCGGCCGGCTGACGGCTCGGCTTCGGCCAGCGGACCGAGCGCCTCCGCCAACGGGCCGAGCCAGGGTTCGTAGTTGCGCCACAGCTCCAGACCGTCGCGATTGATCGGACGGCGAACCTGTTCCGAACTCACCGTGCGTACACTGCGCTGGGTCTTGTGGAACTCCAGGCAGGACTGCTCGAAGGGCAGGCCGCAGTAATCGAGGATGCGCCGCACGGTCCCCTCGAGGTCATTCACCGTGTCGGAATGCTGAACCCGCAGCACTTTGCCGGGCAGCACCCGGTCCCAGTGATCCATGAGCCGCACGTAGTGGCGATAGTAATGCCCGACGTCCGCCAGGTCGTAGCTGAATTCCTGGCCGTTGCCAAACAGCTGCTTGAAATTGCTGAAGCAGCACGCCATGGGCTCGCGGCGCGCGTCGATGATCTTGGCGTTCGGCAGGATGAGGTGAATGAATCCGATCTCCTGGAAGTTCGCCGGCATCTTGTCGATGAACAGCGGCGCGCCCTGGCGATAGACCCGGGTCTCCTCCAGGTAGATCTCGCCCAGCCGACGCAGCTCCTGGGGGCTGAGATCGGCCAGGACCGTCGCATAACGGTCCTGCTCCTGCGGATGGCGCGGGCGGAACTGCTTGACGAGTCGCGGGATCTCCGGCAGCTCCAGCGTGCCGTCCACCCGCGAGTGGGAGGCCAGGATCTGTTCCAACAGGGTTGACCCGGCGCGCGGCATCCCGACGATGAATATCGGGTCCGGCAGTGGGCAGCCCATGCCACGGCGGGCGGAGAGAAACTGCGGCGTGAACAGCGCTTCACGCACTTCGACCAGCCGTTCCCGCGCCCGCGCGTTGTAGGTCGACTCGGTTCGCCTGAGGGCGTTGCCGCGCGCGTAATACTGAAATGACTGCTCGTACTGCTTGCGGTCCTCGAACGCCTTGCCCAGTGCGAAGCACACCGGCACATGCTGTGAGCTCAGCGCCGCATCCGTCTCGATGCGTTGCATGGCCTGGATGTCCTGCTCGCTGAAACGATACGTCTTCATGTCGGCCAGCGCCGCGTAGGCGGATCCGACGCAGCCCCGCCGTCGCATCAGGCTGCGAAAGCCCGCAATGGCCTCTTCCGCCTTGCCCTGGTTGCGCAACCCGAACGCGACCGCGAACTCGGCTTCGACATCATCGGGTGTCTCCGCCAGCAGCTCCCGGTACACCCGCTCGGCTTCATCGTGCCGGCCGAGTCCGTCGCAGGCGCTGGCGTAAAGCTTGCGGATCCGGCGATCGCCCGGATGCAGCGTGAGCAGCTGCTGCGCCTGCAGCAGCGCCGGATAAAAGCGCCGACGCTGGATGAACACCATCCCGAGCTCGTAGCGCGCGGCGTGATAGTCGGGATCACGGTCCAACACCGCCTCCAGCAACAGCTCGGCATCGTCGTAGTCCTTGCGGTCCGAGCGCACCTGCGCGAGCAGCCGCAGGCCCTCGAGATGTGGGCCGTGCTGGGTCAGATAATCGCGGATCCGGGCTTCGGCCCCGTCGAGATCCCCTTCGCTGAGCCGGGTGGAGGCCTCGAACAGGGGCGCCGGAAGGCTCTCCACCTTCGCCAGTGCCGTCGTGGCGCGCGCCAGCTCCTCGCGCCGGCCCGCCGCCCGGGCCATCCTCATCAGCGCCCGCCACGTCTCCGGGAGGGCATCATTGAGTTCCACGGCGCGGCGGAACGCGGTCTCGGCAGCGGCCCGATCACCGCGCGACTCCAGACACAATGCCCGTTCCTGCCAGAGTAGTCCGGACAGCGGATGCAGGCCCTCCAGCTCATCGACCCGCCGGAGCGCCCCTTGCGTGTCGCCCGAGAGCCGCAGGGCGCGCACCTGCGCCAACGTCTCCTGCAGAACATCAATCTGGTTGGGTCTGGGGTCTTCGGCCGGCATGCGCACAGGATATGTCGCGGGCACGCCTGAAGCCAGCGCGGCGGCGCAATCCGCACGGGGGCAGACAGGGCGCCGGACGACCGGCGCTGTCCGAAGCACCGGACTCCATCGCTCCATCGAGTCCGATGGACTTCACTGCGACGCACGTATACCCGGGAGGCCGCCGCCTGCACGCGGCAGGCATCGGCATAGGGGGCGGTCCATGAGGACCGCACCCCTGCCACACCACCCGGCATGCGGGTCCGCACCGGGCGGTTCGAGAAGTTGAGGTCAGGTGAGGCGAGGCATGCCGAGGCGGTCAAAGTAGCCGATGGTCAGGACGCAATTCAGGGCAAGGCCGCTGTTGCGCCACCAGCGGCGGCTGTTCGCCGCTACCTGGTGGGCTACGTCGGCCGAGGCCCCAACGCCCGCAGTTCGCGGTAGATCGTGCGGCCGTGCCGCCAGTGCTTGAGCTGGATGGCCCGCATCCGGTGACGCATCCCCTCGTCCAGCTCCCGCCAGACCCGAGGGGTTTGCGCCAACCGGAAGTAGGCTTTCCAGCCAAGCACATAGGGCCGTACTCGTTCTATCACCTGCGCCATGCTGCGTCCGCCAGAGCGGCGGGTTCGCCAGCGCACGTTCTGCCGGAACGTTGCCAGGGCCTTGCGGGATACGGCGCGCTTGACCTGTCCTCCCTGAGCCGCCCAGAACGCGTAACCCGGGAACTTGCGGCCGAAGGCGCTCGCCACCGCGCTTTTCGATTCATTGATCTGCAAGCGCAGCTTCCCGTACAGGCCCCTCAGTAGCTCCATCACCCGTTCTCCCGCCCGGCGACTGCGCACGTATACGTTACAGTCGTCGGCATAGCGCACGAAGCGATGGCCGCGTCTTTCCAGTTCCCGATCCACCTCGTCCAGGAGCACATTGGCCAGGAGCGGGGACAGCGGCCCGCCTTGCGGCGCGCGCTGATACCGTTCCTGCACCACGCCATCAGCCATGACCCCGCTGTTCAGATACGCCCGCACCAGCCGGATCACTCCGGCGTCCGCGATACGCGTCCGAAGGCGCTCGATGAGGATGTCGTGGTTGACCCGGTCAAAGAATTTCGCCAGATCCACGTCCACCACCACACGGTAACCGGCTTGCACATAGCGCTGTGCCTCCAATACCGCATCGTGGGCACGGCGTCCGGGACGGAAGCCGTGACTGTGCTCGCTGAAGGTTGGATCGAGCAGGGGTTGCAGCACCTGCAGCAGCGCTTGTTGGATCAGCCGGTCGGTCACGGTCGGCACGGTGACTTCATACTGCACCTCATTCAGCAAGGCTTTACACCTTGGGTTGCTTTTGCATTTTACGTGAACGACTTACGCTACGGCGCAGCTCCTGCATTTTGGCATCATCGAGCGTAATCCAGACCGGCGATCCGCCATTGACTCGGCGCGATTCGATCACACGACGATTGGCCCAATAGTAGACGACACCCGGCAAGACGCCCAGGAGCCCCGCAAGCTCCTGCACGGTCATTTCTCCCGATCGCTTTAGCTTCGGAGCCGGGATCCGGTATTTCCAACGGATCCACTTGATCGTGTGGATCGTGTGACGTTGGCCTGTAGCACTGAGCTCGCCGAGCTGATTGAGTTCCGCGACGATCTGTGGATCGTTCAGAGTTTTGGCCAACTCGCGGACGCGCGCAATAATCGGCTCCGGGCAACGGATTGCCTCCACCCGTGGCCGCGGCAGCTCCACGTGAACGTCGCTGCAAGCACCGCCCTGCCAGCGGATATGCATGATTGCGTGCCACTCCCCGTGCTGCTTCTGAAAGCGTGTGGCCGAGGCCCATGGATTGGCATCTCGCGCGAAGAGGATGATGAGCTCGTCGTAGTGATAGCGAGCGGGTGTAGGGCAGATGGCGAGGATCAGAGCAGAAGGTGGCGGGCGGCGGGTTGGGGCCGT
>DAIDHH010000172.1 GCA_027452045.1 Gammaproteobacteria bacterium
CGCCTGGGTCGGGGAAACCGTGCGCCGCACCGATCCTCTGGTGAGCCGCCTGACCGAGCAGGGCCGCGGCTTCACCGCCACGCAGCGCCGCGAGCTCCTGACGCTGATCGGCGGACTCCTTTCCTCCATCGTGCCGCGCTACCGGCGCTTGAGCGAGCGCGGCCAGTGCGAGCTGTCCGTCACTCCGTACGGCCACCCCATCGTCCCGCTGCTGTTCGACTTCCAGGCGGCGCGCGAGTCCATGCCCAACCTGCCACTGCCGCGCTACGCCGCCTATCCCGGAGGTGCCGAGCGCGCCGAATGGCATGTGCGCGAGGGATTGCGGCTGTTCACGCAGACCTTCGGGGTGCAGCCGGTCGGCTGCTGGCCTTCCGAAGGGGCGGTCAGCCGCGCGACACTCGAACTGCTCGAGCGATCGGGGTTCAAATGGGTCGCCACCAGCGCGAACGTGCTGCACGGCTCACTGCAGCGCTCGGGCGGCCAGGCCGGGCAGATCGCCCGCGACCCGCAGGCGTTCAACCGCCCCTACCACCTGGCGAACGCCTCGCTCATGCAGTTCTTTCGCGAAGACACCCTGTCGGACCTGATCGGATTCACCTACGCCACCTGGCATGGCGATGACGCGGCGCACAACCTGAGCGAGGCGCTGGCTCAATTGGCGCGTCAGTATGCCGGAACGCCCGGCCACGTCGTGCTGATCGCGCTCGATGGGGAAAACGCCTGGGAACACTATCCGTTCAACGGCTACTATTTTCTGCGCGCGCTGTACTCGCTCCTCGCCTCGCATCCGCTGCTCGAGCTGACCACCCTCGGGGAGTGCGCGACCCGCGGGCTGACGCCGCTGACCTTGCCGCAGGTCATGGCGGGCAGCTGGGTCCACGGGACCCTGACCACCTGGATGGGGGATCCGGCCAAGAACCGCGCCTGGGAGCTGCTCTGCGAGGCCAAGCTCGCCTTCGATGTGGCCATGAAGAGTGGCTCGCTCGATGCGCAGCGCCGCCTCGCCGCCGAGCGCCAGCTCGCCTTGTGCGAGAGCTCTGACTGGTTCTGGTGGTTCGGGGACTACAATCCCGCGGAGGCCGTCAGTCAGTTCGATGCGCTGTATCGACGCCAGCTCTCGCGCCTGTACGAACAGCTCGGTGTCCCCCCTCCCGAGAGTCTCGCGCAGCCGATCGCCACCGGCGGCGGCAGCCCGGAGCACGGCGGCGTCATGCGTCGTTCCTACGCCTGATCGCAACGTTCAAATCCCATCGTTCCAGATGAAGCGACTCGGCTCCCTTTCCCTGCTGCTGGCTATCGCCGCGCTCGGCGGTTGCGCCCTCCTCGTGCCGAAGCTCGCACCGCCGGGGCTCGCGATCGTGAACGTGAGGGTGCGGCGCGCCGACTTCTGGGAGCAGAGGCTCGATGTGCGGGTAAGGGTCCGCAATCCCAACGCCGTGAGCCTGCCGGTGCGCAACGTTCAGTACGCGCTCGACATCGAAGGACAGCGATTCGCCACCGGCACCTGCGCCCAGGGGTTCACGGTGCCCGCCCACGGCACCGCGGAATTCGACACCGAGGTCACGGCCAACATGACCGGGGCGCTGCTCACGGCTCTCGCCCGCGGCCATGGGCAATCCATACGGTATCGGTTGATCGGCAAGGTGGAGCTGTCGCGCGGCTGGCTGCGCTCGCTGCCTTTCGATGAGCGCGGCTCGTTCAGGCTGCAGTAGCTCAGTCTTCTTCCGCCCTCGGCCGGTACGCCTGCACCAGCTCCTGCTGCCGGCGCGGCGGCACCGGGTCGTAGTGGCTCAATGCCATGACGTAGCTCCCCTGGCCGCCGGTGAGCGCCTTCAGGCGCGATTGATATTCGGTGATCTCCGAGAGCGGCACGAGCGCCGATACCGTGGCGAGCTGCCCGGGAAGCGTGTCGCTGCCATTGATCCGGGCCCGCCTGGTGGCGAGATCACCGGTGATGTCGCCGATCGCGCTCGCCGGGGCGGTGATCTCCATCCGCACGATGGGCTCGAGCACGATCGGGTTCGCCTTGCGGATCGCATCGAGGAAGGCCTTGCGGCCGGCGGAGACGAAGGCAACCTCCTTGGAGTCCACCGGATGATGCTTGCCGTCGCACACCGTCACGCGGATGTCCTGCAGCGGGTATCCGGCGAGCGCGCCCTCTGCGAGCACCTGCCGCACGCCCTTTTCCACCGCCGGGATGAACTGCCCCGGGATGGCTCCGCCCACGACCTCATCGGCGAACTCGAAACCGGCGCCGCGCTCGAGCGCTTCGATGCGCAGAAACACTTCCCCGAACTGGCCCGCTCCGCCGGTCTGCTTCTTGTGGCGGCTATGGCCATCGGCCGCGCGGGTCACCGTCTCACGGTAGGGGATGCTGGGCGGACGCGTCTTGATCTGTACCCCGAAGCGCTGGCTCATGCGCTCGAGCACCACACGCAGGTGCAACTCCCCGGTTCCGTAGAGGACGGTCTCATTGACCGCGGCGTGCTGCTCGATGCGCACGCACGGATCCTCCGCCGTCAGTTTGTGCAGTGCGTCGGCCAGGCGCTGCTCATCTCCTCTGCGCTCGGGCTCGATGGCGACGCCCAGCATCGGCGGGGGCAGCGCGACGGGCTGCAGGTGAAACTGGTCCTCATCGTGGGAGTCATGCAGCACGGCGTCGCGGTGCAGGTCCTCCACTTTGGCGATGGCACAGATGTCCCCGGGACCGGCCTCAGGGATCTCGGTGGTCTCCTTGCCGAGCATCCGGTACAAATGTGCCACCTTGAAGGGCTTGCGCGCATCTCCAACAAACAGCTGCGACCCGGCACGCACCGTACCCTGATGCACGCGCACGGCGCCAAGCTTGCCGACGTACGGATCGATCGAGATCTTGAATACGTGCGCCACGACATGTTTGTCGGGATCGGGTGACACTTCCACCCGACGCGCCGCCGCCCCGGCACCCTTGAGAAAGGGCGGTGGATTGCCCTCGGCAGGGTTCGGCATGAGTCGCGCAAGGACCTCGAGCAGCTCTGGGATTCCCGTGCCGTTTTCCGCCGAGGCGAAGCATACGGGCACCAGATGTCCCTCACGCAACGCCTGTTCGAACGGCTCGTGCAATTGCTCCGGCGAGAGCGCCTCGCCCTGCTCGAGGTAGAGCGCCATGAGCCGCTCGTCGAGCTCGACGACCTGATCGACGATGTGAGTGTGGGCCTCCTGCACGGTGGAAAAATCCACCGCGCCGCCCCGCGGTCGAAAAAAACAGTCCCTTACCTCCGTGCCTCCCGCAGGCAGATTGACCGGCAGGCATTGCGGACCGAACTGCTCGCGCAGCCGCTCGAGAGTCTCGGCGCACCTGGCGTCACGGCTGTCGATCTTGTTAATGAGGAGTAAGCGGCACAGTCCCCGCTCGCGCGCGAATTCCATCAAGCGCCGGGTCACGGTATCCGGGCCGCTCACCGCGCTCACGACGATGGCGACCGCTTCCACGGCCTCGAGCACCGAGAGCGTGCGGCCGAGGAAGTCGGGATATCCGGGCGTGTCGAGCAGATGGATGCGTGTCCCTGCGTGCTCGAAGGTGAGGATCGCGGGGTCGAGCGAATGCCGCAGCGCTCGCTCCTGGGGATCGAAATCCGAGACGGTGTTGCCGCGCTCCAGGCTCCCTTTGCTGCGGATGGCCCCCGCGCTGAGTAGCAGGCTCTCCGCGAGCAGGGTTTTGCCCGCGCCGGCCGCCCCGGCGAGGGCGATGTTGCGGATGCTCGCGTGGCCCATCGATTCCCCCACCGCACCTTCAACTGTTCCGGCAGGGTACTCCGGCACGGCACATCCCGCAAAAGGACCTCGGGCGTGAGCGGACTCCTTTTGCTCTAGGGCGCAGAGAGCTCTAGAACGAGTCCAGCCTGATTGACGGTCGTGAGCAGCACCGGTCGGCGCCAGATGCGCTGCAGGTAATCGAGCACTTTGCGGCTGCGTTCGAGGTCGAGGCCGCGGCCATCGAGCGAGTGATCGTGGACCAGCTCGAGCGTGCCGTCGGAGCGGATGTGCTTCGCCATCACCGTGGGTGCGCCGAAATTGTACTTGGGGGCGAGAATGACCTCGTGAAGCGCCGAGAGATCCGGCTCGAGCACTCTGATCTGGCCGTCGCGGGCACTGTAGCGGAACAACTCGAGCTCATCCGCGAGCTCGCGCGTCAGATGATTGCGGATGAAGGCGAAGTCGTCGTCCTGCGCGCGTATGGCGAGAGCCGCCTCGAGCCCCTGCCTCTCCACGATCTTCTCCCACATGGAGAACCCGAGGTGGTACGGGTTGAGGCCGAGCGCCACCTGGCTGTCGGCGGCCACGGGCCGCACGACGTCCGAATGGCACTTGATGGCATCGACATAGGCCTGTTGCGGAATGAAATCCGCCTCGCGCAGCAAGCGTGCGTGCCAGTACGACGCCCATCCCTCATTCATGATCTGGGTGGCGAATACGGGATAGAAGTAGAACGACTCTTCGCGCACGGCGAGGAAGATATCCCGCTCCCAACTCTCCATCTCGGGAGCGTACTGGGCCACGAACCACAGCAGATCGCGCTCCGGATGCGGCGGCACCGGCGCACGCCTTTTCGCTTCCGGACCGGCGGCGCCTGCCGCAGGCTCGAGCGCCGCGAAACGCCTGCGGAACTGATCGTCGGCGATGGCCTTGGCGGGCTCGGCGTACTCTGGATAGCGCGACCGCCGCAGCGACTGGTCGACGTCGATGTGCTGCTCGAGAGCCAGCGCGGCATCGAGCACGGCCTCCACCCTCTCCAGCCCATGCGTCTCGATCGCCTGTTGGATCTGGCGAGCATGGTTGGCGGCGTGCTCGACGATGTGCTCGCTCACCTGTGCCTGGCATCGCTGGAAGAGCAGGTTGTTGCGCGAAAAGTCCGCGTGTCCGAGTACATGGGCCGTCACGAGCACGTTCTCGGCCAGTCCGTTGCCGGAGGCGAGGTAGGCGTGTCCCGGGTTGCCGGGGAAAACCACCTCGAAGAGCCGCGAGTGGCCCATGTGCCGCTGGATGAGCTGGTAGATGTAGCGCACGCCGAACGACCAGTGAGGCATGCGCACGGGCAGACCGTAGACGGCGATCTCCATCATGAACGAGTCGGGCACCGCTTCGAACTCGACCGGATGGAAGGACAATCCCGAGCGGGCGGCAAGCGCCTCGATGCGCTCGATGTAGTCCTTCCAGAGCGCCTCGCTCATGCCCCCTCCGCGGTGCGGCTCTCCGCCGAGAAGAAGTGGCGTACGGCGCTCCAGATGTCCTCGTAGTCATTGAGCGCGTAGCTGCCGGTGGCGCCGCCCGCCGCCCCGAGTTCCGCGAACAACCGCCCGGTCTCGGTGTCGAGCTGCCGGGACAACCCCGAGGACACTTCCACGTACCCCGTGAAGCAGGCATCGGCGGCGATCGCGGCAAGCCCCTCGCGCGCCTCCGCCGTATCGCTCATGGAATTGTCGCCGTCCGAGGCGTAGAAGAGATAGACGTTGCAGGTCGCCGGGTTGTAGCGCTCGTGGATGATCTCGTTCACCTTGGCGAAGCCGGTCGAGGCCACGGTACCGCCCGAGCCACTCACCTGGAAGAACTCCGGCTCGGCAAACTCCCATGCCTCGGTGGTATGGGCGACGAATATGGTCTCGAGTGAACGGTATTCGCGCCTGAGTCCCTGCACCGTCCAGAAGAAGAATGTCTTGGCCAGTTTGCGGTCGCGATCCGACATGCTCCCCGAGACATCGAGAAGGAAGAATACCGCGGCGCGCACGGCCGGCTTGCGCCGGCGCGCGAGCTGCCGATAGCGCAGATCCTCGTCGGTGAAAGTCGGGATGGCACCCGGAGCGCCGCGCCGCTTCACCAGTTCCTTGAACGAGCGGCGCCGGTCGAGCCTCGAGCGCGCCCCGCGCCGGTCCCAACCTTCGCGTACCCATTCGGTCTCCTCGGATGGGCCGACCCTCGTCTTCAAGTTGGGCAGCTGCATCTCCTCCCACAGCCAGTCGACGATGTCGTCGATCTTGAGCTCGAGCAGCAGCTGTACCTCACCTTCCTCCCGCCCTCCCGGACCCTTCTCACCGGAGCCCTCGGCCTGGGAAGGGTCGGCGAACACGTCCCCGGGCTTGACCTTGCCCTGGCCCGCTCCCTGGTTCTCCTCGGCCTTGCGCAGGCGGAAATGATAGTGCTCGAGCATTTTCATCGGCACGCGCACCGTGCGCGCGCCGCCGGTGATCAGATCGCCTCCGGCGACGATCTGCGGCAGGTGCCGCCGCACCGAATCGCGCACCTTCTCGTCATGACGGAGCCAGTCGCGCGCGCCGCGGGAGAACAGGTCGTACCACTTGGCCGGATCAAGCGGCTGATGCGAATCGGTTTGCGTGCTCATGATCGGCCGTCACTCCTGTGCGAGCAATGTCGTGACGTAGCTCAGCGCTTCCTTCGCACTATACTCGTCGTAGCCGTACTCGCTGATCATGCGCTGCTGAACGACCGAGATTTTTTGGCGCGCCTCCTCGTCCGGCCGGGCGGTGGAGGTCACGAGGCGCAGCACGTCACGCCGCTCTTCGAACAGGTATTGCTCGATGGCCTCGCGCATGCGCGCGTGGCTGACAAGCTTGAACTTCTCCCCTGCCTTGAAGGCCACCATGGCCTTGCGCACCACTTCCTGGCGGAAGGAGAGCTTGCCGGAGTCCGAGACCTTGATCTTCTCCTCGACCGAGCGCAGGAAGCGCTCATCGGCCGGCCGCGTCTCGCCGGTGATCGGATCGGTGACCTGCCGGTGATCGAGCGAAGCCTCGACTTCGTCGAGATATTTCTCGAGCAGCTGCTGCGCCTCCTCCTCGAACGAGGCAAACATGGCGCGGTGCACGTCCTCCTTGACCCAGCGGTTGTAGAACTCCTTGCGCGCCGAGACGAGGTGATCGATCCACGCCTTCTTGTGCTTGGCTTCCATGCGCGCATCGCTCTCGATCGCATCCTTCAGCGCGAGCAAGAGATCCATGCTGGTCAGGCTGTGGGTCGTCCCGCGAGTGATGGCGGTGGAGATGGCGTTGATGATGAACCGGGGGCTGACCCCGTTCATGCCCTCATCGGACGCCTCGGCGTGCAGTCTCGATGCCTCGGTCTCCGGCACCCCTTCGATGGCCTCGCCCGCGTACAGACGCAGCTTCTTGGCGAGATCGAGACCCTCGCGCTCGGGCTTGGTGAGACGCGTGAGGATGGCGAACACCGCCGCGAGGTTGAGCACGTGCGGGTCCAGATGCACGTTGCGGAACGCGGGGGCTCCGGAGACCAGCTTCTGGTAGATGCGGGACTCATCCTTGTACGAGAGCGCATAGGGTACCTTGATGATCACCATGCGATCGAGCAGCGCTTCGTTCTCCTTCTCCTGCAGGAACTTGTGGAACTCCGCCAGGTTGGTATGCGCCAGCACCGTCTCATCGAGGTGGATGAGCGGAAAGCGCGACACCTTCACGTTCTTCTCCTGAGTCAGCGTCAGCAGCAGGTACAGGAACTCGCGCTTGACCTTCAGGATCTCGATCATCTCGAGCATCCCGCGGCTCGCCGAGTACACCGCTCCGGACCAGGACCAGGCGCGCGGATCGCCCTCGTCGCCGATCTGGGCGACCTTGGCGAGGTCCACCGAGCCGACGAGATCGGCGATGTCGGCGGTCGTCGGATCATGGGGCGCGTAGGTGCCGATGCCGAAACGCGAGGCCTCGGAGAGAAAGATGCGCTCGACCGGCATGCTCACGAAATCGCCCTCGAACTCCCTCTCGACGTGATCACGCGCCCAGGGCGAGAGTTCGCCCTGGATGCTCACGCCATAGCGCTCGCGAAACTCCGCGCGCAGGCTCGCGGGAATGAGATTCAGCGGATTCTCATGCAGAGGGGAGCCCTTGATGGCATAGAGCGCGCCCTCCTCGGTGCGGCTGTACTCCTCGAGACCGCGTTTCAGCAGGATGGCGAGCGTCGACTTGCCGCCGGAGGGCGGACCGAGCAGCAGCAGCAGCCGGCGACCCACATCGGAGCCGCCCGCCGCCGCCTTGAAATACTCGACGACCCGCGCGAGCGGCTCATCGATACCGAACAGCTCGCGCTTGAACAGCTCGCGGGCACGCTCTACATCGGACGCCTCGCCTTGAGCCTTCTGTCCATGCCAGCGCAGCATGTCCCAGATGTATTCGTGGCTCGAGCGGGCCAGGGCTGCGGGATTGGCCGGCAGAACCTGGGCGAGGAACTCGCCGAAGGTGCCCTCCCAGCGCTGCGCGCGGTGCAGGCGGCTGAATGAGCTCAACGACTCGATGAATGCTGAATTGTCTATGAATGTGCCGCGGCGCGCCCGAGGATCAGTGGCAAGTGAACGCATGGCCCTTACCTCCCGTTTCAGAACGGCAGTGAAGATCGTGCCCGGCGCCTCGAGACGGGATCCAACGCCTCGGCCGGCGCCACGGCTGCTCAACTCCGATCCCGCTGCCCTGCTTCAATTAAGACGGCCGCAGCGGCGAATCGTTCCGGTACCGCCGCCCTGCACCGCTTCGCCCCTTCGTTGGGCGAACTGCACGACCATGGTGCACCGCGGGCTTCCCGCCCGCCACCTTCGGCCCCTGCCGGATTGGCCGCGCATCGCCTCCCCGTGCGCTCATCATCAGTCCCCACGCCCAGGAAGTCGAGATTACCCCTCGAGGCGGCTTTGCGATAAGCTCTGCAGGATTCACGCCAGCCCCACACGCTCAAAATGAGCACCGCCGCCGGTTCTGGCGCAAGGGGCGGCTCGGCCCGATGGAAATGTGAACGGCGACACTGCGCGCCGCGGCCACACCCTGTTACATAAAAATACGCGCCGCGCCAATGACATGCGCCCCGCGGGTGGGTTCCGGCGATGAGCCGGCGCGGGCCGTGCGCATGCGCGCAAGCGGCGTGAAAAGAACATGGAGACCGGTTGTGGCCAATCCAGCATCGAGAGCCTCGCAAGAACCTTCTGGTGTGTCCGGATCCGCCGCCACATCCGCTCCCGCCCAACATCCGGCGGATCTCGCGGCACTCACCGGCAGAGACGACTTCCTGCTCGAGCTCGGCGAAGTTCTGGGCGGACGCGCGAGCGTTCACCCGGCCGACTCGATCGAAGCGGCGATCGAACAACTGAGTCAGGCCCGGCACAAGCGGCTGCTCGTGATCGACTCCCGAGACACCGGAGAGGTCCGCGGCAACGTCGAGCGCGCCGCGCAGAGGATTCCGGGCGCCGTCATCCTCGTATTCGCCGAAGCGGAGGCGGAAAGGGACATCGCCGCCACGCTCAAAGGCACGAAGGTATTTGCCGTGCTGCCGGTCCCGGTGGAGCACACGAAGACGGCCGCCGTTCTCGAGGCGGCCCTCGCGGGTGCCGACCAAGACCTCGCCAAGGACAGCCGCACGTCCGCGCCCCCCGACTCTCCCGCGGACGCGCCGCACGGAATGCGCTCGCAACTGCCGCTGCAACGGCAGGCCACGGCGGAGCCGGACGTACCGGCCAAACGCCCGTTACTGCTCTGGTCCGCAGTGAGCGCCGGCATACTCGCTGCCGGCGGCGCAAGCTGGTTCCTGATGCACGGCAAACCTCACGCCGCGCCGGCCGCGTCCGCCGGCCCTGCCGCCGTCACGCACACGGCGAAAAATGTGCCATCCGTCGCGCAACCCGTAGTGGACACTTCCATCGTACAAGGGCGCGTCGACGACCTGTTGGACAAGGCGCGCCGCGCCATGTTCCACAGACACTTCACCACACCGAAGGGCGCCAGCGCCCTCGTGTACTACCGCTCAGTGCTGGCCGCGGATCCGGCCAATGGCGAGGCGCTCGACGGCTTGCGGCGCGTCGGCAATGTGTTGGTCTCGCGCTTCAACGATGCGATAGCCCACGCGCAATTTCCCGTTGCGGCGCTCGCTCTCGCCACCCTCAAGGTGGCGCAGCCTTCGGATCCGCGCATCCCGGCTTTCCAACGCCAGCTGTACGTGGGCGAGATCTCGCAGGCGCTCGCGGGCAACCATGCAGGACAGGCGGCGGCAATGCTCGCCCAGGCGAGCGCTGCCGGGGTTGCGCCCGCGGCGCTCTCGGGTCTGCAGGCCCAGGTGACGAAGCTGCAGCAAAGCCACCAGGCCCAGGACCTCGCGACCGCGGTCACCAACAGCATCCGCGCTGACAATCTCACCGGGCCGGGCGGCGCTGCGGCGCAACTTGCCCGGTTGCGACGCGTCGCACCGACCGCGAGCGCCACGCAGCGGGCCGCGCAGGCCTTGACCGAGGCGATGTTCGCAAAGGCGCGTCAGGAAGCACTGGCGGGCAACGGCGCCGGGGAAAGCCGCTGGCTGGCCGCCGCTCAATCCAATGGCGCCTCCGCCAGCGACCTCGCGGCGTTCCAGCGGCAGCTGGCCGCCGAGCAAGCCGGCGCAGCGCAAGCCAAGGTCAATGGGCTCCTGGCACGGGCGCGCTCGCGCATCGAGAGCGGAGCGCTGACTTCTCCGGCCGCGGATAGCGCCGCGTACTACCTGCAGACCGTGGAGAATGCGCACCCCACCGGGGCCACTCTCGCAGCGGAGCAACACGAACGGAGCGAGCTCGCCTCCAAGCTGCTCGCGCGCGCCGAGAGCGAGGCGCACGCGGGCAACGCCGCCGCCTCGCAGGCCGATCTGACGCAAGCCCGACGATGGGGCGCGACGGCCGCCGAGATCCGTGCGGCCACGGACCAGGCCGCCCTGCGGCAGGGCGGCAAGCCCACCAGTGCCGATCTCATACGGCTCGCGAGCGGGCTGCAACGGGTCCGCTATACGCCACCGTCATATCCCGAGCGCGCGCTAGCGGAGCGGATCACGGGCGATGTCACCGTACAGTATGTCGTCGACGACAAAGGTGTCCCACGGGATGTGCGTGTCATCGCGTCACACCCCTCGGGCGTGTTCGATCGCGCGATCCTGGATGCGATCCGCTCGTGGCGCTACAAACCGGTGACTTTCCACGGCCATCCGGTCGCTGTGCCGGTCCGCACCCTCATCCGGTTCGTGCTGCCGAACTAGGCCAGAATAAGGCAAGGCTCCTCATGCAACTCTCAGGCACAGACCGAAACCGCAGATTCCTCGCCGCCGGCGCCGCCGTGGCGGTCGTGACCGTCATGGCGCTGGTGCTCATCGTCGGGTTCCGCCTCGCGACCCGGATCCGCGCCAGCGTGGCCGCACTGCAGACGACGAGCGTGCTGCAGACCTATCCGGCAGTCATTTCCCAGCAGCTCGCTGCACTGCGCGGACAGCTGGATACCCTCGAGTACACCGGCCGGGTGCACGGGGAACTCGCCGCGACGATAGCCAACTTCAACAAAGACTTCGCCACGATCGAACGCCGCCACGATCTCGATCCCGCAGCGATTCAACGGGCGCAGACGCTTTGGCAGTCATACCAGCCGGTGCTCGCACCGGTGCTCGCTTTCTCGGGCGAGCCCTACGACGACACCGACACCGGCAGCTCGCTGTCCCCGGGTGGCCGGGTGTATTACGATCAGGTGAGGCGGGCCGCGATTTTCGCCGCGGAAAATGCCACGGTCCTGCACCAGCAGCTAGCCAGTCTCTCGGGCTCGCTGCAGAAGCGCACCTCGGCGGCGGCTGCGCGATTGCGCACGCTGCTGTTCGTCGGTGTGCTCACGGTTCTCGCTCTCGCGATGGCGGCATTGTACCTGCAGCTCGCGCGCGGCCGGCACGAGCGAGCCGCGCGTGACGCCCAGGAACAGACCCGCGATATTCTGAAAACCGTTCGGGAGGGCTTCTTCCTCCTGGATGCCGACTACCGCATAGGCTCGGTGTGGTCGGAGGCGCTCACCCGGCTGTTCGGGCGCAGCGACTTCGCCGGGCTCGATTTCGAGGAGCTGCTGCGCGACAAGGTATCGCCCGAGACGCTCGCCACCGCGGTGAAGTACATCAAGCTGCTCTGGGGCGAGCGGGCGCGCGAGAACCTGATGAAGAGCATCAATCCCCTGGGGCAGCTCGAAGTCAGCATGGACAATGGTCGCGGCGGCAAGGAGACCCGCTACCTGCAGTTTGATTTCCATCGCGTGATGGGGCCGAAGGGCGTCAAGCACGTGCTGTGCGCCGTCGGCGATATCACCTCGAACGTGTTGCTCGCGAGAGAGCTGCAGGAAGCTCAGGAGAACGCCCATTCGCAGCTCGACATGATGGTCGGCATGCTGCATGCGGACCCGCTGCAGGTGAGCACCTTCCTCGACAGCGCCTCGGCCGGGCTGAAACACGTCAACACCATTTTGAAGGAGCCGGCGCGCACCGATGCGGAGTTCCGCAAGAAGCTCGCGGGACTCTCGCGGGAGCTGCACTCGATCAAGGGAGAGGCCTCGGCGCTGAACCTGATGAGCATCGCGCAGCGCGTGCATCACCTGGAGGACATGGTGGGCGAGCTCAAGGGCAAGTCCGAGCTCACCGGCAACGACTTCCTGCCCGTGGTGCTCAAGCTCGATGAACTGCTCGCGCATCTGCGCGGGGTGAGGGAGATGACCGCGCGGCTCGTGACGCTCAAGGATGGTTCCCCGGAGCCTGGTGCGACGCTGAGCGTGCCTCAGCTGCGAATCGTTTCGGCGGAGCAGCCGGCCGCGGCCTCCTCGACCGAGCGTCCGACCAGGGCGGCCGGCGATCTGGGAACGATGCTGCAGCAGCTCGCCGCAAAGCTGGCCCAGGATCACGGCAAGCGGATCACGCTCACGCTGAGCGGGCTCGGGGAGGTGCCCGAGGCCTATCTCTCTACCGTCAAGGATTGCGTCATCCAGATGCTGCGCAACGCCGCAGTGCACGGCATAGAGCCAAGCGATGCCCGGCGGGCCACGGCGAAGCCCGAGGCGGGAGAGGTACGCGTCGACTTCCACCGCTCGGAGAAGGGATACGAACTCGTGTTCCAGGACGATGGTGCGGGTCTCTCGCCCGAGACGCTGAAGCAGGCCGCAGTGCGCAAGAACATCCTCACGGGGGAGGAGGCCGCGGCGCTCGATAACCGCGCGGCGCTGGCGCTCATCTTCCGGCCCGGGTTCTCGACCCGGGACGAGGTCTCGATGGATGCCGGGCGGGGTGTCGGCATGGATGTCGTGGCGCGTGCCGTATACGCGCTCGGCGGCAAGATCGGCGTGAGCACCAACCCTGGCCGCTTCACCCGCTTCAAGATCGCCCTGCCCGAGGCCAGTCAGGCCCCCGCGGTCGCCTGAGTGTGACCAAGGACTCACGGGCATGAGCACGGACTCGCATCCGGACGGCGGACGGCGACAGGTTCGCCTCCTGATCGTCGATGACTCGAACATCGTGAGACGCCGCATCGAGCGCTCGCAGCGGCTCGGGGAAATCGAGGTGGTGGGGACGGCCAGCAACGGGATCGAGGCGCTCGAGCTCGCCCGCCGGACCGATCCGGACCTGGTCACCATGGATCTCACCATGCCGCAGATGGATGGCATCGAGTGCATCTCGAGGCTGATCGAGCTGAAGCCTTCGATGCGCATACTGGTAATCTCGGCGCTCGCCGACAAGGCCACCGCGGTGCAGGCCATGGAGCAGGGAGCCAACGGCTTCCTGCACAAGCCCTTCACCGACCGGCAGCTGAACGATGCGATCGCCGAGCTGATTTTCTGACCACAGGTTTGAGAGCACAGAGCGCGCCCATGCTGCGGGAAGAGGAACTGAAAACCTTCGTCGACGGTACCACCCGGTACTTCGAGGTGGCCGCGCAGCAGCCGGCGACCATTGGCTCGCCCTACCTGCTCGAGGGCGAGCCGGCGATGCACGATTACACCGGGATCATCAGCATATCGGGCAAACGCGAAGGCGTGGTGTATTTCACCGCCCCGCGCGCCATGCTGACGGTGCTGCTCATGAAGATGCAGGAGAACGACTTCAGCCACGAGAGCATGCGTGACCTGGTGGGCGAAGTCGCGAACACCATCTCCGGCAACGCGCGGCGCGATTTCGGCCACGACTTCGTGATCTCGGTGCCGAGTGTGCTCACGGGAGACAAGCCCGACATCCCGCACAAGCCCGGCGCCCGCTCCTTCGTCATCCCCATCAACTGGCGCAGTCACAGCGCCAAGCTGGTCGTCTCCCTGACTTGACAGGCCGAAGCGCTCCGGGCGCCTCGGGCGGTGAGCCCGTCCTTCCCTGCGCGCCCGCCACCCAGGCTGGGTGTGCCGGCCTTCGCTTGCCTGTCATCTGGCCGGCCGCCCCGCGGCCTCACCCTTCATCGGCCCGCAGGCGGTAACCCAGACCGGCTTCGGTGACGAGGTAACGCGGCTTGTGAGGGTCGGGCTCGATCTTGGCTCGCAGGCCCATGACGCAGACCCTCAGCCCCCGCGAGTCTCCGAGCCGCTCCGGTCCCCAGACCTCACGGATCAACTGATTCTGGGTGACGACGGCGCCGAGATGCCGGGCGAGACATTCGAGCAGCCGGTACTCGAGGGGCGTGAGGCGCACCTCTCCGGAGCCACCCCGTGCCTCACGCCTGGCAAGGTCGACTCGCAACTCGCCCAGCTTCAGGAGCGAGGACTGTTCGGGCGTGCGCACATTGCGCCTGAGCGCCGAACGCACTCGCGCGAGCAGCTCTGGGGCGCTGAAGGGCTTGGTGACGTAGTCATCCGCGCCTGCATCCAGAGCCGCGATCTTCTGTTCCTCCATGGTGCGCGCTGACAACACGACGATCGGTACCTGAGACCAGGCGCGCAGCCTGCGGATGATGGCGAGGCCGTCCCCATCGGGAAGGCCCAGGTCGAGCAGCAGCAGGTCGGGCTTGTGGGTGCGGGCCTCGATCTCGGCGCGCACCGCGGAATCGGCTTCGATGACCCGGTAGCGCTCCGCCTCGAGCAGCACCTTCAGGATGTTGCGAATGGCCGGCTCGTCTTCGATGACGAGGATCTGGTGCATGGCCTCCGTCATGAGGGTTCCACGGCGGGCAGAGTGAACTCGAACCGCGCGCCTCGGCCCTCGCGCCGGTGCGCTTCGATCTCCCCGCCGTGGGCGCGCACGATGGCCCGGCAGATCGCAAGACCCAGGCCCGCACCCGCAACCGCGCCCTCGCCCGAGCCGCGCTGGAATTTCTCGAACAGCTGTCCGGGATCCCCAGGCGGGAATCCCGGCCCTTCGTCCTCGACCACTACGCGCACGAAGCCGCTCTCGGAGGCTGCGGACACCCACGCACGGGTCGCGGACGGGGTGTACTTGGCGATGTTGTCGAAGAGATTCGTGAACACCTGCACGATGAGTCCGGCATCCGCGTGAACCGGCGGCAGATCCGGCGGCAGACGCAGCTCGATGGGATGGTCTCTCAGGCGTTCATCGAGTCGCTGGAGCGCGGCCCCCGCCAGATCCTCCACCGACTGCCAGTCGCGCAGCGGCTTGACCTGTCCGGACTGGAAGCGCATCAGATCGAGCACGTTCGACACGAGATCCGCCATCTCGCGGGCCTTGAGCTCGATGGACGCCGCAAGCTCGTATCGCCGGACCGCATCGAGCGCCTCTCCCCGCTCTGCCAGCGTGCTCGCCGCCCCCACCATGACGGCGAGCGGTGTGCGCAGATCGTGCGAAATCGAGGCGAGCAGCGTGTTGCGCAGACTCTCCCTTTCGGCGGCCAGGCTCGAGGCCTGGGCCACGTCCGCGAGGCGCGCTCGATCGAGCGCCAGGCCGATCTGGCTGGCGAAGGTGTCGAGCAGGTGGCTCTGCTCGGGCAGCAGCACCCGGCGCGCATTTTCGGGCAGCACCGCCAGAACACCCGTGGCGCGCTCCTCATCGCCGAGCGGCACGTACAGCGCCGGTGCGGCCGGCAGAGTATCCGAGCCCAGACCCGCCCGCCTGCCATGGTCGTTGACCCACTGCGCCACGGCAAGATCGGCGCCGCGCAGCGAGCTCTCCGCGGGACGACCCGCGGGACGGCGCAATTTTCCCTCCGCGTCCGGCAGCAGCACCACGGCCCGGCATTGGAACACTTCGGCCACGTGACGCACCGCGACGCGCGCCATACCCTCGATTCCGCGGGTGACGGCGAGTTCGCGGCTCATGGCGTAGAGAGCCGCCGTGCGACGCTCGCGCGCGCCGGCGACGCGCGTCTGCTGGCGCACGTTGGCGGTCAGGGTGGCGATGAGCAGCCCGATGGTCAACATGGCCCCGAAGGTCACCAGGTACTGCACGTCGGACACGGCGAACGTGAAACGCGGCGGCACGAAACAGTAATCGAACACCGCCACGTTGAGCACCGCCGTCAGCGTCGAGGGACCGCGGCCCAACTTCAAGCCCGCAACCGTCACCCCCAACAGATAGACCATCGCCAGGTTCGAGAGCTCGAAGTGCGGGTACATCGCGAACGCGAGCAGCGTGCACAACACGCTCACTCCGGCAGCCCAGCCGTATCGCTCCCAGGGAATCACGGGTTGCACCGCAGGTCCAAGCAGTTGCGACGCTGAAGCCTGTCGCTTCGTCGCGTCCGCCGGGGCCACCACCATCACATCGAAGCCCTGCGCGCGCTTGACCAGCGTGGTCGAGGTGGATGCGCGCAGCCACGCGCGCCAGCCGCGCCGCTTCGGCGCGCCGACCAGCATGCGAGTCGCGCCGCGCGTATGCGCGTATTCCAACAGCGCCTCGGCGGCCGAGGGGCCATCGAGCGTTACCGTCTCTGCGCCGAGCGACTCCGCCAGGCGCAGCACCGAAATGCGGCGGTTGCGGTCCACATCGGACAAACGCAGCAGCGCCAGCGTCTCGACGTACACGACCGTCCAGGGGGCCGCGAGCGCATCGGCGATGCGCTTGCCGGTGCGCACCAGCTGCTCGGCCTGCAGGTCCGGGCCGACCGCCACCAGGATGTGATCGCCTGCGATGCGCGCGCCGGTCCCGCCCGGGCGCATCGCGCGCGAGGCGGCTTCCACGCGCTCCGCGACCCGCCGCAAGGCGATCTCCCGCAGCGCCATCAGATTCGGCTTGCGGAAGAAGCGCTCGACGGCGGTCGCCACCGCATCGGAGACATAAACCTTGCCGGCGTGCAGCCGCGCGAGCAGATCGTCGGCCGGCAGATCGATCAGCTCGATGTCATCGGCCTCGTCGAAGATTCTGTCGGGCAGGGTTTCGCTCTGGCGGACCCCGGTGGTCTGATAGATGAGATCGTTGAGGCTCTCGAGGTGCTGGACGTTGACCGTGGTCCATACGCTGATCCCGGCCTCCAGGACCTCCTCGACGTCCTGCCAGCGCTTGGGATGCCGCGGCTGCGGCACGCCGCCCGTGATGTTGGAATGCGCGAGCTCATCGACCAGCAGGATGGCCGGCCGACGCGCGAGCGCCGCATCGAGGTCGAGCTCCTGACGGACGATTCCCTTGTAGCTTACCGCCAGCGTGGGCAGCCGCTCGAGTCCCTCGGCGAGCCGTTCGGTCTCCAGCCGCCCGTGCGGCTCGAGGTAGCCGATCACGATGTCGTTTCCGCCATCCTTGGCGACATGGGCGGCCTCGAGCATGGAGAAGGTCTTGCCGACGCCCGCAGAGGCGCCGAAGAAGATGCGCAGCTTCCCGCGGCTGGCGCGCGCCTCCTCGGCCTGGACGCGGGCGAGGAGTTGATCCGGGTCGGGCCGTGTATCGGCCGGGGTGTTCATGCGAGGAGAGCGCTCAGGGAGGCGTGCCTACGCAGTGATGCAGCGCATCGGGCGCTCAGGTCAGTGCAGATCATCGAGGGCCAGATTGAGCTCGAGTACGTTGACGTGCGGTTCGCCGAGCACATCGAACAACCTACCCCTTGCGTGAGCGCCAATCAATGCCCGCACACGGGCGAGCGGCAGGCCGCGGGCCCGGGCGACCCGGCCGGCCTGGTAATAGGCCGCCGCGAGGCTGATGTCCGGATCGAGGCCGCTCGCTGAGGCCGTCACGAGATCCACCGGAATCGGCGCGGCATTGCCGGGATCGGCGGCGTGCAGCGCGGCGATGCGCGCCTTGACGGCAGCGATTAACGCCGGGTTGAGTGGCCCCAGATTGGACCCCGTCGAATCGAGACCATTGTAGGGTTGCGGACCGGTCGCCGAGGGCCGGCTCCAGAAGTCCTTCGGATCACTGAAGGGCTGGCCGATGAGGCGCGAGCCCACCAGCTTGCCGTTTTCGACGATGAGACTGCCTGCGGCCCGGGCCGGGAAGATCACCCGGGCGACGCCCGTCACCAGGGATGGATAGGCGAGGCCGAGCAGCACGGTCATGACCAGGAGCAGCGCGATCGCGGGACGGAGGATGGTTTTCATGGGCGCAGTCCCTCAGACCAGGTGCACGTGCTGCAGGCACATGTCGATGAGCTTGATGCCCGCGAAGGGCACGAGGATGCCGCCCAGACCGTAAATGAGGAGATTGCGGCGCAGGAGCGTGACGGCCCCGAGCGGCCGGTAGCGCACCCCCTTCAGGGCGAGCGGAATCAGGGCGATGATGATCAGGGCGTTGAAGATGACCGCCGACAGGATCGCGGAGAAGGGGCTCGCCAGACGCATGATGTTGAGCGCATTGAGCTGCGGATAGGTGGTGGCGAATGCCGCCGGAATGATGGCGAAGTACTTGGCCACGTCATTGGCGATGCTGAAGGTCGTGAGCGAACCCCGGGTCATCAGCATCTGCTTGCCCGTCTCCACCACCTCGATGAGCTTTGTCGGGTTGGAGTCGAGGTCGACCATGTTGCCGGCCTCTTTGGCCGCCTGAGTGCCGGTGTTCATGGCCACGGCGACGTCCGCCTGCGCGAGCGCCGGAGCGTCGTTGGTGCCATCGCCAGTCATGGCCACCATGCGCCCTTCCGCCTGGTGGCTGCGGATGAGTTTCAACTTCGCTTCCGGCGTGGCCTCCGCCAGGAAGTCATCGACGCCCGCCTCCGCGGCGATCGCGGCGGCGGTGAGCGGATTGTCCCCGGTGATCATGACGGTCTTGATTCCCATGCGGCGCAACTCCCCGAAGCGCTCCTTGATGCCCCCCTTCACGATATCCTTCAATTCGATGACCCCGAGCACCCGCGGTCCATCGCTCACCAGGAGCGGCGTGCTGCCACGGCGCGCCACCTCCTGGACCGTGGACAGCACCGCCTTCGGGAACAGCTGACCCAGCGACTCGACCTGCTTGCGGATGGCATCCGCGGCGCCCTTGCGCACCTGGCGCCCGCCGACGTCCACGCCGCTCATGCGCGTGTGGGCGGAGAACGGCACGAACGTTCCGTGAAGCGAGGTCAGGTCGCGCTCGCGCAGCTTGAAGCGCTGTTTGGCGAGTACGACGATGCTGCGCCCCTCGGGTGTCTCGTCCGCGAGCGAGGCGAGCTGGGCGGCGTCGGCGAGTTCCTCCTCGCTCACCCCGGCCGCCGGGATGAAGGCCGAGGCCTGCCGGTTGCCCAGGGTTATGGTGCCGGTCTTGTCGAGCAGCAGCACATCGACGTCACCGGCCGCCTCGACCGCCCGGCCCGACATCGCAATGACATTGGCCTGCATCATGCGGCTCATGCCCGCCACCCCGATCGCCGAGAGCAGCCCGCCTATCGTGGTCGGGATGAGACACACCAGCAGCGCGATCAGCGCGGTGATCGTAATGGGCGTGCCGAGCCTGGTGGCGGCGACGCTGTAGAGCGAGTAGGGCAGCAGGGTCGCGGTCGCAAACACGAATACCAGGGTGAGCGCCACCAGCAGGATGGTGAGAGCGATCTCGTTGGGGGTCTTCTGACGCTTGGCACTTTCGACCATGGCGATCATGCGGTCGATGAAGGTCTCGCCGGGGTTGGCGGTGATGCGCACCACGATCCAGTCGGAAAGCACCCGAGTGCCACCCGTGACCGAGGAGAAATCCCCACCCGACTCGCGGATGACCGGCGCGGACTCCCCCGTGATCGCGCTCTCATCGACCGAGGCGGCGCCCTCGATGACTTCGCCATCGCCGGGAATGTAGTCACCCGCCTCG
>DAIDHH010000173.1 GCA_027452045.1 Gammaproteobacteria bacterium
GGCCGCGGCGGCGCCCCGAAGCGCTGGTAAGCCTTTTCGGCTGTGGCGGCCGGCTCCGGGGTGACCCGGGGCCGGCCCTCTTCATTTCTGCCGAGTCGTTTTGGGCGCCCGGGCGATGCGCTCTGGTACACTGCGCGCCCCCTTTATCAGCACCGACATAGGAGCATTCGATGGGCAAGGGTGACATGCGAACCCGCCGAGGCAAGATTTACCGCGGTTCCTTCGGCAAGACCCGGGCAAAAGATCCCGCGAAGAAGGCCAAGGCATCCAAGGCCGCCAAGAAATAGAGGCGCCGCCGAAGCAATGGCTGAGTTTCCGCATCCCCACTTCAACTGGCGTCCCCATCCGTGGCACGGTCTCGATCCCGGGCCGCAGTGCCCCGAGGTGGTGACTGCCTATATCGAGATCACCCCGTTCGATCTCATCAAGTACGAGGTCGACAAGACCACCGGCTACCTGCGCGTGGACCGGCCGCAGCGCACCTCTTCACAGCCGCCTACGCTCTACGGCTTCATCCCGCAGACCTACTGCGGCGAGCGGGTCCGGCGTCTGGCACCGGGCTGCGATCGGGGCGACGGTGATCCTTTGGATATCTGCGTGATCAGTGAGCGGCCGATTACCCACGCCGAAATCCTGCTGCGCGCCCGCATCCTCGGGGGTCTGAAGATCGTCGATCGGGGCGAGGCCGATGACAAGATCGTGGCGGTGCTCGAAGGCGACTATGTCTGGGGCAAGGCGCGCGAACTCAGCGAGCTGCCGGGAACCCTGGTCGAGCGTCTGGAGCACTACTTCACGACGTACAAGCTGGTACCGGGCGAGCCGCAGGGGATCCATCTGGCCGGCCGGTATGGTCATGCGGAGGCGGCGGAAGTGATCCGCGCCGCGATCGAGGATTATCGCGAGTACTTCGGCGCGGTCCAGCCCTAGCCGGGCGGAGCCTCCTTAGGCTCGATCCACAGCGCGCGGGCACTGGCGCAGAGCTCCCGGTCCTCATCGAAGACCGCGGTCCCGGCGCTGTGCTTGCGCCCGTCGGACTCGATCCGCCAGCCGGCGACGGTGCAGCGCTCTCCGACATGCACCAGGCGGTTGACGTGAACGGTGATCTCCCCGAGCAGCATCATGCGGTCATCCGGGCTCACGGCGTAGAAGCCCGGGCAGTCGAGCGCCGCGGACATGAACTCCGGCCGCACCTTGCCATCACCCTGATCGAGCGAGGAGTCCGGCACCCACGGGGCGGCCACCAGGTCGCGCTCCGGGATGCGGCCGGCGAAAATCCGCATGCCATCGCCTCGCGGCCGACCGGTGCCGCAGACGAAGCAGCTCGGGAAGCGGTGATGCGCGAAGCCGGCATAGCGGCGTGAGGCCTCGACCGCCTCGAAATACGCCGGAGGCTGACGCAACTCGAGCTTCAGGGCGGCCGGCCGAGCTTCCGCGATCCGCTCCTTTCCGAGCGCGATGGCCAGTTCGCCGCCTTCGCGTTCCTCCAAAGTCAGTGGCATGTCCAGAGGCGGCGGGCGAATCAATCGGACCGTCACGGTGTGCGCCACGTGGGCGGCCACGCAGCCGGCGAAGTAACCGCCATTGGCGGACTGCGCCGGCCCGCAGAAGCGGCGGGCAATGGTGAGGGTGGTCATGGTGCGCTCCGACCTTGACGCGGCACCATAGCACAGGCACAGCGTGGGATCAGGCTCGCTCGAGTCCGAGAAAGCACGCATCGAAGCGAGCATAGGGCTCGCGTCCCTCACTCCCCGCGGCAGCGAGCAGGCGGAAAGCCTCCGCATTGGGCATCTCGCGTCCGAGGCGCCGGCTCTCCACGCTCACCCGGCGCACCGTGCCGGCGCGCCAGCCGTATCGCTCGAAGAAGGCGGCACCTCCGGCGGGTGCGAAGCGCATCTGCACCTCGCCGCTCGCGAAGGATTTGAATGCGGTGCGGCGAAGCCAGTCCAACAGCTCCGGCGTCAGGACGTCGGCGATCCACCAGCGAAAACGGAGTGGGGCGCTCACGTCCTCCGTGAGAGCGCTCGCCTCGTCCTGCGAAAGGTACACGAGCAGCCCTTCGGTGATCACGAGCACGGCACCGCTCTCGCGATCGATCCGATCGAAGAGACTCCGGCGCTCGTCGCGGCGGGTGAGATCGAGAGGGACGCGCTCGAGAGCGCACCGGGGCTGCGCGTCGGCGAGCTTGTCCGTCTTGTATGCCAGCATGTCGGGGAAATCGACTTCGATCCAACGGAGCGTGTGAGGCAGCGGCAGGCGATAGGGGCGGGTGTCGAGTCCGGCTGCGAGATTGAGCACGGTATCCGCCCCATCGCCAATGGCGCGCAGGATCATCTCATCGAGCACCGCCGTCCTCGTGATGACCGACCACGCGCCGCTTGCGCCCTGCTCCTGGCTCTGCGCTATCGCCGCGCCGCGCGGGCCGGCCAGCCGCTCGGCGTAGGGATCGCGAAACAACGCGTCATCCCGCCTCGACTCCATGGCGCGATAGGCGGCCACCCACAGCGCGGTGTCCGAGACATGCGAGACGTTGGGGTCAGGGGTATCGCGCGGGCTCACCGGGATGTCTCTCTCGCTGAGGCCCTACCGCGCTGCAGTCCTCAAGCTGTGCAGCCACGCGGTGGGATCCGCACCCTGCTCCAGAAGCTCCACCAGCGCCGACCCGATCACTACGCCATCGACGTGCCCACGCAGCCGCTCGAGCTGCTCCCGGCCGCGGATACCGAAGCCGGCGCACACGGGAACCGGCGACATCGCGCGCACGGCGTCCAGGTATTGCGTGACCTCCTTGGGCACCGCCACGCTCTTGCCCGTGGTTCCGGTCATGGTGACCGCATACACGAAGCCCTGGCTGTCTGCGCAGATGCGCCGCAGGCGTTCGGGCTGGGTGACGGGCGTGACCATGCGCACCAGCGCAAGACCCGGCGGGGCGAAGACCTCGCGCATCGGCTCGCCTTCATCGAACGGCAGGTCCGGTACGATGAAGCCCGCCACGCCGGCGCGCCCGGCCGCCGCCGCCAGGCGCTCGGCGCCGAAGGCAAGCAGCGGATTGAGGTAGCTCATGAGCAGGAGCGGCGCCTTGGGACGGGGTGTCATGCGCTCGAGCTCGCCGAGGATCCAACCCAGGCTCACGCCCTGGGAGAGCGCCACACGGCTCGAGCGCTGGATGGTCACCCCGTCGGCCATCGGATCGCTGAATGGCACGCCGATCTCGACGACGTCCGCGCCTTCGGCGACCTGGCGCAAATCCTCGAGGAAGCGCTCGCGGCTCGGGAACCCGGCCGTCAGATAGGCGACGAGGGCGGGCTCGCCCCGGGCGTTGGCCGCGCGGATGGCGGCGCTGATCGACTCGTGAGCGCTCATTGGTCGCCTTTCAAAAGGGTCTGCTGGAGGGTCGGCATGTCCTTGTCACCGCGGCCGGAGAGGCACACCACCACGGTGCCGCCGGGGTGGCGCTCGGCCCAGCGCTTCGCGCCGGCGAGCGCGTGGGCGCTCTCGAGCGCCGGCAGAATGCCCTCGGACTCGCACAAGGCCCGCACGGCATCCAACGCTTCCTGGTCGCCGGCGCTTTCGTAGCGCACCCGGCCGATGTGGGCGAGGAAGGCGTGCTCGGGGCCGACGCCAGAATAATCGAGGCCCGCCGACACCGACTGGGTCTCCTGGACCTGACCGTGCGCATCCTGCAGCAGCAGCGAGTAGGTGCCGTGCAGCACCCCGGGGCGGCCGTAGGAAATCGTTGCCGCGTTGTCCCCGAGCGCCGCGCCCTTGCCGCCGGCCTCCACGCCGATGATCTCCACGCCGCCATCCGGAACGAACGCGTGAAACATGCCGATGGAGTTCGAGCCGCCGCCCACGCAGGCGATAACCGCATCCGGGAGCTCACCGGTCTTCTCCCGGATCTGCGCCCGCGCCTCGCGGCCGATGATCGCCTGCAGCTCGCGCACGAGGTAGGGGTAGGGATGGGGTCCCACTGCGGAGCCGAGCAGGTAGTAGGTCTCGAGCGGATCGGACACCCAATCCCGCAGCGCCTCATCGATGGCCGCGCGCAGCGTGGCATCGCCGCCCGTCACAGGGATCACGGTGGCCCCGAGCAGACGCATCCGGCCGACGTTGGGGGCCTGGCGCTCCATGTCGACCGCGCCCATGTAGACGGTGCACGGCAGACCGAGGCGCGCGCAGGCTGCAGCGCTCGCCACGCCGTGCTGGCCGGCGCCGGTCTCCGCCACGATGCGCCGGGCGCCGAGGCGCCGGGCGAGCAGGGCCTGCCCGAGGGCGTTGTTGATCTTGTGGGCCCCGGTGTGCGCGAGGTCCTCGCGCTTCAGCCAGACTTTCGCGCCCCAGCGCGCCGAGAGCCGTCCGGCGAAGGTGAGCGCCGTCGGTCGGCCCACCCAGCTCGAGAGCTCCGCGCCGAGCTCCTGTTGGAAAGAAGGCGCATGCAGGTGCTCGCGCACGCCCTCCTCAAGTCGGTCGAGTGCCGGGATGAGTGTCTCGGGGACGTAGCGTCCGCCGAACGGCCCGAAGCGTCCGCGCGCATCCGGGAAGCGGCCGGCGATCAGTCCGGCCAGCGCCTCAGCGTTTTCAGTACTTGAGCTCAAAGTCGCGACTCCTCGAAAGTTCTCTGCGCGGCGCGTGCCGCGGCCACGAAGCGTGCGATCGCGGCGGGGTCCTTCACTCCCCGGCGCGCCTCCACGCCGCTCGATACATCGACCCCGAATGGACGAACCGCCTCGATCGCCGCGGCCACGTTGTCCGGATCGAGGCCCCCGGCCAACACCAGTTGCGTGTGCCGCGCGACCTCGCGGGCGGTGGTCCAGTCGCACAACCGGCCGGTGCCGCTGGCGGCGCCCTCAAACAGCAGCCGCTGCGGCAGGGTCTGGCCAACATGCGATTCGCGCAGTACCGGTAGCCGCTCGAGCGGCTCCGGTATGCGCAGCCGGGTGAGATCGCCCGCGTCGGTCTGCAGCACATCGGGACGGAACCCTGCCCATATCTCGTCGAGCTCGCGTTGGTCGGGATGGCGCGTGACCGCCACACAGAGCATTTTGCCGCGCGCGGGCGCCGCAAGCCGCGCGGCCTGTTCGGGCGTCACGCGTCGGGGGGAAGCCGCGAAGACGAATCCGATCGCATCGGCGCCGGCATCGAGGGCCGCCGCAACGGCCTGCGGAGTCGTCATGCCGCAGATCTTGATCCACATCAGGCGCATTCCCCGCCGCTGCGGGCGGATCTTGCCGCATGCAGCATGGCCTGGGCGAGCGCGCCGGGGTCTGCGTCGCGCATCAGAGCGCTGCCGACGAGCGCCAGGTCGTAGCCGGCCTGCGCGATGCGGCGGGCGTCTTCAGCCGAGCCGACGCCGCTTTCCGCCACCCGCGGCATGTTGTCAGGCAACAGGGGCGCAAGCGCCTCGAGCCGGCCCGGCACCACCTGCAGCGTGGCGAGATCCCGGCAGTTGACTCCGGCGAGGAACCCCGTCCCCCCGAGTGTCGACACCAGGCCGTTGAGCCGCTCGATGTCGCGCTCATCGAAGGTCTCGATCAGTGCGAACAGGCTCAATTCACGGGCACGCCTGAGGAGGCTCATGGCCTCGGCATCGGACAGCATGCGCAGAATGACCAACACGCCGCCGGCGCCCGAGGCCCTCGCCTCGATGACCTGGTAAGGATCCACCAGGAAGTCCTTGCGCATCGCGGGCACGGCGAGCGGCCGCAGCGCCTCGGCGGCGCGCGCGAGGTGCTCGAGGCTGCCGTCGAATCGGCTGGGCTCGGTCAGCACCGATACCGCGCACGCGCCGGCACGTGCATATCCGCTCACCCGCTCCGCGAGGTCCTCGTCGCCCCCTTTGAGTTGACCCACCGCGGGCGAGCGCAGCTTCATCTCGGCGATCAGATCGAAGCCGCCGGGCACAAGGCGCAGCGCGGGCGGCGTCTCGGTGGCGAGCGCACGGCGCATCAGCTCGCTCTCGGGGCAGGCGGCCCGGGCCGCGCGCACCCGCTCGTGACTGCAGGCGGCCATCTGCGCGAGAAAATCACTCCGGCCACTCACGCCGAGTCCTTCCCCGGCCGCACCCACGCCGGGACCCGTCGTCAGCGCGTTCGATGTCTGCGCGGGAGAGTTGGTCATGCCCGGCTTCCGGCGGTCGTGAGCGCCTGCAAGACCCGCCGTGCGGCGCCACTGTCGATGGCCTGCGCGGCACGCTGCACTGCCTCGCGCGGGGAGCTGGCGAGGCCGGCGACCTCCAGGGAGAGGGCGGCTCCGAGCAGCAGGCAGTCCCGGTGCGGGCCGTGCTCCTCGCCGCTCAACACGGTGCGCAGCGCCTCGGCGTTGTGCCTGGCATCGCCTCCGGCCAGCGAGCGTGCCTCGCATCGCTCGAGGCCGTACTCCTCCGGCGTTCGGGTGTGTGGCGTGACCTGGCCCGGGCGCACGTCGAAGAGGGTGAAAGGACCCACCGGGGTCGGCTCGTCCCACCCCTCGGCCCCGTGGATCACGAAGGCCCGCTCGATCGCCATGCCGGAGAGGGTCTCTGCCATCAGCGCCGCGATGTCCGGGTCGAACGCCCCTATCACGCGCAGCGGCGGCTGCGCAGGGTTGGTGAGCGGCCCCAGGATGTTGAATATCGTGCGCACCCCAAGAGCGGACCGGACCGC
>DAIDHH010000174.1 GCA_027452045.1 Gammaproteobacteria bacterium
CTGCCGCTCGCCGTCGAGTTCGGCAAGCACTTCGATACCGTGGGATTCGACGTCAAGGCGGCACGCATCGCCGAACTGCGCGCCGGTGAAGACAGCACCCTTGAGACCAGTCCCCAGGAACTCGCCGCCGCCAACCGCCTCTCCTTCACCACGGAACTGAAGGACCTCAAGGCCTGCCGCGCCTATATCGTGACGGTCCCCACTCCGATCGATGAATACAAGCGTCCGGACCTGTCCCCGCTCATCGGGGCCAGCACCAGCGTCGGCAAGGTCCTGAAGAAGGGCGACGTGGTCATCTACGAATCCACCGTCTACCCCGGCTGCACCGAGGAGGTGTGCGTCCCGATTCTCGAGCGCGAGTCGGGCCTGAAGTTCAACCGGCAGTTCTTCATCGGCTACAGTCCCGAGCGGATCAACCCGGGCGACAAGGAACACCGCCTCACCACCATCAAGAAGATCACCTCAGGCTCAACGCCGGAGGCAGCGGAGTTCGTCGATGCGCTATACCGCTGCATCATCACCGCCGGCACACACCGCGCCTCCAGCATCAAGGTGGCGGAGGCGGCGAAAGTCATCGAGAACACCCAGCGCGATGTGAACATCGCGCTCATCAACGAGCTCGCGCTGATCTTCGCCCGCCTCGGCATCGACACCGAGGAAGTCCTGCAGGCGGCCGGCTCGAAGTGGAACTTCCTGCCCTTCCGGCCCGGCCTCGTCGGCGGACACTGCATCGGCGTGGATCCTTACTACCTGACGCACAAGGCGCAGGAGATCGGCTATCACCCGGAAATGATCCTCGCCGGACGGCGCCTGAACGACAACATGCCGCTTTACGTCGCCGGCGAGATCATCAAGCTCATGACCCGCAAGCGCATCCACGTCAAGGACGCGCGCATCCTGATGCTCGGCATCACCTTCAAGGAGAACTGCCCCGACATCCGCAACTCCAAGGTGATCGACGTCATCCACGAGCTCGAGAAGTATGGCGCCCGGATCGACGTTTACGACCCCTGGGCGGATGCCGATGACTGCCGGCATGAATACGACCTCAAGCTCACCCGCACCCTGCAGAAAGGCACCTACGATGCCGCAGTCGTCGCCGTAGCGCACCGGGAGTTCAAGCAGCTTGGAGCGGATGCCGTGCGCAAGCTCTGTCGCAAGAATCATGTGATCTATGACATCAAGCACGTGCTTCCGGCGGATGCCGTGGATGGCGGACTGTAATTCCCGTCGCCCACTGACAACACCTGCGCATCAGTTGAACCCCGCATGAAGATTGACGCATTTTTCGACGTTTACCCGCATCCGGCCAAGCCGTACTTCGAGGCGCAGCTCGCGGAATGGCAGCGACAGGGCCATCAGCTGCGGCTCTTTTCCTTCGGGCAGATCCCGGGCGCTACAACCGCATTTCCGATCACTTTTGTCCACACGCTGCGCGAGCGACCCGTGCGACTACTGGCCAAGATCCTCTGGCGCGCGATGACCCATCCGGCGCGCACCTGGCGGATCGCTCGCTGCGGCCGTCGTCCACTTCAGATCGCCAAACTTCTGGCAACCGATGCGCAATTGCCGACGCAGCCACCGGACGTGCACTTCGTGCACAATCTTGCCACCGCCGTGCGTTTCTCTTATCTCAGATACGCTGCTCCGCGCACCAGGTTGGCAATCTACTACCACGGGGGAGAAATTCCTGGAGTTCGGCAGATTCCGTTCGCCGAATCATCCGAGGCGCTTGGCCGAGCTCACGTCGTGTTTTCCAATACACGGGCTTCCGTCGCCGAAGCAGTCGCCCGCGGCGCTGCGACGGAACGTACCGCCGCCATTCCGGTTGGCTTTCCGCTCGCGCAATTCGTGGTACCGGTGGACCGTTGCTACCTGCCGGGAAATCACTGGCGATTCGTTTGCATCGGCCGCATGGCCCCGGAGAAGGGATTTGACGTCGCAATACAGGCCTTTGCTGCCCTTCGGCAACACATGCCCTCATTTACCGCCACCTTCATCGGCAGCGGCCCGGAGCTCGAACGCCTTCGGCGTCTTGCTGACGCGCTACGCTTGGGTGATACCATCCAATTTCTGGGTCACATCTCTTTCGATAAATTGATCCCGTTACTCGCACAATTCGATGCGCTGATTCACTCCAGCCGCCCAATTGCTGGGTCAAACTGCTCAGAAACACAAGCCAGCGTGATGCAGGAAGCCATGCTCATGCACACGGTTGTAGTCGCCTCAGACCTCGGCGGCGTGCGAGAATCACTTCCGACGGCACTGCATCAATACCTGTATCCCCCAGGGTCAATTAACGAACTCCTTAAACGCCTCATCTTCTTGACAACCTGCAACGCCGAAGCACTGCGCACACTCGCTGAGACAGCGCGACGATTCGTCATCGATAACTACGACATTCGCAAGGTGAACAAGCGATTGTTGGCCCATGTCGCAGGCAAGCCCGTTTAGTCGCCGGAAAGGCAAATCCTTCCCCACCGCACTCCCGCTACCGAGATCCGACGATCCGCACTGCACCGATATCACAGAACATGCCGCAAATGACCCCTGTCGTCGTAGCCGGCGGAAACCTCAACGGCCTAGGTGTTGTACGCAGTCTCGCCCGTCAACACATCCCGGTTTATCTCCTGTCGACGACGCACGCGTGCCCCGCTGCGTGGTCACGCCATGCAAAATTCGTGCGCGCACCACGACTCCAGGGCGAGGAATTCATCCACGCGCTGCGCGGCCTGGCCACACATCTGAAGTGTCGCCCGGTATTGATGCTGACGCAGGATTCGAGCGTCCTCAGCGTCTCGGCACACCGTCAGACGCTCGAGCCCTTCTATCACATCAACCTGCCGGATGATCGGGTCGTCGAATTGCTTTCCGACAAGCTGTCATTTGACTTGCTGGCCGCGCGCGAAGACTTTCCCGTGCCCCGCAGTTGTGCCGTGCGCGGCCGGGATGACTTGCGACAGATCGATGCGCTGCTCCCGCCGGTGATCCTCAAGCCGGCCGACAAAGGCCGAGTACTCAACGGAGCGGCAGAGCGTGCCGTGCGCGCCGACACATTGGAGCGCGCCCGGGAAATCGCCACCGAAATGCTCGCACATGCTCCCGCCCTCATCGTGCAGGAGTGGATCGAAGGACCGGACTCCGAAATCTACTTCACCTTTTTCTGTGTCGGACGCGACGGACAACCGACCGGACTGTTCTCCGGGCGGAAGCTGCAGAGCAACCCTCCAGCGGTCGGCTCGACGGCCATCTGCGTTGCAGCGCCGGAGTTCGCCGCGGCACTGGAGCAAATGACGCTACAGTTCCTGCAGCGGGTTCCTTACCGCGGACTCGGCAGCCTCGAGTTCAAGCGCGACGCACGCACTCGTCAGCTACTGATGATCGAGCCCACCGTCGGGCGGACCGACTGGCAAGAAGAGATCGCCACCCTCTGCGGCGTCAACCTTCCGGCGATCGCATATTGGCGCGCGCTCGACCGCGAACCGCCGCGCCCGCGGCGACAAGTTGCAGCTCACCGATACGCATGGCGCGCCGGACGCGAGTTCCGACTCTCCGGGGAATTCCGTGGCGGTGTGCGCCTCGTCGATGGTTATTGCCGCTGGGCAGATCCGCTGCCCGGCTTATATTACTACGCCTACGAGCGCGGAATCCGCCGCGTCTGGCGCCGAATTCGACGCACCTTCTTTCCCGCTTTGAAGCAGCAGAGGTCAGCCTGAACATGGATCTCGACACGACCATCATCGGTGCCGGTCCCTACGGCTTGTCCATAGCCGCGCATCTGCGCGCTAAGGGGAATTCGTACCGCATTTACGGCCGCCCCATGGAGAGCTGGCGAAAGTTCATGCCGGACGGGATGATCCTGAAATCCGAGCCGTTCGCCTCGAACCTCTGGGATCCGGACCGGCGATTCACGTTCGAGCGCTACTGCCGCACGCATCGCATTCCCTACGAGCCGGTCGGTGAGCCCCTGACGCTCGATCTGTTCCTCAAGTACGCGGAATGGTTCCGGCAGAACACGCACGAGGAGCCCGAAGACCTCACCATCACGAGAATTCGGCGCAAGCCCAGCGGCGGCTTTGCGCTTGAGTTTGCCAATGCCGAGCCGCTCGACAGCCGTCGGGTAGTGCTCGCCACCGGGCATATCGCCTATCGCGTGATGCCGGCAGAGCTCGCCGGCATTGCGCCCCCTGCGGCGGCGCATAGCGCGCGCATGGAACCGGTGTCTCATTACGCCGGCCGCGACGTCACCGTCATTGGCGGTGGACAGTCGGCACTCGAGACTGCCGCAATCCTCAATGAGATCGGCGCGCGTGTACGACTGCTCGTACGCGAGAATCACCTCGAATGGTGGACCGAGCCTCGGCGCAATCGGTCGCTCATCAAGCGGCTCAAGTATCCGGACGCCGCCGTGGCGCGCGGCTGGCAGTCACTCGCCATTGCGGAGCTACCGCGGGTGTTCCGTCTATTCAAACCCGAGAAACGCCATCCCTTCGTCGCTGCGACCTACGGGCCCGGCGGCTCCTGGTGGCTGCGGGACCGTGTCGAAGGCAGGATCGACGTCCGTCTCGGGACACGGGTCACCGAGGCATCGCAGACCGACGGCCGGCTGCGACTGAAGCTCGTGTCACCGACCCGCACAGAGGAGTTGCTCACGGATCACGTGATCGCGGCCACGGGGTTCAAGGTCGATATCGACCGATTGGATTACCTGGACCCGACACTTAAGGGCGAAATTCGGCGCGAGGCGGGGGGAATCCCCGCGCTCAGTCCCACCCTGGAGTCCTCCGTGCCGGGGCTCTACTTCGTCGGCATCACCAGTGCGCCGGTCTTCGGACCCATCATGCGATTCATGTACGGGGCGAAGCACGCCGCACCGCTGGTCGCCAAGGGACTGGCAATGAGCTGACGGCGCGCAACGCAGGTGACAATTCCGATTCGTCGAGTCGGCTCAGGGACGCCGCTGCGAGTTCAAGGCTTCGACGAGTTCCTCGACGTCGTGCAGCGAAATCTCCCCGTGTGTCGCGCAAATTCGGATGACGGGTTGACCTTCGACCGTCGCGACCGCCGCCCAGGCCCGTCCTGAGGCCAGTAAGCGTCGGACGATCTCACGCACTGGAGCAGAACCTGCGGGCGGCAGGAGACACAGCACGGCCAAGTTTGAATCATTGACACTGGCCCAGCCAAGCGTCAGCAGTCTGATCTTGATCCGAGCGACGACCTCCACCGCCCGCTCGACGTGCCCGGCATAGCCCGCCCAACCTGCCGTCGCCAGCGACAGGAACAGTCTCAGGCCCATGAAGCGCCGGGACCACTGCACGGTGTTCAGATAGGGGTCGATGCTCGAGGCCGTCGACGGCATGAAGTCCGCCCCAACCCCGAAGGCCTCATTCAGCACCGAGGGATCGCGCGCGATGAACATGCCGCAGCCCATCGTTGTAGCGAACCATTTGTGGGCATCAATGGTGATCGAGTCGGCGTGCTCGATTCCGGCAAGTTCACCCCGCAGCCGCTCGGAACAGAGTGCGGCCCCACCCCACGCGGCATCCACGTGGCACCAGATCCCGTGCTCTTGGGCGATCTGGGCGCACGCCTCGAGTGGATCGACCATCCCGGCTCCGGTCGTGCCGGCGGTCGGGGAAATCAGCACCGGTACGGCGCCATTGCGAAGATCGTCCTGCACCATGGCCGAAAGCTTGGCTGCATCCATGCGGCCGGTGCCGTCCGTATCGACCAGGCGCAATGACTGACGTCCGATGCCCGCCTGATGAGCAATCTTGTGCCAGGCCGGCTGGCACTCTTTGGAGGTATACATCACTGGGGGCCCGGAGAAAGCCCGGACCCCCTCTGCGGCAAAGCGAGGATTGGCCCGTGTGAGCGCACAGACCAGTGCCGTGTAGTTCGCTTCCGAGCCGCTCGTCGTGAAATGTCCTCCGACGCCCTCCGGCAATCCCGCGCGCCGCGCAATGCTGCGAATGACATGCGCTTCGATCGCCACCGGCACCGGCGAGGAGCCCGAACTGGCCAACTGTGGATTGAAGCAGCCGGCGATGCGATCGGCGCATTCGGACGGAAACGTCGGCGCCGGATTGAACAATCCGAAGTAGCGCGGATGGGTCATGTGCACGGTGCCGTGCTGCATGCAGTCGATGACCCACTCGAGGAGCGGCTCGAGGGGTTTCGGATCCCTGAAGTCGAATGCGCCGAGTGCCTCTCGGAATCGCGCCATATCGATGTCCGGCATGACCGGACCCGCTTTGATCCGCGCCGTGGCGTCCGCCAGCGCGCGGGTCAGGTAGTCATCCACCCGCTCGCGCTGCTCGCGCGGAGGAAACAAGGCAGGAACCGGTGGTGGAATCGCTTCGTTCGTCATGTCCGATGCCAGGAGTCTCTCAATGCCCGACTGCCGCCGCCAGAGCCTGATCGAGATCGGCGAGGATATCGTCGATGTGCTCGATGCCGATGCTCAGTCGCATCGTTTCGGGTCCGATGCCCGCCAGCCGCTGCTCCTCGCGCGACATCTGCCGATGGGTCGTCGAGGCCGGATGGCAGGCGAGTGACTTCGCATCGCCCAGATTGACCAGCCGCTTGAACAGCTTCAGGGCGTCGTAAAAGCGCGTGCCCTCGTCGTATCCGCCCTTGAGTGCAAAGGTGAGCAGCGAGCAAGTCCGACCCCGGAGGTATTTCTGGACCAGCGGGTAGTAGGGACTGTCGTCAAATCCGGCGTAGCTCACCGAGGCGACCCGCGGATCGGCTCTGAGGAATTCCGCCACGCGTCGTGCGTTCTCGACGTGGCGCTCCATGCGCAACGCCACCGTCTCGATGCCCTGCAGCAACAGGAAGGAACTGAGCGGCGAAAGTACGGCGCCCATGGTCCGCTGAAACACGCTGCGGCAACGCCCGATGTAGGCCGCCCGCCCATAGTGTTCGGCATAGACGAGGCCATGGTATGACTCGTCCGGAGTGGTCAGCATCGGGAAGCGGGCCGCATGCTCCATCCACGGAAAGTTGCCGCTGTCGACGATGACCCCGCCCAACGTCGTGCCGTGCCCGCCGAGGAACTTGGTGAGCGAATGAATGACGATGTCCGCGCCGAATTCGAACGGCCGCACCAGAATGGGAGTCGGCACGGTATTGTCGACGATGAGTGGCACCCCGGCTCGATGCGCCACCTCAGCGAGCGCCTCGATGTCGCACACGTTGCCGGCAGGATTGCCGACCATCTCGCAGTACACTGCTCGCGTATCGGCATCGATGAGGGCGGCGAGAGACTCGGGCCGGTCGTCCTGGGCGAAATGGGTGCGGATGCCGAGCTTCGGCAGGATGTGCGCGAACAGAGTATGGGTCGTGCCGTAGAGCTGCGGCACGGAGACGATGTTGCGGCCCGCCTCGGTCACCGCGAGGATCGAGAAATTCAGCGCCGCCTGGCCTGAGCTCACGCAGATCGCATCCACGCCCCCTTCGAGCTCCGTCATGCGCTTCTCCAGCACGTCCGTAGTGGGGTTGCCGATGCGTGTGTAGCGAAAGCCCGGAACCTCGAGATCGAACAGTGCCGCGCCATGCGCGGCACTGTCGAACGAATAGGCCACCGTCTGGTAGATCGGCACAGCGACGGCCTTGGTGGTCGGATCGGAGTCGAAGCCGCCGTGCAGCGCGATGGTTTCCGGTTTCATGGTGACCTCAAGCCGTATTGCCGGCATCGACGGTGAGTGTGATGCCCGTGACATTGCGCGCGGCATCGCTGAGCAGGTACCCGACCGCCTGGGCAATATCGCCGGCTTCGGCCATGCGCCGCAGCGCGCTGCGCTTGACGAGTCGCTCCCGATTCACCTCGTCGAGCTCCTGCGTCATGGCGGTGTCCACGAAGCCGGGCGCGACCGCGTTGACCGTGATGCCGAGGGGGCCTACCTCACGGGCGAGCGAGCGGGTCATCCCCTCGAGCGCAGCCTTCGTGGCCGAATAGGCGGACAGCCCCTTCATGCCGTTCGTCGCGACGATGCTGCTGATGTTCACGATGCGCCCTGCGCCGGCGCTCATCATCGAGCGCACCACGTGCTTGGTGAGAATCAACGGCGCCAGGACATTCACTTTCAACAGGGCTTCGATATCCGAGTCGCGCATCATCGAGAGCAGACCGCCGGAGCCGAGGCCCGCGTTGTTCACCAGCCCGTAAATCGGGCCGATCTCCTTGCGCAGCCTCGCGACCAGTCCGCCGATCGCTGCGGTGTCCGACAGATCCGCCGCTACAAACTCGATGCGGTCCGGGTGCGCCGCCATGGCTTTACGCAACGGCCCGCTCTCGGAGCGCGCGAGCGCGACCACACGGAATTCCTGGGCCGCCAGGCGCTCGACGATCGCCAGTCCAATGCCCCGGCTCCCACCCGTCACCAGCACGTTACGCATCGCGGCGCACCAGCTTGCCGGAGGCCGACAGTTCGAGCGACGGCACGAAGCGGATCATGGCCGGGACCTTGTAGGCCGCGAGCGCCTTGCGGCACGACTCGAGAATATTCTCCCGCAGCGTCTCGCTCGCGGCTGAGTGGGTGTCGGGCTGCGGACTTTCGAGGACAACGTCCGCAGTCACGATCGCGCCGGTGATCGGATTGCGCCGGGCGCGGACCAGGGACATGCGCACAGCTGGATGGGCATTGATCACCGCCTCGACCTCCTCGGGGTGCACCTTCAGCCCCCCCACATTGATGACACCGCCGGTGCGGCCCATAAAGTAATAGCGGCCCTCGCGCAGCTCGAGCCGGTCCCCGGTGTTCACGAAGCCGTCCTCGTCCTTCAGCGCCGGGCTGTCCCCCAGGTAGCGCTGGGCATTGCCGGGCGAGCGGATCCGCAGCGTCCCGCGACTGACATCGAGCTCCACGCCGTGCTCAGGCCGCCCGATCAATGCCTCAGGGAAGCCCGCCTTAACGTCCTGCACCTCAAACGCCACGCCCGCCTCGGTCGATGCGAACGCATGCGCTATGACAGCCCGGGGAAACGCGGCCCGCAGCGCGTCCAGGATGCCCTGATCGGCAATCTCGCCCGAGAGTCGCACATAGGCGGGCGCGATCGTCTCCGCCGCGCCGGTCATCAGCGCCTTGCGCCAATGGGACGGAGTGCCCGAGATGTGCGTCACGCCGGCAGCCGCGACCCGGCCGAGGAACGCGGGGATCGATTCTTCGGGATCCGGCAGCACGAGCGAGCCGGCCAGCAGCGCGCGCAGCAGAATCTGCAGTCCCCCGTAACGGCGCACGTCGTAGAACGTGCTCCACACCCGCCCCGGGGAGAGTTCCTCGGGTCGCCCGGCAAATGCACTGATCAGGCTCGAGAGGGTATGCAACACCAGTTTCGGGGCACCGGTGGTTCCGGAGGTGAGCAGCACCCATTCGGTTTCCCGGGACTTCGCTCGATCGCGTGCACAGGGTCTCAGCACTCGGACCGCTTCGGTCTGAACTGCGACCGGGATGCTCGGCGGCTCGCCGGCCGCGTCACTGACCCAGGCATCCGCATCGGCCGTTCGTGCCACATGCGGCATGTGCTCGGATGCGACGCCCGCCGGGCACAGCACCATGCGTCGCACGGTGCCGTCGAGTTCGATCATCGCCAGAGCCGCAGTCAGCGGGTCGCGGATAGCCAGCACGACCGAGCGGTTGCGCAGCGCCTCGCGCGGCCCGCAGAGGAATGACCCCTCAACGAGTTCCGCCAACCGGACCGTCCGCGTGGCGTCACTCAACGCTCCGGACGGTCGCCCATCACTGCGGACAAGCGATTCCCAGAGCGTCATGGCTAGGGGCGGGACGACTCGTAGAGTCGAACAAAATCGCCGAAGGTGACCGGGAAACTCTCCGCACTCTCAAACGGGTCATAGCCGAGCGTGTCCTCCAGGCGGGCCACGATCAGCGCAAAACTGAGCGAATCCAGACCGCTTTCCAGCAGCTTAAGATCATCATTCAGCACGGCGAGCTGGCGCTGCTGCTCCCGCGCCACCGTCTCGAACATGCTGGTGATGGTTGATCGCACATTCATGCACAAACTCCTCGTCGCGTTGTTGCTTTCGGCGCATCCCGCGCCGCGCTTAAGTTAAGGGTACCGGGCAGCTGAGTTCGAGTGTGTGCCGCCCGTCAAGATTCCACGTGCCGAATCAATGGCATCCGCTTCGATGCGATCCAGCGCTTTCCGGCCTCGCCACCGGGAGGCTCGCCCCGTCACCGGGGCACGAAGAACTCGACGTAAGAGACAATCTTCCCGCCGCGCAGTTCGAGGTGATCCATCAGTTCCGTGACCACGCCCGCGCCGGTGATCCGGGATTGGATCGTGGCACGCCAGTGCACGGCCGCTCGCGAGCCCTCGATGACCGTCGCCAGCACTTCGTAGCGCGAGATGCTGAACGACTTCAGCAGCACCGCGAGCCACGAGCGGATTTGGTTCGCGCCCTCGGCCGCGAGCGCGATCGGCTTGCCATCACCGGAGCCGCTGATCCTGAAGTGCGCCGATTCGCCGAACAGGCCGCTCAGGCGCTCGAGTTCCCCGCCCGCCCGGGCCGCATAGAGAGCGTCCAGCAGGGCTTGGACCGAGGCGCGATCCATATCAGATGCTCGTGTCATCGTTCTTTCAACCATAGAGGGCCTGGATGTCGGCCCCGATCGTGCGGTAGGCCGCCGCCGCGCTCGGAATCACCGCGCCCAGTCCGTAGAACAAATGGATCATACCCGCGTGGCAGCAATAGCGTACCGGGACCCCCGCCGATTGCAGCCGATCCGCATACAGGCGGCCCTCGTCGCGCAGCGGATCACATTCGGCCGTGTGAATGCACGCCGGCGGCAATCCGGCGAGGTCCGCGGCCTTCAGGGGTGAGATCCGGGGATCGTCCGCGCCGACTGAGGCGGCCAGAGCGTGCCGCAGGTCATGCTTGAGCGTGCCCTGATCCAGCAGGAACCCCTCGGCGAACTCGCGGCGGGAGGCGTTCTGGGCCTGATAATCGAGGATCGGGCACAGCAGCACCTGCCAGGCGATACCCGGCTCTCCAGCGGCCTTCAGCGCCTGGCACACGGCGGCGGCCAGGGTTCCCCCGGCCGAGTCTCCCCCCACCCCGAGGCGCGCCGGATCGATCCCGAGCTGCGGGGCCTGGGCGATGACCCAGCGGGTCGCCGCACAGGCGTCCTCCAGCGCCGCCGGGAAGCGCGCCTCCGGGGCCAAGCGGTAATCCACCGCGAGGACCGTGCAGCCGCTCGCCGCGCCCAGCGCCCGGCAGATGCCGTCGTGGGTCTCGAGGCTGCCGGCCACGAGGCCACCGCCATGGAAAAAGACCAGGCCGGGCGCCGCCTCCGGCGTGTCGGGACCGGGCCGGTACAGCCGGATGCGCAGCGCCCCCGCGGGGCCGGGAATCCGTCGCTCCTCGACCGATCCGATCGAGGGTGGCTCGCCCCCGAGCGTGAGCAGCCGGGAAAAGCTGTTGCGCCGCTCCTCGACCGACAGATCGCTGGTCTTGCGAGCCGCCCCGGCCGACAGTGTCCCGAGAAAGCGCCTGACGTAGGGATCGAGCGGCATGCCGCAGATCGCGTCAGAAACCGAGCGCGTGTCGCGCGGACTGCGGCCAACGCGCCAGATCCACCCCGTGGATGCTGAACAGGGCCACGGCGAGCCGGTCCATACCGAACGCCACGCAACCGGTATGCGCCACTTCCCCATCCGCCCTGCGCAGATCCCAGATCGCGCCGAAGTGATCCTGGTGATAATTGAAGCTCATGCAGGCGGTCGGCTTTGCGCCTGGGGAGAAAGGGATCAGCAGCTCGAATTTCAGGGAGTTCTGTCGCTGGCTCACGGCCATCACCTGGCCGACGCGCCCAAAGAACGGGTCGCTGGCCACGTCGAGCTCGCAGGGCAGCGCGAGCTCGGCGGCCAGCTGCTTCGCGCGGGCCATCCAGTGCTCACGAAACGCCAGGATGTCCTCGGCCGAGCCGATGCGCACGTACTCGCGCATGCGAAAGGAGCGCAACCGGTCGAGCGAGCGCGACGGCTCCTGCCGGAAGCAGTCCGCCGCCACGTCCAGGATGACGCCACCGGCCGGCAGCGGGCCGCGCGACGCGACGATGGGATACGACGGATAGCATGCGGCCGGAGAGAGCACCAGGTCCGACGCCCCGAGCGAACGGGTCCAGTCACCGCCGCTCTCGTGCTGCAGGGCGGCAGTGAGAATCTCCCGCTCGGAGCCATGCAGCGAGCATACGCACCCGAGCAGATTCGGGAAGCTCTTGAGGTAGCCCGACTTCTCCAGCTGTACGCGGCTCATCACGGGCGGAAACCGCAGGACCTCCGCACGCGGATCCCGCTCGCGGGTCACGAAATCGGCGAGACGCTGCAGAACGTCCTCATACAGCCGCGTACGGCCATAGACACCGTCGCTTCCCATCGGCGCAAACAGCGCGACGGCAAGCGCCCCGGCCGCATCGCCAGTCTCGTTATGCATCGGTCCAGCACCGCTCATGTCGACTCCACCCGCCTCATTCGCTCAACACGCCGGCGATCGGCGCCATCATGGCGGTGCTCGTGAAGCTGGAGAGGATGCGATCGTTGTTGATCATCAGCGGCGAGGAGAGGATGTCGCGCACGTGACGCTCGAGGCTGAACTCGGTATCCGACCGATAGCCGGACAGCCCGCAGACCCGCAGCGCCGCGAGTACCGCCGCAACGGCCAGCTCCGAGGCTTCCACCTTAACCAGGGTGATCTGTGACTGGAAATCGATGGAGTCCAGGACTTTCGTGTCGTCCATGACGCTCTCGTACCGCCGCATCGCATCGCGCAGCGTGGCGCGCAGGGTGCGCAGCGTGTACATCGCCTTGCCCAGTTGCGTCGCGCCCGGGGGCATCTGACCACCGCTCTTGCGGGCAGCCGCGCGCACGAACGCCTGCGCCTTCGCGACGGCGGCCGTCGCCACGCCCGCCCAGACCGAGCCCCACAGAATGTGTGCAAACGGCACCATGGTGCGGCGGTGAATGGATTCGTAGGGCTCCGGCATCACCTGCCCCTTTGGCGCATTGCCGCGCAGGACATAACCGATGCTGCACGTCCCTCGCATGCCGAGCGTGTCCCAGGTCTGAATCTGGGTCAGCGTGTAATCCTCCTTCAGGAACGCGATCAGTACCTGATCGGAGCCCGGCGCGTCCGCCGAGCGGCGTGCGGTAGTGACGATGCCATCAGCCGCGGCGCCATACGAGATGCAGGTCGCCTGGCGCTCGAGAGTGACCCGGTCATTCTCGTAGACGGCCGCCGCCTCGCTGGAGCGCACATTGCCTCCCGCCTGTCCCTCCGTGGTCGACGAGGCGAGCAGCAACTGCTCGGCGCACAGTCGGCGCAGTACGCCATCGATGCTCGCGCTATCGTGTCGATGACGCACCAGGCAGGCCACTTTGACTTGATGCATCGCATAGATCATGCCGGTCGAGGCACAGGCCTGCCCCAGGCGGAAGCAGACATCGGCGACTCGAGCAATCGACGCACCCTCGCCGCCCAAGGCGCCCGGCACCAGAACCCCGAGCAGCCGCTGCGTCTTGGCGGCCTCGAACGCCTCCTGCGGAAAACGCGACTGTGCATCCACCTCAGCGGCGTGACGGGCCGCAATGGCAGCAACCGCCTTCGCCCGGCTGTCCAAGGACTCCTCAGGCGGCTTATGAGCACCCACTGGGGCATTCACGGCGATCGTGTTCACGAATTCGATCCTCTGCTTGCGTTCTTTGTGCCTGATATTGCTAGTATAAACATAAGCAATGACCCCCGACTGGACCTGAGTCACAGGGCCTACCCCCTCGGGGCTGCCCTGTACAGTGAGATAAGCGCCATGCCGCTCGAGATTGAGGTGCCCCCTGGCGCAAAGCGCCAGACCGGCACCGTCATCATCGGCCTGATCAACAATATGCCGGACGGCGCGCTGCGCGCGACCGAGACCCAATTCGCATCGCTGCTCGCCGAGGCGGCGGGAACGCGAGCTGTGCGCTTGCGCCTGTCCTATCTGCCCGAAGTCCCGCGCGACGCATCGGCTCGGGAACACCTCCAGAGTGCCTACTGGCCGCTCGAGACGTTGCTCAGCGATGTACCCGATGCGCTCATCGTCACGGGAACCGAACCGCGCTCGAGCCAACTCGAGCAGGAGCCCTACTGGGACCGCATCGTCGAGTTGCTCGAGTGGACCCAGACCCACGCGACGCCCAGCATCTGGTCATGCCTCGCGGCTCACGCTGTCGTGCAGGCACTCGATGGGATCCGTCGCGAGCGTCTGCCGGAGAAGCGCTTCGGAGTCTTTACGCAC
>DAIDHH010000175.1 GCA_027452045.1 Gammaproteobacteria bacterium
CATGCGCTTCTCGTCCTCGGTCATCACCATCGAGCGCCGCTCGGCGCCCATCATGATCTTGTCCTTGGCGCGCTCGAACTCGTCCATGCCGACGATGCGCTTGTTGCTGCGGGCGGCGAACAGCGCCGCCTCGTTCACGAGGTTGGCGAGATCGGCCCCCGAGAAACCGGGGGTGCCGCGCGCGATCAGCGCGGGTTTCACGTCATCCGCCAGGGGCACGCGCCGCATGTGCACGCGCAGGATCTGCTCGCGCCCCCTCACGTCGGGCAACGGCACCACGACCTGCCGGTCGAAACGTCCCGGCCGCAGCAGCGCCGGATCGAGTACGTCCGGCCGGTTGGTCGCGGCAATGACGATGATGCCCTCATTGCCCTCGAAGCCGTCCATCTCGACGAGCAGCTGATTGAGGGTCTGCTCGCGCTCATCATGCCCGCCACCCAGGCCCGCGCCCCGGTGACGGCCCACCGCGTCGATTTCGTCGATGAAGATGATGCAGGGGGCGTGCTTCTTGGCCTGCTCGAACATGTCGCGCACGCGCGAGGCGCCCACGCCGACGAACATCTCGACGAAGTCGGAGCCGGAAATGGTGAAGAAAGGCACCTTGGCTTCGCCGGCAATGGCGCGCGCGAGCAGCGTCTTGCCCGTGCCCGGGGAGCCGACCATCAGCACGCCCTTCGGGATCTTGCCGCCGAGCTTCTGGAACTTGCCGGGATCCTTGAGGAAGTCGACGATCTCGCTGACCTCCTGCTTCGCCTCATCCACGCCCGCCACGTCCGCGAAGGTGACGCTCACCTGGTCCTCGCCCAGCAATCGCGCGCGGCTCTTGCCGAAGGACATCGCGCCACGCCCGCCGGAGGCTCCCTGCATCTGCCGCAGCATGTAGGCGAAAACGAAGATCAGCACCAGGACCGGGAGCAACTGGATGAACACCTGCTCGAGGAATCCCTCCTCTTTCGGCGGGCGCCCGGAGATGTCGACGTTGTACTTCTCCAGCGTCCCGATGAGCGCGGTGTAATCGGTCTCGGGGTTGAAGGTCTTGAATTGCTTGTGGTTCTTCAGCGTGCCCAAGAGCTCGGTGCCCTGGAAGGTCACCGAGTTGACCTGATTGGTCTGCACGTCGTTGAGGAACGTGGAGTACGAAAGCGCCTCGGGCTGGTTCGTCGTCGGCACGTAGCGGCTGAACACGAGCAGCAGCACCACGACTATGCCTACCCAGAGGATGATGTTCTTGGTCAGATCGTTCATTGCCTATGCACGCTACACCAAGCGCAAGTCCTTAGCCAATAGATCGAAACTCTCTGGCCAATAGATAAACCTCTGGGCTGCGGGCGCGAGAGGCGGCAGGCTTGACCAGCTTCACCTTGGCGAAACGGCTCCTGGCATCGCGCAGCAGCGCATCGAAGCCTGCGCCCTGAAACACCTTGATCAGGGCGCCGCCCCCCGCCTTCAAGGCCCGTCCGCCCATATCGAGCGCGAGTTCTGCCAGGTACATCGAGCGGGGCTGATCCACGGCGTCGATGCCGCTCATCGAGGGGGCCATGTCCGAGAGCACCCAATCGACCTGCCGCTCGGGAAGCAGCGCCAGAATCTGCTCGAAAACCGCCTGCTCGCGGAAGTCCCCCTGGATGAATTCCACGCCTTCGAGCGGTTCCATCGCCAGGATATCGGTGGCGATCACCCGGCCGCTGCGCCCGAGCCGGCGGCGCAGGTACTGGCTCCAGGCGCCGGGGGCGGAACCCAGATCGAGGCAGATCGCACCAGGTTTCAGCATTTTCTCGCGCACATCGATCTCTTCCAGCTTGAAGACCGCGCGCGACCGCCACCCTTGCGCCTGCGCGCGCTGCACGAATGGGTCGGAGAAGTGCTCCTGCAGCCAGCGACCGCTGCTCTTGGACCGTTTAGCCATTAGAGATCAATCAGAGGCGTCATAGCCTGTAGAATTCGGCGGATGTCCACCGCGCTCACCCTTTCCGATCGCCAGCGCCGCTACCTGCGCGGCCTCGCCCATCCCCTGAAGCCAGTCATCCGGCTCGGCAATGCCGGCCTTACCGAAGCGGTCGCCGCGGAGACCGCGCGGGCACTGAAGGACCACGAGCTGATCAAGGTCAAGGCTCCCGGAGGCGACCGCGAGGCGCGTGATGCGCTGTTCGCGGACCTCTCGAGTCGGACGGGAAGCGCACTGGTGGACCGCATCGGCAATGTCGCGGTGCTCTACCGGCCCCGCGCCGATCTGCCGAAGATCGTCATCCCGGACGAATGAGGCGCGCGGCCGGCCCTGGAGCCGGATCGCCTCACTCGAACCGCACCACCACGATCTCGTACGAGCGCACCCCTCCGGGGGCGGTGACATCCACCACGTCTCCTTCGCACTTGCCGACGAGCGCACGCGCGATCGGCGAGGTGATCGAGATCCGCCCGGCGCTGATATCCGCCTCGTCCTCGCCCGCCACCTGGTAGACGACCCGGTTACCCTCCTCATCCTCGAGCTCGACCACCGCCCCGAACACGACCTTGCCGTTGTTGGTCAGTTTGCTCGGATCGATGACTTCGGCGTTCGCGAGCTTGCCCTCGATCTCGCGGATCCGCCCCTCGATGAAGCTCTGCTGCTCGCGGGCGGCGTGATACTCGGCGTTCTCGGACAGGTCACCGTGGCTGCGCGCCTCGGCAATCGCCTTGATGACGTTGGGACGGGCCTCGCTCTTGAGGCGCTTGAGCTCGGCGCGCAGCGCTTCCGCGCCGCGCGAGGTCATGGGAGTGCGTTTCATGCGCGTAAGGCTTCGTGATGCAGATCCTGCAGGCAATTCACCTCGACCTCATCGAGGTGATCGAGAGCCTCGCAGGTAGCGAGGCCCGCGGCAAGCGTCGTGTAGTAAGTCACACGGTGGTGCACCGCCTCGCGGCGGATGGAGTTCGACTCGCGGATGGCGAGCTTGCCTTCGGTCGTGTTGACGATGAGATCGATCTCATCGTTCTTGATCATATCCACGATGTGCGGCCGGCCTTCGCGCACCTTGTTCACTCGCCGGCACTCGATTCCGGCTGCCGCGAGCGCCTGCGCGGTGCCCTCGGTCGCCACCAGCTCGAAGCCGCGCGCGAGCAGCTTCCTGCCGAGCTCCACCGCGCCCGCCTTGTCGCGGTCGCGGACGCTGACGAAGCACACGCCCTTGCGCGGCAGGAGTACCCCCGAGCCGCTCTGCGCCTTGGCGTAAGCCTCGCCGAAGGTGCGCCCCGTACCCATCACCTCTCCGGTGGACTTCATCTCCGGTCCCAGGATCGGATCGGCCTCGGGGAACTTGACGAACGGAAAGACCGCCTCCTTCACCGAAAAGTACGCGGGAATTCTCCCCTCGGTCACCCCGAGTTCGGCAAGCTTGCGGCCGCTCATGACGCGTGCGGCGATTTTCGCGAGCGGGAGCCCTGTCGCCTTGGAGACGAACGGCACGGTTCGCGAGGCGCGGGGGTTGACCTCGAGCACGTAGATGAGGCCGTTCTGGATGGCGAACTGGATGTTCATCAGTCCGACCACGGAAAGTGCGCGCGCAAGCTTGCGGGTCTGCTCGCGCAACTGTTCCTGCAGCGCCGCGCTCAGGCTGTTCGGCGGCAGACAGCAGCCGGAGTCCCCCGAATGCACGCCCGCCTGCTCGACGTGCTCCATGATGCCGCCGATCAACACCTGCTCGCCGTCACACACCGCATCGACGTCGACTTCGATCGCAACGTCGAGGAAACGATCGAGCAGCACAGGGCTGTCGTTGGAAACCTGGACCGCGTGCGTCATGTAGGCGCGCAGATCCTCCTCGTTGAACACGATCTCCATGGCGCGGCCGCCGAGCACGTACGAGGGGCGCACCACCAGAGGGAAACCGACCTCGCGCGCCAGCATCACGGCCTGCTCTTCGGTACGCGCGGTGGCATTCGCCGGCTGTCGCAGTCCGTGCTCGCGCACGAGCGCCTGGAAGCGCTCGCGATCCTCGGCCATGTCGATCGAATCGGGCGAGGTGCCGATGATGGGCGCGCCCGCCTGCTCGAGCGCCCGGCACAGCTTGAGCGGGGTCTGACCGCCGAATTGCACGATCACGCCTTCGGGCTTTTCCTTGGCGAGAACCTCGAGCACGTCCTCCAGCGTGAGCGGCTCGAAATAGAGCCGGTCGGAGGTGTCGTAGTCGGTCGATACGGTCTCGGGATTGCAGTTGACCATGATGGTTTCGAAGCCATCCTCGCGCAGCGCGAGCGCCGCGTGCACGCAGCAGTAGTCGAACTCGATCCCCTGGCCGATACGGTTCGGACCCCCACCCAGGATCATGATCTTGCGCCGCTGGGTAGGCTCGGCCTCGCACTCCTCCTCATAGGTCGAGTAGAGGTAGGCGGTGGAGGTCGCGAACTCCGCCGCACAGGTGTCGACCCGCTTGTAGACCGGCCGGATGCCGAGGTCCTGGCGTTTGCCGCGCACCGCCTGCTCGGGCATCTCGAGAAGCCGGCCGAGGCGACTGTCGGAGAAGCCCTTGCGCTTGAGCACGCGAAGCCGCTCGCCGTTGAGCGCCCCGAAGCCCTCCGATCGCACCCGCTCCTCCTCCCGGATCAGATCCTCGATCTGGGCGAGGAACCAGGGATCGATGTGTGTCAGCTCGGCGATGCGCTCGAACGACCAGCCGGCGCGGAACGCATCGGCCACATAGAGGAGCCGGTTTGCGCCCGGAGCGCGCAGCTCCTGCGAGAGCCTCGCCTGCGCCTCCTCGCCGAGCGGCAGCGTGAGCAGCGGCGTGAGGCCATCGAGGCCGGTCTCCAGGCCCCGAAGCGCCTTCTGGAGTGACTCCTGGAAGGTGCGGCCGATCGCCATGACTTCCCCGACCGACTTCATCTGGGTGGTCAGCCGGTCGTTGGCCGCCGGGAATTTCTCGAAGGTGAAGCGCGGAACCTTGGTCACTACGTAATCGATGGTCGGCTCGAAGGACGCCGGTGTCGCCCCGCCGGTGATGTCGTTCTTGAGCTCATCGAGCGTGTAGCCGATGGCGAGCTTGGCGGCGATCTTGGCGATCGGGAAGCCCGTCGCCTTGGAGGCGAGCGCCGAAGAGCGCGACACGCGCGGATTCATCTCGATGACCAGCAGCCGGCCGTCGTACGGACTGATGGCGAACTGCACGTTCGAGCCGCCGGTATCGACACCGATCTTGCGCAGCACGGCGATCGAGGCGTCGCGCATGCGCTGGTATTCCTTGTCAGTGAGCGTCAGAGCCGGCGCCACCGTGATCGAGTCGCCCGTGTGCACGCCCATGGGGTCGAGGTTCTCGATCGCGCAGATGATGATGCAGTTGTCCTTGCAGTCGCGCACCACCTCCATCTCGAATTCCTTCCACCCGATCACCGACTCCTCGAGCAGCACCTCGGAGGTGGGGGAGGCTTCGAGCCCGCGCGAGACGATGTCCTCGAGCTCCTCGCGGTTGTAGGCGATACCGCCTCCGGTGCCCCCGAGCGTGAAGGACGGGCGGATGACGATCGGATAGCCCGTCTCCCCGGCGATGGCGAGCGCCTCATCGAGGCTGCGGGCGATCTGCGAGCGGGGGGTCTCCAGCCCGATCTCGCGCATGGCATTGCGAAAGAGCTCGCGGTCCTCGGCCATGTCGATCGCCTCGCGCGAGGCGCCGATCAGCTCGACGCCGAACTTCTCCAGCACCCCCTCGCGAACCAGGTCGAGCGCCGTGTTGAGGGCGGTCTGTCCGCCCATGGTCGGCAGCAGCGCCGCGGGACGCTCCTTCTCGATGATGCGCGCCACGGTGCGCCAGTTGACCGGCTCGATGTAGACGGCGTC
>DAIDHH010000176.1 GCA_027452045.1 Gammaproteobacteria bacterium
GTCTGCGCATCGCGGTGAATGCCGACAGCCTGGGCACGTGGTTCGTCGATGCCATGGCCGATTTCGGACGCGACAGTGCGACGCTGCTCAATCTCACGCTGGATGACGAGGACCATACCGCGGAGTGGCTCCGCCGCGGGCACGTGCTCGCCGCCGTGACCTCACTCAAAGCACCGGTGCAGGGTTGCCGCAGCCGCAGGCTCGGGGCGCTGCGCTATGTGGCCACGGCGAGTCCGGGCTTCGTGCGCCGCTGGTTCGGCTCGGGTGTGGACCTCGATGCCTTGGCGCGAGCGCCGAGCCTGGTCTTCGACCGGTACGACCGGCTGCAGACCTTGTGGGTCCGACGGCACGTGCGTCGGGACGTCGAATTGCCCGCACACCGGCTGCCTTCCACCCGGGCCTTTGTCGATGCGGCGCTGGCCGGAGTCGGATGGGGCATGAATCCGGTATCGCTGGTGCGCGAGCATCTGCGATCCGGCGCCCTGGTCGAGTTGGTTGCAGGCACGCCGGTCGATGTTCCGCTGCACTGGCAGGTGACGCGTCTCGAGGTCCCCGTGTTGGCGCGCCTGACCCAGAGTGTGACGCGAGCCGCGGGCGCCGCCCTCGAGCCCTAGCCGCCCGGGCGCCTGTAGCGGGCGATCGCCGAGGGAATGGGCACGCCGGCGGGAAGTCGCGGATCGGCGATGGGGGCGCGCGCGGTGAGCTCCATGGGAATGACGCCCGCCCAGTGGGGCAGGGCGTAATCGGTCTCATCGTCGATGGGCGGCCCGGTGCGGATCTTCACGGAGGCTTCCTCGATCGGCACGCAGAGCACTGCGGTGGCCTTCAGCTCCAGGTCGTTTGCCCCCCTGACTTGCGCGCTGCGTCCCGGTACCACCTGCTCGATGAGGGCCGAGAATGCCAGACGCTTCTCCTCCTCCTCGATGACCTCGCGGGCCGTGCCGAGGATGACCACCGAACGGTAATTCATGGAGTGATGGAAGGCCGAGCGAGCCAGTACCAAACCGTCGAGCAAGGTGACGGTGACGCATACGGGTATTCCTTGGCGCATCGTCTTCAGCATCCGCCCACCCACCGCGCCGTGAATGTACAGCCGCTCCCCTACACGCGCATGCGTGGTGGGCAGGACGAACGGCTGGCCATCCATGTTGAACCCGACGTGGCAGATGAGGGCTTGGTCGAGAATGGCGTTCACGGCCGTGCGGTCGTGACTGCCGCGCTCGGGGCGGCGCCGGAACGTCGTGCGGGGGGTGGGGACGATCGGGTTCATGGACGCGGCTCCTTGGGACAGGTGACCAGCATGCGAGTACCATGGCCTGCCGAAAAGAGCCAGTTATCGAAAAATGAATAGACCAGTCGACCGATGGGATCTGCCGCTCGGCCTCGATGCCGGCAGTGAGCCGCTCTTCAGACGCATCTCCCGCTCCATCGTCGAGGAGATTCGCCGCGGGAGGCTGCGCCCTGGGGCGCGCCTGCCCGGCAGCCGGACACTCGCGAACACCCTGCGAGTGCATCGCAACACGGTGCTCGCGGCCTACGAGGAGCTCGCGGGTGAGGGCTGGACCGAATCGACCCCGGCGCGCGGTACGTTTGTCTCCGGCGCGCTGCCGGAGGTGCGCCGTCGTGCCGCTCCCGCCGGGCCGTCCCGGCCGGCCCCGGAGGCGGTGGGCTTCGATTTGCGCTCAGCGGCTGCCCGGGATGCCTGCGGGTCGGGGTCCGTGGCGCCGCTCCTCAGCCTCGGCGTGCCGGACGTGCGCCTCGCTCCGGTGATGCCGCTTGCGCGCGCGTTCCGCAGGGTTCTGCGGGATCGGCCCGAAGATCTGCTGAGTTATGGCCATCCTCAGGGACATCCGCGTCTGCGCGCCGCGCTCGCCGGGATGTTGCGCACGGCGCGGGGATTGGCGGTCGAGACGGATGATGTGTTGGTGACCTCCGGCAGCCAGATGGCGCTCGAGCTCGCGGCGCGCACGCTCCTCAAGGCGGGTGATGTGGTCGCCATCGAGCACATCGGGTACCGGCATGCCTGGCAGGTCTTTGAGCAACACGGCGCCACGCTCGCACCCATTCCGGTGGATGCGGCGGGGCTCGATACCGGGGCGCTCGAGGCGCTCACCGAGAGGACGGCGCTGCGCGCGGTGTACGTGACTCCGCATCACCAGTATCCGACCACGGCGACGCTGAGCGCGGCCCGCCGGATAGCACTGCTCGAGCTCGCGCGGCGCAAACGCTTCGCGGTGATCGAGGACGACTATGATCACGAGTTCCACTACGAGGGCAGGCCGGTGCTGCCCATGGCGAGCACCGACCGGGCGGGGATCGTTCTCTACATCGGCAGCCTCGCCAAGGTGTTGGCGCCCGGGGTGCGATTGGGCTACGTGACCGCCCCGCGCCCGGTGCTGCGTCAGATGGTGGCGCACCGGGCCTGTATCGAGCGCCAGGGAGAGCACACGATCGAGTGCGCCGTGGCGGAGTTGTTCGAGCAGGGGGAACTGCAGCGTCATGCGCGGCGCGCACGGCGCGTATACCACGCCCGCCGCGATTTCCTGGTGCGCGCGCTGCGCCGCGAGCTCGGTTCGGCGCTCTCCTTCGAGCCGCCTTGCGGCGGACTCACGCTGTGGGCTACGGTCGGCGACGGGCTCGACGTCGAAGCCTGGGCGTCGCGCTTGAGGGAGCAGGGCGCGACGCTCTTTACCGCCCGCCATTACGCGTACGATGGCCGGGTCCGGCCGCATTTTCGACTCGGTTTTGCACCCTTCGATGAGCGGGAGCTCGGGACTTGGGTGAGACTGCTCAAGCGCACCCTGCGAGGCGCATCCCCCGGCGGATGAGGGATTCCGTGGCGCAGGTCCTTGCCCCGGCGGCCTGGTGCGGGTAACTGGGAGCCATGCGCGCAATCTTCTCCTTTCTCGGCGCCACGGTGCTCGGCTCGATCGGCTGGACGATCGGCAAATACGTCGGATTCGGCACGGCGCTCGTGGTGAGCTGCGTCGGCAGCGGCTTCGGCATGTATTGGGGCCGCAAGCTCTTCGATGAATGGCTCGGCTGAGCCGCGCCCGGGAGTCCGCGACGCTCAACGAAAGGATTTCGCGATCTCGACACTGCCCCAGAGAATCGACCGCGAGCCCACCCCGGAGCGCAGCTCCGGGGATTCCCAACGCGCCAGGTACTGAAGCGTCCACCCCGAGGCGCTGCGGTACTCCAGGCCCGCCCAGGCTTCTCCCAGCACCTGGTTGAGATCGCCTTCGCCGTAGCGCAGGTTGCTGTGGCGGAACTGCCCCTGAAGGAATGCGTTGTAGGCGCGCAGCTTGAGCCGCACTCCGGCGAAGGCGAACAGCTCGGCGGGCGAGTGATCGGGCAGTGGCGGCGGCGCCGGCTGCGTCTCCTGCACGTACATGTCCTGCTCGGGCGTGAAGGCCCACCAGGGCGATTCGATCCGGCCGAAGCGTGTCGCGAGCGCCACGCTCGCTTCCGTGACGGTGCCGACACTCGCCGCCGCCGTCCATTTGCCATCTCCCCGCCACGGTCCGCGCCCGTAGCGCGTGAGCAGCCCCTGGCGTGAGAGTTCGTAGCGGACCGTCGGCTCTCCGCCGGCGGAGATCTGCTGCGACCACCCCTGTGGCTGGACGCTGCCCGTCAGATGGTGCAGCGCGCGCTGCACCGCGCCGGCGGCCGCAAGACCGAGCGCACCGACGGTGAAGCTCGAGTCGTACACGATGTCGGCATCGGGCGAGGTATAGCGCCGTCCGGCACTCAGGAAAAACAGACTCGCATAGGGTCGATCGCCGGGAACGATTCCATGGGCGTTGAGATCGCGCGGCGTGAAGACGAGCAGTCCCGCGGCAAAGGCGTGCGTCACTCCCCATGAGCCGCCAGGCGCGCGTGCGCCGCGGCACGCCGCACCGTCGAGTATCCCGAGCACATGGTCGAGCGCGCGCCCAAGCGGGCCGGCGCGCCCTCCGGAGAGAGTTACCTCGCCGCCACCGTTGTAGTCCTGGTCGCGTGACCCGTCGGTGAGGAGGTGCTCATCGAGCACAATGCCGACGCCGACCCCGGAGGGCTCGGCGGCCGTCGAGGCGGGTCCCCTCGAGCGCAGGCAGCCGTTGCGCGTCAGGTGACCCGGGGCGATCGATGGCGTGCCGGCGCGAGCCACGGTGAGCATCGCAGTTGCCAACATGGCGAGAAGCAGGGCGGTACGCATGGCCTCAGATATTCAGCGGTCGGTTGCTCGGGTAGCAGTCGGTTCCGTTCGTGGAGCAATTCAATCGGGTCGATGCGCGAATGGCGCGCGGGCGGGATGGCGCCGGATCGCGTGAAACGTCGGGCACCTCTCCGGCGAATCGCGCACCCGGAGGCGTTGGAATGCGCTTCGATCATCGACTCGGGAGTCACCCGCTGCGGCGCATCGCTCCGGGAGAACACTCCGCGGCATATCCTCGAGCCGGTGCCTGCGGTGTGGGGCACGATCCTGCTCTTGCCGACCAACCTGATGATCCTCGCTCTGCCAGCCCGCTGCGATCTCAAATCCAGACGGTGCGCGGCTCCCCCCCGCGGGGGCGCGGTGTCTATATCCTCGGAGAGAGTCCCGTCGGGCGGGCGTGCGGCGCTCTCACGGGTCGGTATTCCCGGAGGTGAGACAGGCCATCGTGCACCAATTGATTTGCCGTGGAATCGGCGAGCGGCGTAATCTTCAGCGATTGTTGCAGCGGATCAGGACCATGGCCACGCGTCTTCCGACTTTCTATCTCAGCCACGGCGGCGGCCCCTGGCCGTACATGGGCGGCGAGGCCCGTCGTCATCATGCGGCGCTCGAGGCGTCCCTGAAAGAGCTGCCCCGGCAGCTCGAGCAGCGGCCCGAGGCCATTCTCATGGTGTCCGCCCACTGGGAGGAAAGGGATTGGGCGGTCATGGCAAGCGCCACTCCACCCATGGTGTATGACTTCTACGGATTTCCCGAGGAGACCTATCGCGCCCACTACGCGGCCGCGGGTGCGCCGGAACTCGCGAAGCAGGCGCACGAGCTCATCGGGCGGGCAGGGCTCGCGAGTCACCTCGATCCGGCACGGGGATTCGATCACGGGACGTATGCGCTGCTGGCGATCGCCTATCCCGCGGCCGACGTCCCGGTCATCCAGGTGTCGATCCGCGCCGACTATGATCCTTCGGCGCACCTGGCGCTTGGTCGCGCGCTTGCTCCGCTGCGCGAGGAAGGCGTGCTCATCATCGGCAGCGGCAGCAGCTATCACAACCTGCGGCGATTCTTCCGTGGCGAGGAGCGTAGGCAGGACTCGGCGCGGTTCGACGCTTGGCTGCGCGAGACGCTCACCGGGTCTTCGGATGTGCGCACGGCGCGGCTCCTTCGGTGGGACGAGGCTCCGGCGGCGCGCGCCTCGCATCCACAGGAGGATCACCTGGTTCCATTGCACGTGGCGGTCGGAGCCGCCGAGCACGAGCCGGGGGAAGTGATCTATCGGCAGGAGGATTTTTTCGGCGCGATCACGCTTTCGAGTTACCGGTTCGGGCCGGCTTGAGATCAGGGTGAGCCGCCTCGGGGGCGGCGGACCGCCCTCACCTTGCCGCTCGTGCCGCCGCCGCAGAAGAGCCGCTCGGCGCCGTCGGATTCGAGTCCTGACACGCTCGTGCCGCGGGGCATCTCGAGGGTCTCCAGAACCTCGCCCGTTTGCGGATCGAGGCGGCGCAGCTCGCTCTGCTCGTCCTCCCACGTGCCGTGCCAGAGTTCCCCGTCGACCCAGGTGACACCCGTCACGAAGCGATTCGACTCGATGACGCGCAGTACCGCTCCGGTGTCGGGATCGATCTGGTGGATCCTGCGCCCGCGATGGTGCCCGACCCACAGCGACCCTTCCGCCCAAGCGAGCCCCGAATCACCCCCGCCGCCGGGCGCCGGAATGCTGGCGAGCACCCGCCCGCTCTCCGGGTCGATCCTCTGGATGCGATCCTCGGCGATCTGATACAGGTATTTGCCGTCGAACGCCGTTCCAGCATGTGAGGCGATCTCGAGCGAGCGCAGCACCGTGCCCGTCTCGAGATCGACCGACTGCAGCGTCTGCCCGGTGGCGATCCACAGATGGCGGCCATCGTGGGTCACGCCGTTGACGCGCGCAGCCCCGGGGAAGGGGCCATATTCACGAATGATCTCGGCGATCGAGCGCTTCATGTCTTCTCCGTGGGTCAACCGTCTCTTCACCTGAGGATTGCCCGCGCGTCAGAGTCTAGCCCTGCGGTAACGCGGCCTGGAGTAACAAATTGGGCATGAATCCCGGGGCGGGCGGGCGCGTCCACCGGCGGGCCCGGCCCTCCCCGAAACTCTGCACCTTGGCGGCGGCGTTGAGCGAATCGAGTGCCCGCTGCACCGTGCGCTGACCGACTCCGAGTGCGAGCGCCAGGGACGAGCTCGACCAGCTCTCGCCGTCTGCGAGCAGAGCGAGGAGCGCGGCATGCTTCTCCTCCACCGGGCGCGCCAGTACGAGAACCCGTCGCGCCCGGCGGGGCTTGATCGCGAACCCGCGCCGCGTGGCGTGCACATCGGCCGCGGCTCGGAGCAATTTGCGCAGGCGCCCCATCTCCACGCGAAGCCGCGCGCGATGGGATTCATCGGCGCGCCTCGCGCGAAATGCACGTAGCACCAGAACGTCACGGGGGACGTCTTCGGGCCATGCCTGCGCCAACTCCCGCACCAACGTGAATAGCACCGGACGTGTTGCGAGAGAGAGCGTGCTGCGCGGAGTCTGCACGACATACCGGCATGCATCCACGACGAGCGCATCGGATGCGAGTACCGCCTCGAGGTCCTCGAGGAGGAGCGTCTGTTCCGCTCCTCGCGTCAAAAGACGCGCCGTGGGTGTATTGAGGGCGAGCCATGCGCTTTGGACCTCGGCCACCAGCGCGGGGATGCCCGCCTGGCGTGCAGCGCGTTCCGCCTGAAGCAGCGCGGCATGAGCGGGCTGGGTGCGAAGGCGACGCATGGCGATGCCCGCGACGAGGAGCGCGTGGACTGCCTGTAGGGGAGGATCGAGGACGGCCGCATCGAGTCTCGCGAGCAGGGACTCGGCTTCATCGAGGCGCCCGATCAGCAAAAGGCGCCGAACCTGCACATGCCGCGCATGCGCCGCGTTGACCACATCACCGTACGCTTCCAGCTGCCGACGCGCGGCATCGAGCGCCTTGACGGGCCAACCCAGATTGCGCGCGGCGAGTGCAACCTCGGCCGCGGCGACGGTGCAGCGGGCCCGTGCCACCAATTCCCGCGCGCCAAAGGCGCGAGCGGCTTCCCGAAGCAGCGCTTGCGCCCGGGTGAATTCTCCGAGTTGCGCCATGGCGATACCGCGCAGCGCGAGAGCGGGGGCATCCTGGCGCAAAGCGACCCGCTTGAGCGCGCCCAGGGGGTCGCCGAGCTTCAGGGCGAGCGCCGCGGCGCTGATCAGCGATTCCATCCGATTCCCGACAAACTTGTCACTCCCGAGGGTTCGATGTCCGCCACTAATCTAGCGCACCTCGACCAACCTGGAGAAGCGCGATGACACGGCATCCTGTAGGCACACGTGAGCAGTGGCTGGCGGCACGCCTCGAGCTGCTCGAGGCGGAGAAGGCGCATACCCGCGAGAGCGATGCGCTGGCGCGGCGGCGCCAGGCGCTGCCCTGGGTCCGGGTCGAGAAGCGCTATCGCTTCGAGACGGAAGAGGGGAGCGCCACGTTGGCGGAGCTCTTCCGCGGCCGCTCGCAGCTGCTCGTCTATCATTTCATGTTCGGGCCGGACTATCAGGCGGGTTGCCCCTCCTGCTCGATGATCGCCGACGGCTTCAACGGATTCACCGCCCACCTGGCCCACCACGAGGTCACGCTGATGGCGATCTCACGGGCGCCGCTTGCAAAGCTGCAGGCGTACAAGGGGCGGATGGGGTGGTCGTTTCCCTGGGCCTCATCGAGCGACGGTGAGTTCAATTTCGACTTCAATGTGTCGATTACCGAGGATCAGCAGCGCGTGGGGGGAGTCGAATACAACTACCGCAGAGGCGGCCACCCGATCACCGCGACGCAATTCTCCGAGCCGGTGGTGAAGTTCGCGACCATGTGCGGAACCGATGCGCCAACCTATACGCGCGACCGGCCGGGGATGAGTGCGTTCGTGCTCGAGGATGGCGTCGTATATCACACCTATTCCACCTACGCGCGCGGGCTGGATGCTCTGTGGGGCGCATATCAGTGGCTCGACCGCGCGCCCCTGGGACGCAACGAGGCCGGCATCTGGTGGCGCCGTCGCGATGAATACGACCGCTGAGATGAATCATGGGCATTTTCTCCTTCCTCGGCATGTGGGTCGCCATGACGCTGATGATGCTGATGGTTGTGGCGCCCGCGTTCGGACGTTATCGGCAGATACTCATCCGCTCAGGCGAGGCGCGTGCCAACTCTCTGACCGCACTCGGGGTCGCGGGGTATCTCCTCGCCTGGCTCCTGGTGGGTATGGCGCTCTTGCCGGTCGGGCTCGCGTGGATGGCGATGGAGATGCGAGTGCCCTTGCTCCTGCGCTGGGCACCGGCGGCGGCCGGCATGTTCGTGATGCTCGCAGGCGCTTTGCAGCTGACCTCCTGGAAGACCCGCCGGCTCGCCATCTGCCGGCGCCGGGGCGAGGGTGAGTTGGTGGGTGCGAGCGCCGGCGCAGCCTGCCGGCATGGACTGCGGCTGGGAGCTCGGTGCTGCGCCTGTTGCCTCAACCTGATGCTCATCCCGCTGGTGCTCGGCATGATGGACTGGCGAGTGATGATCATCGTGATGGCGGCGATTGCTCTCGAGCGTCTCGTCCCAGGTGGCAGGCGCATCGCGCGCGCCACCGGGGTCGCCGCCGCCGGTGCAGGAGTAGCGCTGATCGCGCACGTGGCGGGCCTGGGGTAGATTGCTGCCCGGGCGGCGGCAACTTTCGCCCGGACCAGGCACGGTGCCATAATGCCTCGGGCGCAGATCAACGGTCTGCGTCCGAGGCATTTGCGTGTTCCGCGGAGGCATCACGATGACCGGTGTCTTTCGAACCGTCCGATCCTTCTCGCTGGCGCTGATTTGCGTGTTGTCCGGCACCGCCGTGCCTGGGTTCGCGCGTGCGCGGACCCCGTTTCTCGGTCCCGTGGCGAAGCCGACCTGTCAGCCGGGCGATCGCATCGAATCGGGGGTGGACGGGGAGCTCACCCAAGCGGAACGGGCGAGCGGCGCTTCGACACGCCCCTATAACTGCAACCTAGCGATCGTCGGAGAATATGCCGGTCAGGGCGCGGGGCATCAGCTCATGTGGTACGGTCATTGCGCTTACGTCACCACCGAGGGCTACGAAGCGGGACAGAAGGGTGTTCCGCCGCTGCGGCACCCGGGCATCCAGGTGCTCGATGTCTCCCGGCAGAGCAATCCGCGCTACATCACCCATCTGGACGATCCGGCCTCGCTCTACGACTGGGAGGACGGTGCGGTCAATTCGCGGCGCGCGCTGCTCGGCAGCGCCGAAAGCTGGATGGGCGAGGGGCCGCAGCCGGCGGTCTCCTTTTACGACCTCGCCGATTGCGCGCATCCGAAATTGCTCGCGAGCATCCAGTTGCCGGATGCGAACTTTTCGGCGCACGCCGGCAATTTCGCCTATGACGGCAGGACCTACTGGGTAGCCTCCTTCACCAGGCACCGCATCTACGCCATCGACGTCACCGACCTGCGGCACCCGAAGGAGATCCTCGACTGGGCCTTCCCGGACAATGAGCCGGGCAGCGCCGCATCGCACCAGATCTGCCATCGGATCTCCCTCAACCAGTTCACGGTCGACGGCCATCCGCCCGACACGCTGCTCTTTTGCGGCATGGTGGGGGATCGGGTGCACCCCGGGGTCTACCGCTCCGGCAACGGGTTGGTCATCTACGATGTCAGCCAGGTGCAGGAGCGGCGGCCTCATCCGACCATCAAGGTCATCAGTTCCTTCTATTGGGTGAACGGATACGTCGGGATTCAGCCGGACCTGGCGTTCATCCGTGGCATTCCGTACGTGGGAGTGGGAGACGAGTGCGGCTCGGGGGGCTGCCGATATCCCTCGGGCGCGATCGCCGCCTGCCGCGCGCACCTCGCCCCGAATGGCTTCGAGCGGCTCATCGACATCAGCACTCTGCGCAAGCCGAAACTTGCGGCGCAACTCACCCTCGGCGTCGACGATCCGGCCAATTGCGCCCGGACCGAGCACGACATCACGGCCACGATGGGCGGCTATGGCTACAGCCTGCACGACTGCACCTTCGACAACCCGCTCGATGCGAAACTACTCGCCTGTTCCAGCCACCAGGCGGGTGTGCGGGTTTTCGACGTGCACGATCCATCTCACCCGAGGGAGATCGCCTATTTCGTCGGGCCCGCCCCGCCAGTGCCGACGGAAATCGATCCGGGCTCATTGCTGAACGTGTTTCAACACGTTGCGCCGCCGATCAATTTCGCGTGGTCGAAGGCGCACAGCCGCTTCGTGTGGCGGCACGGGCAGCTCTACCTCTGGGTGACCTCGAGCCACGGCGGCTTCTACACTCTCAAGTTCGAGAACCAGGCGCAGATCTCGAGGCTCGGACCGATCCCGACCCCCGGAAACGAAGACTATCAGGACTGAGTGTGATGGGCGCGGAAGCGAAATTGACGCCATTTCACGTCGCCGTGCAGGTGAGGGACATCGACGAGGCGCGCGCCTTCTATGGAGAGGTCATCGGGTGCACCGAGGGCCGAAGTGCCGCGACATGGGCGGATTTCAATCTCTACGGGCACCAGTTCGTATGCCATCTGAATCCCGCTCTCGGCACGGAGGGCAGGCTCGCCTCCCATTACAGCCCCGTCGATGGCCACGGGGTGCCGGTGCCTCATTATGGCGTGGTGCTCGAGATGCACGACTGGGAGCTGCTGGCCGGGCGACTCCGTCGCCACCAGGTGCGATTCGTGATCGAGCCACACGTGCGCTTCAGGGGCGAGCCGGGCGAGCAGGCCACGATGTTCCTGCTCGACCCGAGCGGCAACGCGCTCGAATTCAAATCATTCAAGGACATCGCCCGCCAGCTGTTTGCGACCTGATCCCCGGGCCCGCGGCTCGGGGTGGCGCGCCTCTTGGGTCGATTCGCCGGCGTGCGCAGCGCGCACGGGCTCTCTTCAGCCGAGCGGTACGGCGGGCGCAGCGCCGCCACTTTCCAGAATGACCCGGATGGAGGGGGGAAGGTCTTGCGCCGTGCGCCGCTTGCTGATGAAGACTCGCACGCCGGCTGCGGCGGCCATCGCGCGGTGCAGGTCGGTGTCGCTTCGGGAGTGGATGATGACCGGTAGCGCCGGGGCGATGGCGCGCAAGCGACGGGTCGCCTCTATGCCGTTCATGCCGGGCAGGGAGATGTCCATGATCACGATGTCCGGCGGGTCGTGCGTGACCCGGGCAAGCGCCGATTCGGCGTCCGGGACCGTCACCACATCAAGAGCACCCCCATAGGGTCTCGGGCCGAGCGAGCCCTCGAGCAAGGCGGTGACCGCCCGGCCGGTCGGCTCGTGATCTTCCACGATCAGAATGCGGATATCGCGGAACCGTTGCGGGTCCGGGGCATCCTCTCGCGGTTCAGGCATCGAAGTCGAATCCAGATAACACACCAGGGCACACTGAAACATGCCGCGGGGCCGCGGGTCTGTAGGGAGTTCTCCATTGGGCCGCTACTCGAGCGGAGTAAGGCCGTGCAGGATGGCGAATTTGATGAGCCCCGCCAGATCCGTGACTTGAAGCTTCTGCATCAGCCGGCTCCGATAGGTGTCCACGGTCTTCGGCGAGAGCGCGAGACTTCGGCCGATCTCGGCGCTCGAGTGCCCGTCGGCGACCAGCTTGAGGATCTCGCGCTCGCGTTCACTCAAGCTCTCGATCGGGCTCTTCTGCCGACGGCTGCTGATGCTCTCGGCGACGATTTCGGCGATTCGTCCGCTCAGGTGCCGCCGTCCGAGGTGCACCGCGCGGACCGTCTCGGCAATTTCCCGGCCGGCGGTCTCCTTGAGCAGGTAGCTGCGCGCTCCCGCCTCGAGCGCCTGGAACACGTGCTGCGCCGAGGAGTGCATCGAGAGAATCACCACCGCGGTTTGCGGGCGGGCAGCCAGAATCCGCCGTGTCGCGGCGATGCCGTCGAGTTCCGGCATCGATACATCGAGAATCGCCACCTGGGGCGCGCGGGCAATGACTTCTTCCACTGCCTGCAGACCATTGGTGGCGGTGCCTACGACCTCGATGTCGGGTACGGACCCGAGGAGTGCGACGATGCCATCGCGAATGACTGCATGATCATCGGCGACGAAGACGGTGATGCGTTCGGATCCCATGCGCGCCGTACCGCTCATTGCTGGGGCGCGGGCACTGTCACGGACACGCGGGTACCCGCTCCCGGTGCGGACGCCACGGTGCAGTGCGCGCCGATCGACTCAGCCCGCTCGACCATGGTGAGCATGCCCATCCCGGTGGTCGCGCGTGGCCCGCGGCTGCCGCCGGCGAAACCGACGCCGTCGTCGCTGATCTCGAGTGTCAGGTGATCCGCGCCGGCCCGAAGGACGATGTCGGCGCGGGTGGCCCGCGCGTGCTTGACGATATTATTCAGCGCCTCCTGGGCGATCCGGAAGAGCGTGATAGCAACCGTGGGGTCGAAGCGCGGATTGGGGTCCACGCCACTCAGCCTCACTTCGAACCCGGCGCGCCGTCCTACCCGCCGCGCATGCTCGCCGAGGGCGGCCATCAATCCGAACTCATCGAGACCGGGCGGACGCAGCTCCATCATCAGGTCGCGCACGCGCTGGGCCGCATCCTCGAGGAGTTTCTGCGAGTCCTCGAGCCGCAGCTGGATGGCCGCATCCACGGGCGCCTGCAACAGGCTGCGCAGGATGGTGAGGTTCAGGCTCACAGCGCCGATATCCTGGGCGATCGTATCATGCAGCTCGCGGCCGATGGCGTGCCGCTCGGTCTCCTGGATTTCGAGCACTTGGCGGGAGAGGCTCTGCAGGCGCTGCAAGTGAGCGCCGAGCGCCTCTTCGGCGGCCTTGCGCTTGCTGATGTCGATCCCGACGCCAATGAGGTAGTCCCGTCCGGCGTAGTTCAGCCTCCGGCCGGTGAACAGGTACGGAATCTCGCGGCCCGACTTGGTGAGAAATTGCGCCTCGATGTAATCCTCGCCCGCGGCGAACACGTTCTCGATCCGCTCCCGCAGCAGGTCCTTGTGCTCCTCGGCGAAGAAATCGAGCGGATGCATCCGTGTCATCTCCTCGGCGCTGTAGCCGGTCACCTCGAGAAAGTTGCGATTCCAGCGCTGGAAGCGCCCGTCGCGATCGTAGAAATAGACCACTCCGGGCATGCTCTCCATGATCGCATCCGCAAAGCGCTGCTCGCGCCGCAGCGCCTCCATGGACTTGATCTGCTCAGTGATGTCCCGATAACTGCCGATGAAGTGGCGGATGCGCTCCTCGGCGTCGCGCACCACCGAGACATTGAGCCAACACACGATCTCGCGCCCGTCCCGGCTGCGGTTGACGATGTCGCCCGTCCAGCGTCCCTGGGTGCGCAGCTCGCGCCACATGAGGCGGAAGTATTCCGGTCCATGCCGGCCCGAGGCGAGCAGCGCCGGATCACGCCCCAACAGCTCTTCGCGGCCATAGCCGAAGAGCTTCTCGAATGCGTCGTTGACCACCGCGATGCGGTTGTCCGCGTCAGTGACCACGACGCCCGCGACGCTGTTCTCGAACACCCGCCGCAGCACCGCGAGCCGCTGGTCCTGCCGTTCGGCTCGCTCGAGCGCCGTCTGCAGCGCCGCTCGGGAGCGCAGGACTTCGATACAGACGCCCAGATCATCTCCAAGCAGCCGGAATTGCTCGAGTTGCTCCGGGTCGACCGCGGCAGGGCCCTTGGAGTACACGCTGAGCAGCACGGCGACCGCACCGCCCGGGAGAGATACCGGCAGCACGAAAGAGGAGCGAAATCCGTGGGCGAGGGCGCGCTCGCGCCAGGGATTGAAGCGCTCATCGGCCTGCAGGTCGTCATTGAACTGGACTTCGCCGGTGCGGATGGCCCGGCCCGCCGGGCCGTTGCCGAGGGGTCCGTCGCCCCAGGTCACATTCAATCCCTCGACATAGCCGGTTTCCTTGCCTGCCGCGGCCACGATGCGCACGGCGCACGTCGGCGCCTCCTCGGCAACACTGACCGTGGCGAGGACGAAGGGGGTGTCCGTGGTCAGTGCTTCACAGACCGCGACGTATAACGCCTGCTCGCTCGCGGCCCGCACCAGGGCACGATGCGCGTTGTTGATGGCAGCAAGGACCCAATTGAGCCGGTCGGGCGCGTCGGCGCTCGTACGCATGACATGCCTTGGCTCGAGCAGCGACATTCTCCCGCGGACGGACAGGCAATGGGGCGCGCTTTGCCGTTACTTGAAGTCACTGTAGCGCGCCGGTCCCGCGGGGTCAACTTGCGGTCCCGAGTCGCGATCATCCGCCGCGCAGCTCGGCTCCCGTGTCCGAGCGCTCCTCGAGCAGACGCATCAGCTCCGATAGCGGCTGCGGCCGGTAGAAGAAGTAGCCCTGCGCAATCTCACAGCCGATGTCCGCGAGCACATCACGCTGGTAGGGCGTTTCGACACCCTCGATCACGAGTTCGACCCCGAGACTCTGCGCCATGGCCACCATGGCCTTGAGGATCGATACGTCGGCATCGGCCTTAGGCTGCAGGTGGCGGATGAACCCCCGGTCGACTTTCAGTTTGTCGAGCGGCAGGTCGCGCAGGTAGCGAAATGACGAATAGCCGGCGCCGAAGTCATCGATCGCGATGCGCACCCCGAGCCTGCGCAGCGCCGACAGCGCGTGTGCGCTTTCCGAGCTATGCTCGATCAGGATCGTCTCCGTCAGCTCAAGTTCCAACATGCGCGGGTCGACACCGCTCTCGGCAAGGGCCTCTTCGACGGTTCGCAGGAAGGCCGGATCGGAGATCTGCACGCCGGAAACGTTGACCGCCACCTGCGGCAGGGGGAGCTGCGCGTCGCGACACAGGCGCGCGGCCCGCAGCGCATCGCGCAAGATCCAGGCTCCGAGCGGTCCGATCAGCCCGGACTCCTCGGCGATCGGAATGAAACTGTCGGGAGTCTGCATGCCAAGCAGCGGATGGTTCCAGCGCACCAGCGCTTCGGCGCCGAGGATCCGTCCGCTGCTCAGCTGCACGATGGGCTGATAGTGCAGCTCGAATTCATGACGCTCGATCGCAGCGCGAAGCGACTGCTTGACGATGACATTGGTGCGCAGCCGGTCATCGATGTCGCTGCTGTAGAGGCTGATCCCGGGACGCGCAGCGCGCTTGGCGGCGTGAAGCGCGATGTCGGCGCGCTGCGCGAACTCGAGCGCCGTTTCGCAGGTTGCCGCGTGCGCGGTTTCAACGGAATCCACGCACAGGCCGATACGCGCTGGCAGGTTGATGGGTCCGCCCGGCAGGACGAAGGGCGCGGACAGAATGGGCGCGGCCGTTGCGGCGATCTGCTGCGCGCTTTCCTCGCAGAACACCTCGTTGCCGAGCACGGCGAACTGATCGGCCTGGAGGCGGTAGAAGCGGCTGCCGTGCGGGAACGCCTCATGCAGGCGAGCGGCGATCAGGGTGAGGATCTGATCGCCCTTTGACATCCCGAAGGTGTCATTGATCTCGTGGAAGCGCACGAAGTCGACCATAAAGAGCGCCGCCCGCCGCCCGCTCGAGCGCGCCTTGCGCATCTGGTCCGCCAACTCGGAGTGGAACTTCTTGGCATTCGGCAGATGGGTCAGTGGATCGTGATCACGCAGGTAGTTGAGCTCGTCCTTGGCGGTCTTCTCCGGCGTGACATCGAGCATCACGCCGTTCCAGAGGATGTCGCCGTTCTGCTGGCGCACCGGTCTGGCGCGGGTGCGCAGCCAGAGCCGCTCGCCGTCGGGCCTCTGGATGGCGAACTCAAGGTCGAGAGTGCTCAGCGAGGCGTTCGCCTGCGCCCAGCTCTGCTCGAGCCGCGGTCGGTCGGCGGGCACGATGAGCGCGAAAAATCCTTGCGGGGTGAGCGGGACGTCTTCTTCGAGACCGAGCAGGGCGGTCGCCGCCCGGCCTAGGTAGGTGAATTCCCGTCTGCCATCGGTGCGCTGCGTGAGCTGGTAGGCAAATCCCGGCATGCTGTCGGAGATGCCCTCGAGCACCTGCTGGTAATGCTGGTGGGTCGCCTGCGCCTTGTGGCGGTCGGTGACATCGGTCTGGATGCTGGCGAAGGCGATGACCCGGCCGCTCGCATCGCGCACCGGGGAGATGACCAGTTGATTCCAGAATGCCGAGCCGTCCTTGCGGTAATTGAGGATCTCGCAGCGCACGGGTTTGCCCTGGCGCAGTTGCGTGCGGATATGCGCCACGGTTGCCGGATCGGTGTCCGGCCCCTGCAGGAAGCGGCAATTGCGGCCGAGCACTTCGTGCTCGGCGTAGCCGGTGAGCGCCAGAAACGCCGGGTTGACGCGCACGATGGGCTGGTAGGGGTCGGTGGCATCGACGTAGAGGATGCCGCTGTCGGCGGCCTCGATGATCGCCGTGTGCGGGAGCGCGGGGACGTTTGAGCTGTTCCCGCGTACCCCCGAGAGCGCGAACAGCCGCGAGCGCGGCAGCGAGCGTGGGTCGGCGGTGTGACAAATGAAATCCACGTGCAGCCGGCGAGCGAATTCCGCGTCGGCCTGTGTGGCGCAGTTGCGGCTGAAGAGCGCAATGCCGGCAGCGCGCAGCCGCTCACAGCGCTCGCGCAGGTGATCGGGGTCCGCGAGGTAGCCGTCGGCCAGCCGCTCGGCTGCGAGCGCGACCAGTCCGATCGGCAGCATTTCGAGGGCCACCGGAGCCGCATCGAGGCTCGTGAGGGCGAGCGCCAGCGTGCGCGCAAAGGGGCGCAATGCCTCGAGGGCCGCGGACAATCGTTCGGGCGCGAGTGCCGCCGGCAGCTCATCGAGCATCAGAATCAGACACTGGCGTACCGATACCGGCAGCGCGCGGCAGCTCGCGAGGCATGCCGCCTCGAGATCGGGGTCTTCGAAGAGGGCGAAGGGAACGGGAAGGATGTAAGTGCGCGTGGCGCCTGCGCGTTGATCGCGACGGATGAGTGCCGTTGCGCGCTCGATGTGGCGAAGGGCATCGGCTCCGCATTCCCCATCGGGCTCGAGAGCGACTATCGGCAGCGATTTGCCGAGCGGATCGACGAGCGTGCGGGTGTGGATCTGGGAGGCGGACGTGGAGCCCTCGCCCCAGGAAGCTCTCTCATGCGACGCCTTGCCCGGCTCGAGCAGTGTCATGAGCCGTAGCGCCCGCTCCGTTGACACCTCGAGGCGGGCCATCGTCACCGTACACTCGACTCTCGATCCGTCTCGGCGCAGCACGCGCGCGGCCGTCGCTCCCCTCTGGGCGGTCTCGAGCAGCGGATCGCCGTCCTCGGGTGCGCGGGCCCGATGGTCGAGGCCGAGCAGGGAGTTGGCCGAGGTCCCGATCAATGCCTCGTCGGGCTGATCGAGCAGCGCGCACAGGGCGGTATTGGCTGCGAGGAGGCAAAGCGCCTCATCGACGATGGCCGCGGGCAGGGGCACCGCGGCGAGTACGGCCTGCAGCCAGTGCTCGTTCGGCGTGCCTCCGAAGCGCTCGGTCACCAGCGCTTCCTCCAAAGTGGGGTCGGACTGCTCCCCGAAATTCACTCTCACGTGCCAGGCCTCCGCAGCGGCCGGAGTACTTCCCGTCAATGCGCTCGATCTGGCGCGGGACACCTCCGGGTCTCAAGGACAGCGCACGGCAGATGCCGCGTGCTCTGATACCGTTAAAAGTATCATTGGCGCGACCTGATGCGATGCAGGGGAAAACGTATGCGGTGAGTAGGGAATTCTTGATGCGCACCTCTCCCGCTTGGCAGCAATCGATTGTATTTGGACCGGAGTCGGAACCCGGGCCTCGCGTGCAGCGCCCGGTAGCCTCGGCGTGCGGCTCGGGGCGGGCGCCGGGACCGCAGGCTAGAGACACCCCAGATGCGCGCGCGCAAGGGGTGGCCGGCAGGCACGGAGGCATCGAGCCAATGCGTTGCCATTGGCAACGCGACGCACCGAGTGGCCGTGCACGGTGACGGCGCGTGCAGACACCCCGTGGACCGCGAACAGGTAGTTCTCGAGCGCGGGGCGGTAGCTGCCCCGCCGCGCACCCACCTCGAGACGGCTCGAGTGGCGGAGCGCCTTTATGCTCAGACGCTGCAGGAAGTAATCACCGTGCTGGTAGGCGTAGGTTTCACCATCGTCGTCGTAATAGTCGACGTGCGTAACACGATGGGCCGGGAAGACATTCACGGTGACGGTGGTGAGGGGATGCTGGCCGACGTAGTCTTGAACCACGAGGGGGCCGGTTCCCCCATGGCGAGGCGCTCGACGGTGCGCTGGTGTCGGTTGTCGTTGGCATGGTTCGGGGTCCGCGCAGGTACGTTACGCAGTCTCGCCGCTCCGCTGCAACCGGGAGAGATCGGCTGGGGGGAATGAGCACCTCGAGTGTCGTATACTGAATGCCCCGTGCGGATTGCGCCCTCGATGTGTCCGATGACCAAACCTCTTGCGCAACTGCGCGCACCGAACAGCCGGTGCGCGACCGGACGGCCGCGAAGGGGGCTTGACGAGGCGGCGGAGGAATCTGTTCGATGCTGATCCGCTCCGCCCTGCCCGAGGATGCACTCGCCGTCGCCGAGGTTCATGTTCGATCCTGGCAGGCGGCGTACCGGGATCTGCTGCCGAGGGAGTACCTGGATCGGCTGCGCCCCGAGGATCGCGCGAGTCGCTACGATTTCGGCGCGATCGATCCGGGTAAGCCATCGACCCTCGTGGCGGTGCGCGAGGAGGTCGTCTTGGGATTCGTCACGGTGATGCCCGCGCGCGATTCGGATGCCCGGGGGAAAGGGGAAGTCTGTGCGCTGTATGTCGATCCCCAGTGGTGGGATCAGGGTGTCGGTCGGGCCTTGATGCAAGCGGGGCGCGCTCGGCTCGGCATGCTCGGGTTTCGCGATGCCATCCTCTGGGTGTTGGCGGGCAATACGCGTGCCGGGCGATTCTATGCCCATGACGGCTGGCGCCCGGATGGAGGGCGGCGCGCCGCTTCGGTTTGGGGCCTGACCGTCGATGAAGTCCGGCACGGGCGGCGGCTCGCGGCGCCTGAGCTCAACGCCTCTGCGGGGTCGTCTGAATTGGCTTCGCCGTGACCGCCCCCTGGGTGTCGGCGATGGCCGCCACGAGGGCTTGGAGCCTGCTCGCACATCGAGTCGGCTTCGGGTAATGTTGGGTATGAGGGGGCCGCGTGCAACTCATGAAGAGCCGCTCGACGATCATGAAGACCGCAATGTGGCCGCTTCGACGGATCTCACTCGTTGCTCTCGTCGCAAGGATGATTGCGGGCTCGCAGTACGCCCGCGCATCGACCAATCTGCGTATGGCGTTGGATGTTACGTGTCCGAGTCCGGCAGGCGGAGGGCGGGAACGCGGGATAGGCCGGCTTGGCTGGCCTGATCCGATGAGCCTGATGGAGCCCACGCGATACGGGTTGATACGATGACATTGCACAGCTACCTGCTCTTCGTCGCAGCCGCATTCGCGCTCGTCCTGTTGCCGGGGCCGAACATGATGTACATGCTCGGCCGGTGTCTCGCCCAAGGCCGACGGGCCGGGATTATCTCCGCGCTTGGATTCAACCTGGGCGGATACGTTCATATCACGGCCGCCGTGGTCGGGCTGTCGGCGATCCTGGCCGCCTCGGCCACGGCGTTCACCGTGATCAAGTGGCTCGGCGCGGCCTATCTCGTGTACCTCGGGGTGAGCGCGCTTTGCAGCTCGCCTGAGGCGCTAGCCCCTGGTGAGGCCTGCGCCGATGCGCGCCGGGGCCGAACCATCCTCTGGCAGGCGTTTTTGAGTGATGTGCTCAATCCCAAGGTGGCGCTCTTTTTCCTCGCACTGCTGCCGCAGTTCGTCAACCGCGATGCGCCGCATCCGGCGCTGCAGATCCTGCTGCTCGGGCTCACGGTCAGCGTCATCGGACTGCCGACCAATATCGTGATCGCCTGCTGCGCCGCCCGCATCACGCGGGGTCTGCGCGGCAATGCCGCCATCGCACTGTGGATGCGGCGGGGGCTCGGTGCTCTGTTCATCGCTCTGGGACTGCGCATCGCCGTCGAGAGGGTCTGATCGCGCTCCGATGCGGTCACAGTCACCCCCGCTCCGCATCCGTCATACGGGTGAGGAAGGCGATGCTCGTGAAATGCGTGCTGCTTATTTGTCAAGGTTCGGGTCCCCGGCGGCCCCCGACCGAGCGCTGGAAGCGGTTGTCCCAGGCGCAGCAGAAGGCGATTTACGCGGACTACCAGGATCTCGGCCAGTCCCCGGGCGTCACGCCGGGGCCTGCGCTCGGACTGCCGGGTGCGGCCCGAACCGTCCAGGTGCGTCACCGCAAGCCCGGGGTGAGGAACGGCACCTACCTTGGCGAGGGCGCGGGCGGGTAGCTGGTCTTTGAGGCGGATACCTTCGAGGCGTCGGTGGCGCTGGCCGCGCGCATCCCGGCCTCTTGTCAGTCGCGCCCGATGCCGGGTGAGCGGCAGGGAGGCCTCGGCGGCCGATTTCGGTCGGCACCGCGAATTGGTGGAGGCGTTTCCGGCAGCCTCGCGCGATGGAGACTTCGGGCGGTTGCTCGCCGTACTGTCAGCCGAGGTGGTGTTGCGCGCGGATGATGGCGAGGCCGGAGCGGTCCGGGCGATGGGTGGGCAGATTCGCGCGGCGTTCGTGTTCACGATCGAGCCAGACAGGATCGCCGGCACCGATATCATCATGGATCCCTCGCATCTCGCCGCGCCCGATGTGACGATCGGGTGCGTCGTGCCGCGACCGCTCTCGGGGTTGGCCGGGTGGCCAAACTCCGCCGCGCCCTGTATCGTGCCGGACCGGGATGGTGCCCGGACGCAGGAGTCCGCCGATCAATCTCTTTCGTAGGCATCCGAGGTTCTGGATCGCGCTGATCGTCGGCGTTGGTGGGTACTTTTTCCTTCCGCCCACCTGGTCGCTCATCTCACGCATCCTCCTCAGCTGGGATTGCGCCGTCACGCTCTTCCTGCTGATGATCTACCTGTGGATGAGCCGTCTCACGGCCGGGCAGATCCAGTCGCGGTACATGGAGGAAGATCCTTCGGGACCGGCAATCCTGGTGGTCGTGGTCATCGCCGCTCTCCTGAGCGTGCTCGCCATCGTCGAGCCTCTTGCGACGCTCAGGCACGTCGGGCAGAACGAGCGAATCTGGCGGGTCGCCCTCGCGGCGACAACCCTGATCGAATCGTGGCTGCTGGTGCCGACCATGTTCACCACGCACTATGCCGACATGTTCTACAGCGCCCCGCCGGAAAGCCGTCCGCTCCAGTTCCCGAGGACCGAGATGCCGACCTTCTGGGACTTCGCCTATTTCTCCATCACGATCGCCGCCGCCAGCCAGACGGCGGATGTCTCCACGACGCAGACCGCCATTCGCCGTGTGGTGATCATCCACGAGATCATCTCGTTCGCGTTCAACGTCGCCATTGTCGGATTCGCGATCAATATCACGGCCGGGCTCATTGCGAGCTAGGCCGGCGCGAGGAGGGCAGTGAGATGGATGCCCATTCTCTTGAGCGCCGCGGCACTGGCGCAGGCCCTCAGGACGATCCCGGCGAGGACCGCCGCCGCATCGAGATGGCTGGCCGCTCCCTTGGGGCTTGCTGCACGTGTGGGCGGGGCCCGTCTCGGCCCGCAGCCTGCCGGCGACCGTGATGCCGATCGCCGTCCCGGGCGCTCTGTCGATCGGAGTGCAGATCGTCGGTCCGTACCTGGAAGATTGCGCCACGATCCGATTCGCTGAACTCGCGGAACGGGCATTCGGCGGGTTCGCGCCTGCGCCGGGTTACGGCCGAGCGGGCGCCGCGCTTGCCGAGCCGGGGCCGCTCGTGGTAAGAAGGACCCATGCCCGAGTCTCACTTCATCCGCCGCGCATATTATTGGTTTTATTGGCCGCAATGCCAGGCGGTTGGCGGGCGTTCGTCGAGTCCATGACGTAGTCGAGACGAGATAAACCCGAGAAACCGCCGGTCCCCTGGCGGTTTTTTTTTCGCCCCCGGGACTCGCCACTGGAGCCGACCATGCATACCCAGACCGACGATCTGCGCATCCGCGGAATGACCGAGCTCGCGACGCCGGAAACGGTGATCCATGAGCGTCCCTGCACCGATGGCGCGGCCGCCGTGGTGCGGGGCACCCGCGAGGCCTTGCACGAGATTCTGCAGGGAGCCGACGACCGGCTCGCGGTGGTCATCGGCCCGTGCTCGATTCACGACGTGCAGGCGGCGCGCGACTATGCGGGGCGCCTTGCGCGTGAACGTGCGCGATTGGGTGGCGAGCTCGAGATCGTGATGCGAGTCTATTTCGAGAAGCCGCGGACGACCGTCGGATGGAAGGGGCTCATCAACGACCCGGATCTCGATGGGAGCTTTCGCATCAACGAGGGTCTGAAGCTCGCGCGCGAGCTGCTCGTTGACATCAATGAGCTCGGCCTGCCGGCCGGATGCGAGTTCCTGGACATGATCACGCCGCAGTACATCGCGGATCTCGTTGCGTGGGGCGCGATCGGGGCACGCACCACTGAAAGTCAGGTTCACCGCGAGCTCGCCTCGGGCCTCTCCTGTCCGATCGGCTTCAAGAACGGAACGGATGGCAACGTGCGGATCGCCGTGGATGCCGTGCGCGCCGCCTCGCAGCCGCACCATTTCCTCGCGGTGACCAAGCAGGGCCGCACGGCCATCGCGGCCACCGCGGGCAACCCGGACTGCCATGTCATCCTGCGCGGCGGGCGAACCCCAAATTACGATGCCGCGAGCATCGAGGCGGCATGCCGGCAAATGTCGACGGCGGGCGTCACGACCCGACTGATGATCGACGCGAGCCACGGCAACAGCGAGAAGCAACCGGAGCGCCAACCGGCCGTCATCGATAACATTGCCGCGCAGATCGAGGCGGGCGAGGGGCGGATCGGGGGCGTCATGGTCGAAAGTCATCTCATTGCCGGGCGGCAGGATCTCGTGCCCGGACGATCCTTGACGTATGGCCAGAGCATCACGGACGGATGCATCGACTGGCCGACCTCGGTTAAGGTGCTCGAGAAGCTCGCTGCGGCCGTCGAGCGGCGGCGCAGGCGCTCAGCCGGCGCTGATCGAGCCGCAGTGAAGATCGGGAGCTGATTTCGGTCTCCGGTGGCGTAGCACCGCCGGTTCCCCGGGGAGCCGCTCATCAGCGCCTCGTGCGCACCGATGAGCTTCGCTGCAATCCATCTCGCTCGACTCAGGGGCCCGGTGTGAGGGCGAGAGTGAATGGGCGTCCGTCGACGGAGTGCAGCACCAACTGGTAGCGGCCTGCGGTCAGTTGCAGGCCCGATCGAGCGGGCGGCAACGTAATGACGGCACGTGCACCCATTTTCGCCGTGATGCCGGCATACCCGGGGCCGAAGCGGTTGTAGGCATAGTCGTTGACGAAGTTCGTGGGCGGCAACGCCGCCAGTCGTGCGCCGCTCCAGTGCTCGAGCGCAACCCCGTCCGGGCCGATGAGGTCGGCGCGCACCACGTTGGCAGGCACCGCCGGCGTGCCGCCATCGAGATACGCGGTAAAACGTACGCTGCCGTCGGTGCTGAGCCGGCCCGCGGACAGGCTGATGTGGTGCGCGGCCGCGCTTACCGGTCCTCCATGGAAGGGCGTGAGCACCGAGCCCCGGTAGTAGTTGTAGGTGAGCACGACGAACAGCACGGTTGCCGTCCCGCTGATCAGGCTCCACCGCTTGAGTCGTGCGAAAGGCCAGGGTCCGCTGCCGAGCCATTGGAACCACGGCGCAGCTGTGCGAGCCGGCTTGCGCCTCTGCAGCCAGGCATCGAACGAATAGGCGCCGCCGCCCGCCAGAAACAGCGCGATGCCCATGGCGAAATTCGCCGAGGCCATGGTCCATTCGTCGATGCAGGTCGCACCCTGCCAGCCGAACAGGAGCATCAGCACGACGCTCAGGCCGACGGTCACCAGCGCCGAGAGACGCGTCATGAACCCGAGGAGCAGAAACAGCCCGAAGATGAGCTCCGCCGCGCTGAACAGAATCACTCCTGCGTAGAGCAGGATGAAGTGATGCAGCAGATAGTCGACGACGTGGCCCATTCCGAGGATCGCCCCCGGCATGGCCGACTGGAACTTGTTGGCCATCCAGCTGTGCGCGTGCGGATCGAGCTTGCCGGGGGCGTAGATGAACCGCCGGCTCCCGCCTCCCCAGTAGATCCAGCCCTGCACGAAGCGCACCGCGAGCATCGCCAATCCAAGCTGTCGCCAGAGTCCGGCCGTCTGCTCGGACTGCCCGGGATGGTTCGGAGCGTCGGGCATTGTCTTCTCCGGCGGTTGCGATGGGATGGATCGTGGTCCGGACATCACTTCGTCCACGGTTTGAAGCCATAGCGCTCGAAGATACGCAGCGCCTGCGGCGAGCGCAGGAACTCGATCCATGCGCGCGCGGCTCTCGGGTGGGGCGCGCCGCGGACCACCGCGGCCGCGTAGACCGCGGTGGCATTGTGCCGAGCAGGAATGTCGATGTGGCTCAGCGGGTGTCCGGCTTGCTCCTGGAATATCGCTTCGGATTTCCAGGTGACGCCGGCGTCGGCCAGTCCCTGCATCAGAAGGAGCGGTGTCTGGCGGTGGTGGATGTGGGTGAGGATGGTCTCACCGCTTGCGACCTTGCTGACGTACACGGTATGCGCGAGCGCCGTTCCGCCGGTCCTGGTGAGTGCCATCTCGATCTGTCGTGCCACGCCTTCCCAGGCGGGGTTGGGCATCACCAGGCGCACCCCGGGCTTGCCGAGGTCGGCGAGCCCGCGAATGTGCGCCGGATTTCCCGCCGGGACCATGATGGTGAGGTCGTTGGTCACGTAGGGCACCGCGGGTGCGACCAGCCGGCCGGCCGCGATCTGCTCGCGCACCTTCTTGAGTCCCGCCGCGTACACGTCCGGGGCAACCGTGAAGGTGAGATTTCCGGAGGTGAACGTGTTGCCGAGCTGCATTGCCTTGATGAGCAGGCCGGGTGGAATGGTCACGTAGAAGATGCGCCCGCGCAGTCTCGGGTGCCGGGCCTCGAACGCGCGCACCAGGGGCGCCATCGCGAAGTAGTAGTTGCCGCCCACGAAAAGCACCAGCCGGGGCCGGTCGAGACTGCCGTGGAAGTCCGGCATGTCATCCACCTCGGGCACGGTGAACCCGAGGCCCTGGCGCAAGGCGGGATCATTTGCCCCGTGCGACCAGGGCGGATACAGGCTCTCGTCATAGCGGGGCGGCGCCGCGGGCCGGCCCTGCCCTGCGGCGCCCGCGGGGCCGGACAACAGCACGGCTAAGAGGCAGCCGAGCGGCCAGAACATGCGCTTGAAGCTCATGGCGATTCTCTCAGTTGCGGTGTGTCGTGCCGGGCATTGCCGCCGGATACCCTACATGCGCACCAGGGCATAACCCTGGTTCTGCAGGATGATCACGGTCGAAAGCGCGGAGAGCGCCACGTGGATGTCCGGATTGACCTCGCCAGGAGTGAGGTGCATATCGCCGAGCGCATTGCCGCAGACCATGAGGTTGACGCCCGCCTTGCGCAGCGCGGCGATCACCGCGAGGTTGGGATTGGGATGCCCGAATTTCGCCTGATATGCGGCGGCGCTCAACACGAGCGGAGTGGCCGGTCCGTGGATGATGACCTTGAACTTCAGCTGCCGGACCGGCACGCCCGCGCCAGCGAAGATGTTGATCGTGCGCGCGATATGGTCGAGGCCGGGGTTGACCTTGTCGGCGGCGGCCTTGCCCTGGGTCAGGTCGAAGAGCGCCTTGTAGGTCGTCCCGGCGTGCGGCCGTGCGACGACTCCGGGCCAGATGTGCTCGGGGCCATAGCCTTTTATGGCCGGGTATTGCCAGAAGCCTGTGGGCTGGCTCGCCCCGGCGGCGCCCGCCGCGGTGAGCCCGATCGTCACGGCCGTCAGCACGATGGATCGCAATGTCATGGCAAGGTCCTCTGTAGGCGGGAAGCCGCTGTTTGATGGGCGCGATCATGGTCCTCGTATGCATATGCCGCAAATACAAATATGGCAGCTTACATATAGAGTGAATGCATGACCGTGAAACTCAGAAAATAGCCCTCCGCGAGCAGCGGGCACGAGACTCCATCGAGTACAACCGCAGGTGGGCGCACCCGAGCGGCTGTGGTCTCGTGAGGGGACCTCGTGCGATGGCGATCGATCGGGTGGAGGCTGCGCTGCCGGAATGGCCCGTTCGATCGGGGTCGCACGCTCATGCGGCCCCGTGCCGGCAGGATCGTGCCGTCTCGATGGCGCTACCGGGCGGCTCCGCGATGTCCATGAAGGCGGTGGCGGTGGCTCCCGTCCGGGGACTTCGCGCCTGCTTGTAAGCGCCAGCACAATACGCAACAATCGCAGCGCTGCGATTCTCACCTGCGATCCGGCCGAGCGAGAGCTGGCCCAGACCCGGGCCTTGCGACATAAGCGGCAGCACGGTCAGCTGATGAACGACACTTCCACCGAGGCCGATACGCTCGAACAACTCCTGGCGCGCACCGCGATGGGCGACCGCGCGGCATTCGAGCAGCTTTACCGGCGGACTTCGCCGCGTCTGTTCGGGTTGTGCGTGCGGATGATGCGCGAGCGGGGCGAGGCCGAAGAGGTGCTGCAGGAGGCGTTCATTTCCGTCTGGCGACGCGCCGGCGGGTACGATCCCGCTCTGGCGAGCGCCAACACGTGGCTCACCACACTGGTGCGCAATCGGGCAATTGACCGCCTCCGTCAGCGGCGCGAGGACGCCCGCGTCGACCCCCTTGAACTCGAGCACCTTCCGGAGGAGGGCGCCGGACCGGCCGTGCACGCCGAGGCGAGCGAGGATTACTTGCGCCTGCGGCGCTGCCTCGAGCAGCTCGATGCCAAATATAGCCGTTCGGTGCGTGAAGCCTTCTTCACCGGCGCCACGTATAAGGAATTGGCGCTTCGGGCCCAGGTGCCGCTCGCCACCATGAAAAGCTGGATCCGACGCGCTCTGATGCAGTTGCGCACGTGCCTCGAGACATGAATACCCCGGCCGACGGCGACAATGGTGATCTACGCTATGCGGAGTACGTGCTCGGCGTGCTCGAGGCCGATGAGCGTGCGGTGCTCGAGCGTGAGCTCGCGGCGCACGGTGCCGCCGCGGAGTCGGAGGCACTGTGGCGCAGGCGCCTGGCTCCCCTTGCCGAGGAATCCGTCCCCGAGGCGCCTCCGGAGCGGCTCTGGCTGCGGATCCGTGCGGCGCTGGAATTCGATGCAGCCGGCTCCCGCGGGGGCAGTCTGTGGGAGAACCTGCGACTCTGGCACTGGCTGAGCTTCGGCAGCGCAGCGCTGCTCGCTGCCGCCTGCGCCGCCCTGGTGTTCGTGATCGTGCATCGTCCGGCGGCGCCGCCCATACCCTACATGGCCGCAACCATCACCGAGACCAGCGGACAGGTCGGTTGGACAGCGACCATGGACATCGGAAAAGCGCGCATGATCGTCGTGCCTGCGGCGCCGCAGGCGGTGCGGCCCGGGCGCGCTCCCGAGCTGTGGCTGATTCCCGAGGGCGGTCGGCCCATGGCCGTCGGCCTGATCTCGGTCCGAGCACCCGTCACGCTGGCACTCAGCGCAAGCCTGGTGTCACGCCTCGGGCCGACCGCGCGGCTTGCGGTATCGATTGAGCCGCACGGGGGCTCGCCTACCGGGCAACCCACGGGACCTGTGGTCGCCGCGGGTGAGATCGGCGCCGCCCCGGCCGGCACGACCCCAGCCACTGCGCTGCGCCTGGTGGATCCGGCGCAACGCCCCATCTGAGCCCGGAACGCGTCCCGGCCCCTTTGGGGGGCTCGGTCGGTGCATCCAAATCGGACCCGGCTCCGTATAGGGCATCACAGTCACTTGTGGTGTCCTGCGATGAGCGTGCCTCCCATTCCCATTCCCGCCGCGAGCGGCGTCAAACGCCCTTGGCTGCGCCAGACGCTTCGGCAATGGTTCGACAGCGGCGAAATCGACGCGCCGCTTGATCCGGCCATCGCCGACCGTATCGACTGGCTGCGCGCGGCGCCTTTCGTCGCGCTGCACCTGGGGTGTCTCGGGGTGCTGTGGACCGGGGTCTCCCCAACGGCGCTCACCGCGGCTGCCTTGCTTTACGCGGTGCGCATGTTCGCGATCACCGGCTTCTACCATCGCGGCTTCTCGCATCGCGCATTCCGCGCTTCCCGAGCGGTGCAGTTGCTGTTCGCAGTGGTGGGCGCGGCCTGTGTGCAGCGTGGTCCGCTTTGGTGGGCCGCGCATCACCGCAACCACCATCGCGATGCCGATACACCCCGCGATCCACATTCCCCGCTCCATCGCGGTTTCCTTTGGAGCCACATGGGCTGGTTTCTCACGCGGCGGGCCTTTCGCACCGATCTGAAGCGCGTGTCGGACCTTGCCCGGTTCCCCGAGCTGCGCTGGCTCGACCGCTACGACATCGCCGTGCCGGTCGCGCTCGCTGCGGCGCTGTACGCACTGGGCGCCCTCCTGCACCACGGCGCGCCGCAACTGCGCACCGATGGCCCGCAGCTGCTCGTGTGGGGGTTTTGCATCTCCACCGTTGCGCTGTTTCACGCAACGGTGACCATCAACTCCCTGGCCCATCGCTGGGGTTCGCGCCGCTTCGAGACTCCAGATGAAAGCCGCAACAACCTTCTGCTGGCGCTGCTTACCTTCGGTGAGGGTTGGCACAACAACCATCATCGCTTTCCGGGCACGGCGCGTCAGGGATTTCGCTGGTGGGAGATCGATCTCACCTGGTACGGCTTGCGGCTGCTCGCCGCGCTCGGGCTCATCAGCGGCCTGAAACCGCCGCCCGCGCGGGTACTCGAAGCGGCGGAGCGCTGAGCTCATGCGCATCGCGGTGATCGGCTCGGGCATCGCCGGGCTTGCCTCGAGCTGGCTGCTCTCTCAAGAGCACGAGGT
>DAIDHH010000177.1 GCA_027452045.1 Gammaproteobacteria bacterium
GTGACCCGCCGATTGATCAGCTCCACGCAGCCGATTTCGATGACGCGATGCCCGAGCGAAGGTTCGAGACCGGTGGTCTCGGTATCCAGAATGATCTGCCTCATCGGGGCAGTGTACCCGCTACGCCGTTGGATCGGCCGGGTACCGCGCCATGGCGTCGATGGCCTCGTTCGCGAGCCGGTCCACCCGCTCGTTGCCCGGGACGCCCGCGTGGCCTGGCACCCAGTGCCACTCGATGCGGTGGGGCGCGGCCAGCCGATCGAGCCGCTCCCACAGATCCTGGTTCTTCACCGGCTTTCGGCCGGCGGTGCGCCAGCCCTTGGCCTTCCAGCCAGGGAGCCATTCGGTAATGCCGCGGCGCACGTACTGGGAGTCGGTGTACACGCGCGCGTGCACGGGACGCTTCAAGGCTTCGAGCGCCTCGATGACCGCGGTGAGCTCCATCCGGTTGTTGGTGGTGAGCCGCTCGGCCCCGGAGAGCGCCTTCTCGCGCTCACCGAAGGTGAGCACCGCCGCCCAGCCTCCCGGTCCGGGATTGCCGCGGCAGGCGCCGTCTGTATAGATATCCACGATGCTCATAGGCGCGGCAAACTACCACATCGGGCGCGCAAGACTCGCCCCTAGCGCCCGCGGTGGGCCCGGGTATGGGAGGCGGGCTTCACGAGGCCACCGAGCACCCCCGAACGCTCGCGAAAGCGCGGCCGGATGGGTGTCAGCGTATAGACCTGCTTGCGGGCCTTGAGCAGGTAAGCCCCTGCCGGCAATGGGTAGGTCAGTCCCCGGCGCAACAGTCGGTCGGTCCGCTCGCCTTCCGCGAGTCCGCCACTCCAGGGACTGCGATAGAGGTAATTGCGCGCGGCGAAAACCTCGTAGCCGAGCAGCGCGAGCCACTCGCGCACGCGCCGCTCCGAGAGGACCCGCCGCAGGCCGGGCGGAAAGCCGTTGCGACTGAAGTGGGCGCGCTGGCCCCAGAGGCTGAACGGCCTGAACCCGAGCACCAGCAGTTGCCCCTCCCCGACCAGCACCCGGTCGGCCTCGCGCACGATGGCATAGGGGTCGGTGGCAAACTCCAGGGTGTGCGGCACCAACACCGCATCGATCGAATCGGCGGCCACCGGAAGTTGGGCCGGCCTGCCGAGTATGTCTGCGTTCTGCGACATACCGGGCACCGACAGGATGGTGCGATGGCGGGTCCGACACGCCGACAGCAGCTCCCGCTCCGCGCCCCAGGCGCCGATCTGCAGGAATTCCCAGCCAAATACATCATCCAGCGCCTCCGCGAGCAGCAGCGCCTCGGAGGCGATCAGCGCGCGCCCCGCGGGACCCGCCCACCACTCACGCAACGCCCGGCCGGACTCGGTGGGAGAAGTGTGAGTTGGAGCCATGAAAACGCTGGCCATCGTGTGATATGAAAGGTTAAATTGTGCGCTTTGGCAGCAACGCCCCACCCGGCCCCTCGGAGGTCCGGAGAAGGCAGAACTTAACACGCGGCAGAGAGGGTCGGGAACTTGGCGACTGTAGTGATGCGGGCACGGGCTGCCCTGGGAATTCTCGGTGTCCTCGCGCTCGGCGCCTGTGCCACGCGAGAGCCGGTGCGCCCACAAGTGACCACCCCGGTATCGACCGCCCCGGCGGCGCCCGCCTCGGCGCCCATCGCCCCGCAGGTGAGGCCGGCTGCGGCCGCCGCTCAGGCGTTCGCCGCATCGACTCCCGCGACGCCTGCGCCGCGCTACTCGGACCTGTTCGCCGAAATCCGGGCCGGATTTCGGCTGCCGAACCCGAACGAGCCGCTGATCGCCCAGGAGGCTCGCTGGTACGCCAATCACCCGCAGTTCCTGCAGCGCGCCTTCGGGCGCGCCGACATGTACCTTTACTACATCGTCATGCAGCTCGAGGCGCGCCACATGCCGCTCGAGCTCTCGCTCCTGCCCGTCATCGAGAGCGCCTTCCGCCCGTACGCGTACTCGTGGGCCCGCGCCGCCGGCATGTGGCAGTTCACCTCCGGTACCGGCAGGCTCTTCGGACTGAAGCAGGACTGGTGGTACGACGGGCGCCTCGATGTGATCGCCTCGACCAATGCGGCGCTGAATTACCTGCAGCAACTCCATGACCAGCTCGGCGGCCATTGGCTGCTCGCGATCGCCGCCTACGACTGCGGCGTGCTCAATGTGCAGCGCGCCATCCGCCTCAACCGCGCCGAGGGCCGGCCCACCGACTTCTGGCATCTGCGTCTGCCGCGCGAGACCGAGGCCTACGTGCCGCAGCTGCTCGCGATGGCGCGCCTGGTGAAGGATCCGGCAAAGTATGGTCTGTCCTTCAGCCCCATCCCCGACCGGCCCTACTTCGCCCGGGTCGCCACCGACGGCCAGATCAATCTCGAGGTGGCTGCCCAGCTCGCCGGCATCAGCTCGGATGAGATCTACCAGCTCAATCCCGCCTTCCACCGCTGGGCGACCGATCCCACGGGTCCCTTCTACCTGCTCCTGCCCGAGGATGCGGCGCCGATGTTCGAGGAGAACGTCGCCAACCTGACGGCCGATGAGCGCATGGGAGTCACCGAGTACGTGGTGCACCGCGGGGATTCGGTCTACTCGGTGGCGCGGCGCTTCAAGACGAGTCCCGCGTTCCTGCGCATGCTCAACACGCTGCCGCACGGCCGGATGGTCGTGGGCGAGGACATCGAGGTGCCGGCCACGGCCTACCAGTTGCCGGTCAACGTCAGGCTGGCCGCGGCCCGGGTCGACCATGCGGCGTGGCGCGGCCGATTCCACTTCCACGTCGTACGCGTGCGCCGAGGCGAGTCGCTGTGGACCATCGCCCGACAGAACGGTATGAGCGTCCGCCGCCTGGCGCAGATCAACGGTATCTCGGTGCGCCACACGCTGCAGCCGGGCGAGCGGCTGCGGCTCTATGCCGATGCCCGCGCGGGACGTTTCACGGGCCCGAGGTTCGAGGTGCGCGTGGTCCGGGTTCGCCCCGGCGATACCTTGTGGTCGATTGCGCGCCGCAATCACGTGAGCGTGCATACCCTTGCCAGCCTGAACGGCCTGCACAGTGGCCAGGTCCTGCGTCCCGGGCAGCGCCTGAAGATCTGGGCCAGGGGCGTTCGCGCGGTGCGTCACATGCTGGCCCGTGTCGGCCAGGGGGCTCGCCGCGTGATCTACACGGTCCGCTCGGGCGATACGCTGTGGCAGATCGCCCAGCATTTCCAGGTCAAGGTGGCGCAGATCCTCGCGTGGAACGAGATGAACCTGCGTACGCCCATTACCGCCGGCCAGAAGATCATGATCCTGGCCGACTCCGGCGGCTGAGCCGCCGCCACGGCGCCTGACGGGTCACAGACTCGTCCAATGGTCTAAACTGCCGCCGGGGCGCCGTCAGCGCCCCGGCGTTTTTCATTTACCGTAAGGATCTGGGCATGGGATTTCTTTCCGGCAAGCGCGCATTCATCGTGGGCGTCGCCTCTGAACGTTCGATCGCCTGGGGCATCGCGCAGGCGATGCACCGCGAGGGCGCGGAGCTCGCCTTCTCCTACGTCAACGACAAGATGAAGGAGCGCGTCGAGACCCTGGCCCAATCGGTCGGCTCACGTCTGACGATGCCGTTGGATGTCACCTCGGACAGCGAGATCGATGCCGCCTTCGACCTGATCAAACGCGAATGGGGCAGCCTCGACATCCTCGTCCATGCGGTCGCCTTTGCTCCGCGCGAGGGCGTCTCGGGCAGCTTCGTCGACAACACCACCCGCGAGGTCTTCCGGATCGCCCACGATGTGTCGAGCTACAGCCTGACGGCGCTCGCCCGGGGAGCGGCACCCCTGATGGCGGGCCGGCAAGGCTCGCTCCTGACGCTGTCGTATCTTGGCGCCGTGCGCTCCATCCCGAGCTACAACGTCATGGGGCTCGCCAAAGCGAGCCTCGAGGCCAACGTACGCTTCCTGGCCGCGGACCTGGGTCCGCGCGGCATCCGGGTGAACGGCATCTCCGCCGGCCCGATCAAGACCCTGGCCGCCGCCGGCATTGCCGGCTTTCGCAAGATGCTGAACCATGTGGCGGAGGTGGCGCCGCTGCGGCGCAACGTGACGCAGGAGGACGTGGGCAACGCTGCGGCGTTCCTGTGCTCCGACCTCGCGGGCGGCGTCACGGGCGAGATCCTCTACGTCGACGGCGGCTACAGCACCGTCGGCATGAGCTTCCCGCAGGAGAACGGCTCGAGCTGAGAAAACCAAGCGGTCGCGCAGCGCAGCCGCGCGATCGGCTTTCCCAGGTGCTCCGCGGCGGCAGCCTATTGGAACGCGTTCGGGTTCTTGGTGACCTTGGCCGTGGCGCGCATCTGCGCGAAGTAGGCCTCGACATCCCCTGAGCCGTCGCGCTCGATCTGCTGCTGCGCCAGTGCGCGGCTGAGGATCGGATTCTCGGTCTGGGGGCTGCTCACCGCCGTGACGGCCACGAGCGCGGCCCCGCCGCCCGAGAGCACTCGAGCCACATACACCGGTCCGTGATCGGGCTTTGGCGCGCTGAAGGCGATCGCACTCACATCCGCCGGCACCGACGGGTCGGCCCTGCCGATGAACTTGGGCGGGTCCACTTTCAGCTTCAGCGCCTTGGCGACCTGGTCGAACGCGGCGCCCCCGAGAAGCTTCGCCCGCGCGGCCTGCGCGGCCGCGAGCGCCGCCTCGTTCTCGCGCTGTTGTGTCAGCACGGCGACGATACTGGCGCGCACTGCGCTGAGCGGCTTCACCTGCGGACCATGCTGCGCCACCACCTTGACGATGACCATCTTGTCGTTGTCGAGGATCACGGGGCCGCCGAGAGCGCCGGGCGCGATGGCGCCCGAGCCGAACACCAGGTTCTGAAGCGGTTGCGCCACACCGAGCGGCGCGCCGCCCGATCCCCGCACGAACTGCGGCACCTCGCCCGTCGTGAGGTTGAAGGTCTTGGCGATGCCCGTGAGGCTCGCGTTCGGCTCCTGGACCTGATTCTGCAGATGGTCCTCGATGTCCCCGAAGCGGTTGGCCGCCTCGCTGTGACGCAACTCGGCGAGGAGCGCCGGCTTGGCCTCCTGCAGGGTTTCGGTGTGCCCGGGCTCGATCCCATCGAGGCGGATGATGTGATAGCCGTACTGCGTCTTCACGGGACCGACGATGTCGCCGACCTTCTTGATCGCATAGAGCGCATCGGCAAAGGGCTTGACGAATCCATCGCGCCCCACCCAGCCGAGGCTGCCGCCGTTTCTGGCCGAGCCCGGATCCTCCGAGTATTTCTTGGCGAGCGCCGCGAAGTTCTGCCCGGACTCGGCGAGCTTCAGGATGCGCTCGGCCTTGGCGAGGGCCGCCTTGGGATCCTTGCCGAACTGGATCAGGATGTGGCTCGCCTCGCGACGCTCGGGCACCACGAACTGGCTCAGATGCTTCTGGTAGGCGGCCTCAAGATCCGCATCCGACACCTGCACGGTGGCGGCGACCTGCTCGAGGGTGAGCTCCCCGTAGCGCAGATCGACGGATTCTGGAATGCGGTACTCGGCCTGATGCGCCTTGTAATAGGCCTCGATCGCCGCCGGATCGACCGGCGCGTCGCTCTGGTACTGACTGGCCGGGAAAAGCGCGTACTGCACCTGCCGCTGCTGGTTCTCGAGCGCCTGCGCGCGCGCGAGCTCGGGCGGGGTGAGGAAATCCGATGAGCGGATGCCGTCCACCAGCTGCTCGCGGCGCAGATCGCTCTCGAGATCGCTCTCGAACTGCGGCAGGGAGATATTGTGCTCGGCCAGCACATCCGCCGCGGCCTCGGGCGAGTACTTGCCGGCCACCTGGAAGGCCGGCTCGCTGCGGATCGCGGCGATGAGGTCCCCCTGGCTCACCCGGTAGCCGAGCTGCTCGGTGCGCTGCGAGATGAGTGCCTCGCGGATCAGCCCCTCGAGCACCTGGCCCTGCAGGCGCTTGCGCAGGTCGGCGGACAGATTCGCGCCGAACTGCTGCTGGATCTGCCCCTGCTCGTTGAGCCAGGCGTTGTGCGCGTCCTGGAGCGAGATCGTCTGGCCGTTCGCCTTGGCCGCCCAGCTGGCGCCGCCGAAATTGAGATTCACGATGCCGTAGGCGCCCCACGCGGCAAAGACCAGCGCCAGCGCGCCGAGGATCGTGTACCACAGCCATTTGTGGGATTCGATGGTGTCGGTGAGTTTTTGCAGCATGAGCCTGGAGGCCACCCTCGGCGGAGCGGTGAATCAAATGAAGCCGCGGAGCATAGCAAATCCCGGGACGGGCATGAGCGCCCGCCACGGGGATGCGGGTGTCGACGGATTACCCCGCCCGGCCCGATCGCCCAAGCGCCCCTCATGCGAGCGCCTCGAAGGACTGCATCACCGGGCGCACGCCTGATCAAATGAACAGCCTGGCGATACCCGGGCCCGGCGGCACGCGCTCCCCGAGGTGCGGGAGCGCCAGCTTGCGTGAGGCCGGCAGGACTTCACCCGGGAGGCGCTCCTGACACCGGGCAGCGCGCCCGCGGGCGAGGCGTGAAAGCGGGCTCAGCCCGGATGCGGGACGGCCGGGGCCGCTTCGCTGTCCACGGTGACCGGTTGATCGGGCGACTTCACCACCAGCAGGTCACACTCGACATTGTCGAGAACCCGCCTTGCGAGGTGATCGGAGGAGCTTTCGCAAGGCGCTTCCGCCCTGACACCGAGCACGATCATCTGGGCCCGCACCTTGCGCGCGTACGCCCCGAGAGCCGCCGCCGGCTCGCCGTGCTCCACGTGCACGTCCTGGCTCGAGACATCATGCCGCAGGGCGAGCGGCCGGATACGGTCTTCGGCCTCGGCGACGCTGAACACGCATACCGGCGATTCCGCCAGGGCGTGCGCCATCGTTCTCGCCGCTCCGAGAATCCTCTCATCGAGATCCGCCGCCTCGTGATCCGGCTGCGCGATCGCAGCGACGATCGACCTCCCGGAGTAGACCTCCCGGGTCTTGGCAAACAACACCGGGGAGGGGCACTCGGCAATGAGCCGCGATGCGCGATAGGCGAGCGTGCGCTGCGTCTCATCCAGACGGAACGCCGGAACGATCAGCAGGTCGGGCTTGTAGCGCAGGCTGTGGCGGATGATGGCTTCATGGGTCGGATAGTCCCAGCGGACGCTGGCATCCACACGCAGGCCCTGATCCCGCAGAGCATCTGCAAGCCGCTCGAGCCGACGGCGCCGCTCCTCGACCCGCGCGGCGATGACCTGCGCGGCGTGTTCCCCGCCTGCGTCCTGCACGGCCTCGGGCTCATAGAGGCAGTGAAACAGCTCGACGTGCGCATCCAGCCCGCGCGCGATTCGCCCAACCCTGTCGAGCACATGGGACGGCAATTGCTCGAACCCGGATACGGCGAGCATCAGGCGGCGCCAGATCATCGATTGCTCCCCGGGGCGCCCGCCGGGCTCAGCGCAGCCGGTCCCGGGCGGTCGGCTCATCGAGCGCCAGCCCCTCCACCGGCAGTCCCTCGCCCTGCGGATCGCGCTCGCCTTCCTCGCGCGTGTCCTCCCACGCCTCTTGGCTTGCCCTGAGCGGTTGCAGCGGCTGCGCCCAGTCCTGCGCCGTCATGGCGGTCTCGCAATAGCCGAGGTCATCGGTCTCGATGTCATCCATCGGACCGGTCCAGTCCTCCGGGGGCTCCGCCAGGCTCAACGGCAGCGTGGCCCAGGCGGCCTCATCGACCTCGTCGAGATCGCCGTCGAAGGTCTGGATCTCGAGCGTCCGCGAGCGGTCGTCGCGACCGGTCACCTGAAAGACCTCGCCCTTGTCCCACCGCAGATACCACTGGCCGATCCGCGCCCGGCCCACACCCGTGTTCATGGATGGCTCCCCGGAAGCCTCTCGATCGATGATCACGATGCAACAGAGAAGCGCATCTTGGAATGCCGGAAAGTACGCAGCCAGGGTCCCGGGATGCCCCGTCGGGCTTCAAGACCCGCACGGCGAGGCCGAGTCACCCTCACCCGATCTCTCGCACGTCCTCGGGTGTCAGATGCACGGCCGCGGCTGCAACGTTCTCCTCGAGGTGCGCGAGGGAGCCGGTCCCTGGAATGGGCAGCATTGCGCGCGACTTGTGCAGCAGCCAGGCGATCACGGCCTGGCCGCTCGAGATCCCGTGTCGCCTCGCGACTTCTGCAAGACCCCGCAACGCGCCGCCGCGCTCGGCATGGCGTCCCGAGCCGAGCGGGGCCCACGGCAGGAAAGCGATCGATCGGCCCTCGCAATAGGCGAGCACCTCCTCGGAGCGCCGATCTTCCAGGTTGTATCGGTTCTGGACCGACACCACCGGCGTGAGCCGCTCGCAGCGTTTGAGCTCCTCGAGGCTCACGTTCGAAACCCCGATGTGGCGGATCTTGCCTTCCTTCGCGAGCCGCACGAGCTCACCGATCGAGTCCTCTATGGGCACTTGCGGATCCGGCGCGTGCAGTTGATACACGTCGATGCAATCGACTTTCAGGCGCTTCAGGCTCCCTTCGCACGCCTCGCGCAGGTGCTCCGGGCGCGCATCGTGATGCCACACATCCGGAGCCGGACGCACAAACCCGCCCTTGGTCGCGATGATCAGGCCGCGAGGATAGGGATGCAGCGCCTCGGCGATCAGCCGCTCGCTGATCTCGGGCCCGTAGGAGTCCGCCGTGTCGATGAAATTCACGCCGAGCTCGAGCGCGCGGCGCAATACCGCCACAGCGGTAGAGGCATCGGGCGGAGCACCCCAGACACCGCGCCCGGTGATGCGCATGGCACCGAAGCCAAGGCGGTTGACTCGCAGATCCGCGCCGAGGGCGATCGCGCCGGCAGCGGAAGCATCGATTTTCGCGTTCATGCCATCACTCCGGGCGCTCCGCCGGCCGCTCGAGGCAAGCGAAGACGCATTGCCCTTCCTGTCCAAGAATGCCACATCAGGGGGCCATGCGCCCCCGCCCCACGAGCCTCTCGCCGCGCTCGGCCGCCGAGCAGGCGAGGCGGGCGCCCGCTACCGGTCGCGCCCCGCAATGTGGCTCAGAGTCGCCTGGAGAAACGCGCTGCCCGGATCAGCCAGATCGAGCACAATGTCGAAATGGTTGCGCCCGGAGATACAGCTCACGGCGACCTCCGCGCCCTTCAGGCGCAGCGCATCCGCGAACTCGAGGGACTGACGGGCGAATTCAGCGGGCTCGCGCTCCGCGTAAGCCACCCAGAACCTCGGCAGCTCGCCCTGCACGAGATCGACACGCAGCACCGGGCTCGCGAGCAGCGCCTCCTCGTCGCTCATCCTGAGGACATCGTTCACGTACGTGAGCGCGATCGGCCGCAGGTCGAACACGCCGCTGATCGTCGTCACCGAACCAATCGGCAGCGCACTCTGCGAGGCCAGACGCCGGTCCTCGAGCGCGACCATCGCGGCGAGCTGGCCACCCGCGGAATGGCCGATGAGATGCAGTCTCGGGGCGATCTCGAGCGCCTCGGAGCGGCTCAGCAGCCAGTGCAGCGCCGCCCGACACTGTCTCACCATGTCCGCCGGCTTCAGAGCGGGCGCGAGGCCATACCCCAAGGCCACAAAGTTGAGCCCCGCGGCATTGAAGGCCCGAGCCGGGAAGGAATGATGGTCTTTGCTCAGGTCCTGCCAGTAGCCGCCATGGATGAAGACCACCGTGTCGCAGGGCTCGAGCGCGCCCGGAACGAGGAACAGATCCAATCGTTCCGCGGGATGAGCGCCATAGTGGAGTGTCTGACGGCTTCCGAGCGCATCGCGGATCGCAGCGCTGCGGCTCTCGTACTCCCTCAAGTACCAGGAGACATCCGGCACGAATCGGCTCGGAGAATATGCCTGGTCGAGTGCGGCTCGATCGAGGAATTGGCGATAGAGTGTCATGGCATGAGGCGCCGCTCATCGCAGCGCAGGGAAGCCGGGAACGGCGGCGATTCCCACGATAGCACGACTCCCGGTGAGCCCTGCGGGGCGGCGCCCCGGTAGGCGGTTCCACGGATTGAGCTCGGCCCCGGGGTGGGCTTATATACTCGAGTCGCATCGCTTTGCCCGAGGATCACCATGTCCGAGCAGCCCCCGAGCGTCACCCTGCACCAGGTACGGGACTACCAGTTCGACATCGCGTTCGAGGGTGCCATGGCCCACGTGCTCTCGGATGAGCCGCCGCCTCTTGGCGAGGCCGCAGGTCCTTCGCCCTCTCACCTGCTGCTTGCCGCCGTCGGCAACTGCATGAGCTCAAGCCTCTTTTTCGCGCTCACCAAGTTCAAGAACGATCCCGGCGGCATCACCACCGTCGCGCGCGCGCGCATCGGCCGCAATGAGGCGGGACGCCTGCGGGTGCTGCACATCGAGGTCGAGATCCGATTGGGCGCCGCCGCGGAGCGGCTGCAGCACCTCGAGCGGGTGCTCGGACAGTTTGAAGAGTTCTGCACCGTCGGGGCCAGCGTTCGCGCCGGAATCCCCACCGACGTTTCGGTGATCGACGGACGTGGGGCCAGGCTCAAATGATGTGCGCGTCCCGATCGAGCGATTCGCCTCGGCGCGAAGCGCACCGCAGGCCTGCACGGGCGAACGCCCGATGAGCGGCAACGATGCCGATTTCAACGACGCCCGCGCCAAGTGGGACGAGCGATTCTCCAGGGCCGGCCGGTGGTTTGGGGATGAACCCAACACTTTCCTGCGCCGGGAGGCCCAGCGCCTGCCGTCCGCGGCGAGCGTGCTGAGTGTCGCCGATGGCGAGGGCCGCAACGCGATTCACCTGGCCGAAAGAGGCCATCGGGTCACCGCCTTCGATCTATCGCCCGTGGCGGTCGAGAAGGCGCGGCGCTGGGCCGCCGAGCGCGGCGTGCGGGTGGACTTTCACATCTGCGACATCGACAGCTGGACCTGGGCACCCTCGGCCTTCGATGCGGTGGCGGCGATTTTCGTGCAATTCGCGGCACCGGCCTCGCGGGCCCGCATGTTCGCGGGGATGTGGCGCACGCTCAAGCCGGGCGGCCTGCTGCTCATTCAGGGCTACACGCCGAAGCAGCTCGAGTACGGCACCGGCGGCCCCGGCCGGCTCGATCACCTCTATACCTCACAGATGCTGCGCGAGCTCCTCCCGGAGGCGCAATGGCTGGTGCTGCGCGAGCACGAGGAGACCCTCGAGGAGGGCAGCGGACATAGCGGCCGCTCCGCGCTGATCGACGCAGTCGCGCTCAAGCCCGCGAGCGGCGCCCCGGACTGAGCTTCCAGCCGGATCATCCGGCTCGAGCGTCCACCAGGCACGGCGCGACGGGCTGGCGCACCATGCCGGGCATCGCCTCGCGCGCGACCTCCGGAGCAGGACTGATCAGACGCCGCGTTGCGGTAGCCGGGAACGCGGGCCTCCCTGCACCATGGCGGCCTGTCCTTCCGGACCCGCCTTGCCGTCCGGGCAATTGTCCCTTTCGGAAGGGTGATACATCACAACGTTCCCCTCCTCATGAGGACATCCGGCGGAGCGTCCGGCGCGATCTGCGCACTTGCTCCAGGGACAAGGCGCCGGTGATGACCGTGGGCATCACGCTTCGCCCGCATACCCTCCACGTTCCATCAGGACCCATTC
>DAIDHH010000178.1 GCA_027452045.1 Gammaproteobacteria bacterium
CTCCCACGGCAGCGAACAGGCGGAACACACGCGCGGGACCAAGCGCTGCGCAACGAAGAGCCGAAGCACATCAGGCGTGCAATAGGCACCGCGCGGGAGTTCGAAGCCCCGTGTCATCTCGAGTCGGGGGACGATCACTGCGGCGTTGTTCGCGTGAATCGTAGTCATGATGAGGTGTCCCGCGGTGGCCATCTCGACGGCGAGGCGGCCGATCGGCCCCTCGCGAACCTCGCCGACCAGAATCACGTGCGGCGCCATACGCAGCATCATGCGCATCGCCTCGCCGAAGGCGGCTGTCTGCGCCTCGACCTCGACCTCATCGCCGCCGATTTCGAGCTGCGGCACAGCGCCCGGAAGTTTGCGCTCTGGCGGATTCTCCGCCGTGACGATCCGCCGGTACGGCCATCGCTTCTGCAAGCGGACCAGCGTCTCCCACAGCATGGTGGACTTGCCAGAACCGGTTGGCCCACCGACCACGATGATGACGGTGTCGACCTCGAGCGCCTGATCGATGAGCGCGATCTGGTCGGGGAAATAGCCGAGCCTGGCAAGGCCCGCGCCGCCCGCCGGTTTGGGCGGCACCCGAAGCCGTATACCGAGATGATCGACGGCTTTGCGCGAACCGAGGCCCTCGGCGTACATCAGACGCAACGTCATGAATTTCCCGCCGCGGGACTTCGGGTAACAACCGCCGCGGGCGAGGCGCACGCCCTCGATCCCGCAGCCCGGCGGGAGTTTCTCCGGTCCGATCACGGCGTGCTGAAACTCCGCATCCTTGATGCTGGTGCCGCCGGCCACCGCAAGACCCTGCAGGTTGGCTCCCATCAGAGCGTCCATTTCCGCGGGTGTCACCGAGTCATCCACGATGTAGACGCGATCATCCACGGCGAACTCGATCGTCGCGGGCTCATCCTGCGTCGTGCGGTGCAGATGGATGTCGGACGCGCCGTAGCTCGCCGCCGCGAGCAACAACTGCCGCGCCCATTCCTGGGTATCGCGCCCGCTGGCCGCAACCGACACGCGCGCCTCGGCCGGTGCGCTCGCACCGCGCAGCTCGCGCAGTTCCTCCGGTTCGCAATAGCGCACGCGAAGACCGGACATCCGCGCTGCCGACTCGATGAATGAACTGTTCGCCAGACGGAGCCTGAGCGGGACATAGAGCATCCCCAGCGCGAGGTCGACGTGACAGAGGTGGACGTACTCGGGGTTCAGGTATTTGGCGAGCTGTGTTCGCACCTGCTCCACCGTGGCGGCGCGGCCGTCCGTGACGGCAACGGCCTCCTCACCGGTCAGCGACCGGTCGCGGACCTGGGACCGGTCGCGCCTGGCTACGGCTGTCTCCTCCATAGCTACCATCCCATGTCCATCTGCCAGATGCCAGTGTGCGACCAACGCACATCCACCGTGCGCGCGCACCCATGCGCGGGAAGCTCCCACGACGGCACGATGCCCTCGATCGAGAGCGTCGGGTGCACCGCGCCGCCCGCCCGCCAGCGCTCGTGCTCGCGTACCGCCCAATCCGAAAGCGCCGCCTCGAGCCGCGCATGGCGCACTTTCCCGTCCGGTGCGCAGCGGACTACCGAGAGCGGGATGACTCTCTGCGCGGTACGTAGATCGGCCGTCACGCTCGCGCCTGGCGGCGCTGTCGTGGCCAGTGCCCCTGCGGCGCGCCGCCAGGTGAATGATGCCTGATGCGCATCGCAGACGGCCGAAACCAGTGACCAGCCTGGAGTGCCACCGGGAACGCGGCCAAATGCATCGAGGCAGGCGTGGAGAACACTCTGCACCTCGACTCCGGGCGGCACTCGGGAAGTGACTGCGGCTGCTGCTGCCGCCGCGCGCAGCGCCGCCAGGCGGCGCTCGGCGCTTTGATAGTGCCGAACGACGAGAAGTCCGCCGAGCACGAGCGCGGTCACCACCACCACCTGCACGATCCTCACTTTCGTCTTCGAGGCGCGCGCGAGTGCCGTCGGTTCACCCGCCGCCACGCTCGCGAGGCGGGTTTCGAACTCTTCGCGGCCGAGCGGCTCGAGCCAGTGGATGTCGGCAAACTCGGCATCGAGGGCCGCTTTGGCGGCGCTTGCGTCCTCGAGCGGGACCAACCGCTCTCCGAGCGGCAGGCCATCGCGGCTCGTGACCGCGAGATACGCCCCTGCTGCGGTCTCGGCCGCGAGTCCCCATCGATAGACGTGCTGCGGCAGTCCGGCTGCGAACGTCTCAGGGTGCGCGGCGCACACCTGGGAGAGTGCCCGCAGTCCCGGTTTATAGATCGCGCAAATGCCGATGTCCGTACGCTCCTTCGCGGCATCGCTCGCGACGATGAAGAGCCCCTTGTACGCCGGCAGCAGCGCGGCCTGCTCTTCGAGCCAAGCCCGCGCCTCCCGCGCGCCGACCTGCCCCTTCGGCGAGGATAGCCAGAGCGTCCCGACGACATAGGTCGCCTTGCCAATCCGCACCGCGACGCTCTCGAGCGGCTTGCCGGCCCCTGCCGGGGGCACCGGCAGCGCCGGAGCAAACGTGCGGTCCTCAGAACCCGTGGTGGCACGGCCGTCTGTGACGGCTTCGCCGCCCGTGGCGGCCTTCGGCGTCTCCTGTGCATCCGCCATGGGATCAGTTCCTGCTCACGCCAGACGGCAGCCGAGACCGGGACGGCGAGATCGGAATGGGGGGCTGGGCGATGGGGCCGCCGACTCCGTACGGTCCCGGCGCGCTCGCGCCCCCCGAGCCGTTCTCAGCGGCAACCTCACTCGGCGTCAAGTCCTCGAGCAGGATCGGATGAGACAGCCCCTCCGGCATCAGCCACACGCCGGTCGAATCGATGCGCGTCACCGTGCCGTACCGGGTGACATCGTGGATGCCGACCACGAGCAGTCCGCCGCTCGCGGTGATCAATCGCGCCTCGGCGCGCCGACCGATCATGATGGCCTCGACCTGCGGCAGGTCGGCGACATCGACCGCGACAGGCGGATGCGCCGAGGCCGGCGCAGGTCTTGCGGACCGCCCGCCAGCATTGCGCTCCCTCGATGCGAGACTTGCTTGCGCGCGATGCTTTTGAGCCATGAGCAGCACGTTGTTCAGGTACGCCGTGACCGCCTGCTCATAGGCGGTATTCGGCGGCGAGTTCAATGGCGGCGTTGCCTGGCGCGGCGCGCCGGCTCCGGCACCACCGGTGCTCAGCGGCGGAGCGGACCGCGCAGCGTGCTGCGCGCCAGCGACCGCGGCAAGCGAAGTCAATAACATCAGTCCAGAGAGGACGATTGCGGATTTCTTCATGATTCGTGTCTCTCCTATCAACTCGCCGTGGCGGTCACGGTCACGACCGTGATGCTCCGCTGGCGCTGGTGCATCCGACCGCCGCCGAACAGCCAAAACTTCGGACTTCCCGTACCCTCGAGCGTCTTCGAGTCCTGCTGGTTCTTGAACCCGAGTAGCATCACCGTCTGTCCGCTCTGCATATCCAGCGTCTGGTTGAAGGCCGTCTCCGGGTCCTGCGGGATCTGGATGCTCTCGGTCCCCGAGGTGATCGTCTTGAACGTCGGGGTGCCGATATAGCGAAAGACGATCGACAACACGATCCGGTTGTCATCCGCGACCCGTGGTAGCACCCGGATCGCCGCCCCTGCGCTGATGTTGCCCGGCATGAGGGTCTGGCTGCCGTAGGTATTGGCGCCCGCGATCGCCGAATCGCCGCTGCTCTCGGCAAGGTACCCGTAGTTGGTCGCGTCGTTCACCGTTACCACGTGGCCGTTCAGTGCAAGGAGCGAGTTCGAGTACACTTGGCGAACGCTCCCGACCTCGGAAAGCGCGTTCACCGCGGCTTGCGTGCCGCTGAATGGCCCGTGACCGGCTGAGAACTGGATGGTGGACGGCGTGGTGCCGGAGGCGAGTTCGAGCGCCGAGGGGGCCGTGATGCTCACCGAATTGAGCCCTTTAAGGTATTTCCAGATCACCGACGGCGCGAGTCCATAGTTCGAGTCGTTGTTCAACGTGACCGTGTAGACATGGATGTTGATCTGGACCTGGCGCTGAAGCCGCCGCGAGACATTGCGCACCCAGCGCGCGAACCGATCGACATCCGTGCGCGAGCCGGTGATCGTGACCGTCGCCGTGGAAGGATCGGCGGTCAACATCGCGGGCATCGCCACGGCGCGCGCTTCGGAGAGGATCCCCTTCCACACATCCGCGTCATAGGACTCCGATGTCGCCACGGAGGACTTCGACGAGGCGCTCCCCATGCTCTGCGTGCCGCCCGCGGCGCCGCCACCGGAGGCACCCTGCCCGCCGGTCGAGTTCTTAGCCGACACCGTCGCGGAGGACTTCGTGGCCTCCCCGAGGATGGGTAACTGGAACGTCCGGGTGATCTCGCGCACGATGCGCGCGTGCTCGATCCCGTCACCGCCCATCTTGTATGTCACGGCGTAACCCATGGACTGACTCGCCGCGGCGAGGAAGCCCGAGCAGTTCCCGCTGTAGGCAATCGGCGGCATCTTCGCCCCCGCGCTGATCTCCTGAGTGTCGATCGGCACGCCGCAGTTGCGCTCGGCGAATTGCACGGCGTTCAGAAAGCGGCTCTCCACCATGGTCTCGTACACCACGTGCTTGCGCATCGATCGCGGCGGGGGGATCGGCCGACGGCTGAGCGGCCCGGCGTAGAGGAAGTAGCCTGGCGTCACCGTGAAGGCCGCTTGCGGCCGTGGCAGCGGCTTGCGGACGGCAGAGACCGGCGGAAGCGCCGAGCCACTCGGTTCGGTGGTGGGTCCGGAGGCGCAGGCGGTGAGCGCGACGGCCGCACCCATTCCGATGAGAAAGCGAGCGATTTTCATGGTTAGAACCCGTTCTGATTGCGGACCGTGGACTCGATGACGAGCACTCGATTGCCGGTCCTCGCCTCGACGCGAATCGGCGCACCGTTGCTCACCGCCGATTGCGTCCACTCGTGCGCCGCAGCGAGAAAGCTCTTGGCGGTAATGTGAACCGCGACCGGTGCGCGCCAGTCATCCGCGTACCACTCCACGGTCCAGCCGGCGCGCTTTGCCCAACCGGAAATCGCCTCGCGCATGCTTTGGCCGCGATCGATCGACCACACCTCAAACTGAGGCCGCGAAGCTACCAGTTGGGACGACCGGGCCGCAGGCGACCGCGCCTTGACGTTCTTCCCGGGCGCGCCCGATTTCTCACCGGAACCGGCATTGCATGAAACGTCAGGCCCGGTCGTTCGTGCGAGATCGAGTGTCCCATCGCACAAATGTGCGGCGAGACCGCTGCCTGCAAGCAGCGCACGCAGCGCTGCGGCGCGCGTGGTCGCAGGCCAGGCGTACACCGCGCGCGAGGGCGGCGAGGAGGCGAGTTTGATACCGGTGCCGACGGGTGCGATGAGCCCCACGGCAACGAGGAAGGTATCGGCGCGGCCGGCCGCGATATCCGCGCCCCAGCGGCCGGTCTCCGGAACCGCCCGACCCCTGGCGGCCTCCCCGGCACTTGGCGGGCCGGAGACGGACGGGTGAGCCGGGATTGCCCCGGCGACGGCAGGAGACGGACCGCCCCCACCCGCCTCCGACCCATGGACCGACTGCGCCGGGGCAGCACTGACGACTCTCGCAGCGGCTGGACCCCCGTCGACAAGGGACGGGAAGACCCGAACGGTCCCCGTCATCGGATTGACGAGCACGGCGAGCCTGGCATCGGCGAGCGCATCGTCCAGCGTCAAGCGCCAGTTGCGCTGTCGCGGTCGCCAGGTCACGACCGTCGCGGGATTCACGCCGGGGTCGATCACGAGCGTGCGCTCGCCCGGCACAATCCTGGCAAGCGCCGTCATCAGGCGGGCGGTGAGGTGCGCGGGAGCTCCGGCCGAACCATGCGCGAAGGCCGGAGCCGACGAGGCCACGCAGAGCGCGGCCGCCGCGGTAAGCAGCAGATGATTTCGTGTCTCCATGATCCATTCCCCAAGTGGGTGTGCGTTGTGGAAAATCCTGTACAGAGCAAGACCCCGCGCGCTCAGCGCTCGGCCGACTCGCGTGCATCGTCGACACCGGTACCCCGCGCGCGCGTCAGCCGCCCCTCGATCGAAACTCGCCGCTCTCCCGCGCGCACGTCGATCACGGCGCGCCCATAGCGCTCCACGTGAACGGACTTGCGGTCAAATCCGCGGGTGCGTGCCCGAATGCTCACTCGGGTATTGCCGCCGGCATTGACGTAGGCGCACGCCTCGCCCTCGGCTAGCAGGCCGACCGCTGCGTGGTCCCACCCGCGCACCGTCACGTGGCTCGAGTCCCGAGCGGTGACCGTGCCGCGCGAGCGGTCGAGGGAATAGCAATAGCCGCGCGCCTCGCCGGTGAGACGCGCATTCAATGCGCTTCTATCGTGTGCGCGTACGGTAAAGTCTGTCCCATCAGCCGCACTCACTTCGAGCGCGGCGCCATCCCGAACGTCAACCTCGGCGCGCGCGGCATCAGAGAGACGAAGACTCACCGACGCGCGGTCGGACAAGACGAGCCTGACCGCGGCGGCGTCGGCGAGGCCGAGCGAGAGTCGTACGTCATCGCACACCTCGATCAGTGGGTATGCCGTGTTCCCAAGGAGCGAGAGACCGAAGCGACCGCTACCGCAGAGCGCGATGTGCGGGAACTGAGCCGCCAAAGCGGCATCGAACGCCGCTTGGTCGCGGCAGGTCACCTGTTCAACCGAGCGCGCCACTGCCGTGCTCATCGCGCACTCCTCGCGTTCCGCGCGTCGACGCGGGCGCGCGAATCGAATTCTCTGGGCATCGTTGACCTCGGACATCAAGGACTTGCTTTCGCAACTCCCCCCATTCCCTCCTGCGGAGGGCACGGCCCTGCGGCAGGCACGCTCCTGCGAAAGGCACCCGCCGCACGACGCACGGGCAGCGCGGGGACTGAAGCCTGCTGCGGCTCTTACCGAGAGAGTGAGGAGGACGATTCGCGCGCGCAACGGCGTGCGCGGCGGATCATCACCGGCGCGCCGCCGGGCAGTTCCCATGCGACTCCGAAGGAATCGGCGATCTCGCGCACCGCGAGCACGCCGACAACATCCTTCAGCGGTGCGAGCTTCTCGAGTTCGAGAATCGTCCAATCGACCGACAGGGTGCCTGCCGCCCAACGCTCGAGCACCCCACGGGCGGACACAGGCAACACCCCGAAGCGCGTCGAGACGCTCTTAGCGCTCGAGGTCATGACTGACTCTTCCCTTGCGTACGGCACTCACCGCCTTGTGCTGCGGAAAGGATCGCTCGCCTGCCTTGATACACTCCACCACCTCATCCCGTGATGCGATGAGACCGCAGCGCTCGCAATCCTCAAGAAACGCGAGTGTGGTCTCGATGGTGACATTCATATCGGGCATCTCGAGCTTCGCCTGTTTGAACATTCGCATCAGAGAGCCGTTGTCGTAGATCACCATGGCGTGGCGGTCCGTCCCCTCGACGTAGTGCTGGATGTACTGGAACGTGGCGAGCTCGCCGATGTTCTTTACCCGCGCCTCCGGGCTGACGCGCCGCAGCGCCGCGAAGTCCCGCCCGGCGGGCGTCTCAGCGATCTCGAGCCAGCCCCCCTTGCTCCCTTTGTCGATCCACGCCGCGAGCCGGCCGGCTGCCGCAGGGTACGTGCGTTCGAATCCTGGATGCGTCGCCTCGAGGTAGACGGCATCCGGTACGACCACGTGACCGGAGAATCGCTGCAACAAGTCGAGGTGCGCGGCCTTGGCAAGGCTCGAGAGCGGACTGGCGTCCGCGGTCACGACATCCACCTTCATCCCGTCCCGCGCCGTTCCGAGCATGATGAGCCCCCCCGTGAAACGTCTCCTTGCGACATCCATTCCCCACAGTGCGGCGCCGAGTCCGGCTCGGCGTCCCGCAGCACGGCTCTACTCGGGCGCCGATGAGAGCAGCGCCCTGCCACCACCCCGGCCGCCGGTGCCGCCGCCGCAGGCGGCGAGGGAGACGGCCGCCAGGGCGGCGAGAACCTGGGGTTTCGCGCCAAACCCGCCGAGCAGCATGCGGTGAGTGCTCCATGCAGTTCTCACCGCCCAAAAGCCGGCAGCACCATGGTCTTGTTCACGAGCACGTTGAACGCGTAGCCGGGTCGGATGATCAGTGTCGGCGCCACGGAAAGGTTCTTTTGCATCAGTTGGGCACCCACCTGGTCCAACTCCTGCGCGAGGTCGCCCGTGGCCGACTGCGAGAACCCGGGCGAGGTCAACTGAGACTGATTCTGCGGCTGCGCGACCTGCGCGCCCGCGCCGAGCAGGGAGAGCAGCGTCGCGGAGCCAAAGAGCCGCCAGTAGTGATTGTTCACGAGATCGTGAAAGCCCGCCTCGCCGCGCGCGTTCCCGCCCTGCATGCCGTGAAGGTTCACAGTCGCGCCGTTCGGCATGATGAGTTCATTCCATGCCACGAGCACGCGAGTCTGTCCCCATCGAATACCGGAGGAGTACTCGCCAACGAGGCGCGTGCCCTGCGGGATCAATACGACGTCGGGATGGAGACTGTCGTAAACGGTCTGCGAGACCACCGCCGAAACCATTCCTGGCATGTCCGAGTTGATGCCGGTCTCCATCACGGCCGGAATGACGCTCCCAGCAAAGAGTTCATGCGTGCCGAGCGCCGGCTCCTCCGCCGCAGGCAAATACCCGTTCGGGTCTTTTCGGCGCTCGCCAGACAACCACGCGGAATTCGCGCCCGAGGCCGATTCGCCCTGGCCCTGCGCTGCGAGCAGCGCCTTCTGCAGCGCGAGCGGATTCGCGCCTGAACCCATCTTGCCTTGCGCCGCAAGGAGCGCGACAAGCGGATTGGCGCTCTGCGCACCGCCCGCAACCGCTCCGGCCATACCCTGCGCGCCGCCCGCGTGAATCTCTGAATCCACCGCCCGGTCTTCGGCCTCCTGCGCATTCTCCAGGGCTTTGTATTTCCGTTGCGCCAACCATTGCTGATACTGCGAGCGGTAATTCACCCGCGCCCCACCGCCGAAGCCGTTCTCGGCCGGCGGTGGCAGCACGCTCTGTCTCGTGCCCGTCGTGCCGGAAGGCGTCGCAGGCGGCCTGCTCGCAGGCTGCGTCGATTTGCGTCTCTCGGCGCGCTGCGCGGCCGCTCGCGCGCGCTCCTCGGCCGCTTTTTCAATCTTGTCCTCGCGAGCGAGCCACTGCGCCATGTCAGGGCGGGTTTGACCCACCTGCGCGCTCGCCCCGGGTCCCGGCGCGGCCGCTCCTGGACCTGAACCACCATGCTGCCCTGCGGTGAGGATGCCAAACAGGATGAGCACGAGGAGCGCCGCGCCGATCGCCACGATGATCGCCTTCGAGCGCTTCGAGAGCCGCTCCCCACCCGCCGGCGGATCGCTTCGCACTTTGAGCGCGGAATTGACCGGCTTCCCCGTATCCATCCGCGCCTTGCCGGCATCCCGCCCATCGAGATCACGGGTCAGTTCATCGCTCATGCGGCACTCCTCACCCCTGGTTCCGGCGGCGGCAAACCACGACGCGCGCGTGGTCCCCCGCCCCGACCGCAAGCTGAAATTTCTTCGGCGCACCGTCGATCACGATGTATCCGTGGACCAAGCGAGAATTGACGAGCGCGGTCTGCCCACCCTCCACCGCGAACACCGCCGGCGCAACCCCCCACTTCATGCGACGCGGCATCTCGAGATACGTATGTCCGCCGCCCTGAAAGACTCGCTCGGGGAAGAAATCCGGCCGCGGCGGACTCTGCCACCAGTGATGGACCACTTCGCAGGAAAAATCGAAGTCGAGCCGTGCCGGGTCCACCGCCCCGAGCGACAGCCGCGTACGGCGCTTGATGGTTGCCGCGCGCGCCTCTCGCGCGGCGGAAGCGGCCTCCTCGGCCGCCTGCGCCTGCGCGGCGATCGTCGCCGGGTCATAAAACCCGACCATCGGGGTATAGGCCGTCTTGTCGCTCACCAAGGTGAGGTAATACAGGCGCGAGGTCGTCGCGATGCTGAGATTGGTTTCCAGACCGGCCGCCGTCGGCTTGATGTCGAGCGTCGGTGTGGAGCCCGCCATCGTCTCCTCGACGAGCCAGCGCGCGCTGTCGCCGATGGCGATGTTCGTGATGCGCTCACCCGGGATGAGTTCGATCACACACAGCCGCAGCGGGGCGCAGGTGATCGTTGGGTGTGACTGACCGTAGGGATACATCACTTCTCCGTTCGTACCCGAGAGCGCCGGGGCAACGCCGGTCGCGAGCCACTCATCGGATGCCGCCGAGAGCGTCCTCGGACTCAACGAGGCGCGCGCGGTGGCGATGCCCGCGATGCGAGCAGACGGCGCGTTCACATGGGCCGTGCCGAGGATTCTGATGCGCTCCGGACGGCGCGTTCCATGATTCGCTCGGGCGCCGGCGCTGCCGGTCTGCGCAGAGGCTTGCGCGGCCGACCCCATCGCCCAGGCGGCCAGAAGAACAATGGCGAACGTGCTGATGACCTGTGCCGTTGTCCGCCCACGGCGGCTCATGCCGTAGATCACTGGTACACCTGTGTCCATGAGAGGTCCTTGATGAAGATGCCGAGCGGGTTATTGAGGAATTCATTGCCGGAGGAATCCAGCTTCGGATCGATCCCGGTCACCACGTGCGCTTGCCAAGAGGTCTTGGTCCGCACCCCGGAGGCATCCGTGGTCTGCTGCCAGTTGACCTGAAACGTGTTTGCCGTGATCGGCAGGACCGACGTGATCTTCACCCGCACCGTCGCCCCGTAGGGCGGATGCGCGCTGTACCAGGCGTTGAGGTAACCCGCGACGGATTTGCTCACCATCGGAAATACCCGGTTCTCGATGATGTCCTGCTCGGCGGTGCGATCAGAAAGCACGCTACGGGCGTTGTAGATCCACTCGGCGACCTGCCAGGTGAGGATCCGCCGCGTCACGGCCGCGCCGGATGAGGCTGGCACCGGCACCAAGGGGTCACCGAGATTGTTGAGCGCCACCACGTAGGGCTCGATCTTCGACTGACTCGCCACGTGCACCGCCCCGAGCACCGCGATCGCCGCCACGGCGAGCGCCGCGAGCGCAACGAGCCGCCAGGAATGCGCGCGCGCGAGCACATCCCCATAACGTTCGTCCCACTCCCGGCGCGCCTCGAGATAGGGATTGCTTCCCGCGGGGAGCGCGCGCGCGGCACCCGCAGCTTGATCGGCACGAACCGCACGTTGCGGCTCGGCATCCGACGGCGTGCCTTCGGTCCCCGAATCCATACTCGCGCGACCTGCGCCGTTGCCCAGGCCGAGCGCGGCGCGCAAAGCGGACGATCCGCCGCCCGCTGCGACCGTCGGCGGGCGCTTTCTGAAATTGAACTTCACGTCGGTCTCCTCGAGCGGCGCGCCACCACCTGGTCACGCGCTTCCCCCCATTCCGCCCTGCGGGCGGCACGCTCCTGCGGGAGGGCACGGCCCTGCGGCCGGCGCGCTCCTGGGGAGGAGACCGCCTTGCGGGGACCGTCCTGCGGATCGCCTTAGTGCCGCGGTCTCATTTGAACGCCCGGGAATTGCGGCTTATAATTACCGTTCATCGAGAAGCTGCGACAATGAGACGGCAGTGCCGAAAAGAAAGCCCACGGGTCGACCGCGCGGAAGACCGCGCATTGTGGAAGACCGCCGGGATGTGAATGTCAGTCTGCCGGGGTGGGCCGTCGATCGGCTGCGCGAGCTCGGCGATGGTTTTCCCTCACGGGGAATTCTGCGCGTGCTTTACTGGTACGACGACCATGGCGCGGGGACGCGCCGAGGCGAACCGCCCCGCAGACTCACGGGATCCGCGCTACGCACCAAGTCATGATATGCGCCGCGCATTCGTTTGAACGGAAAGAAATCCCCGCTGGACCGATAGAGTGACAGCATGGCTGAAGGTTACAGTACCGAACCGGCATGGGTTCTCGTCACTTGGCTGGAGCCCGATGACACATGGTCCGGTCGGCTGATGCGAGACAGCGAGACGGTCGGCGAACCGCTGACCGGCTACGCAACCCATGCTGCGGTTGTGAGGGCTGCGATCAATCGAGGACACCTGGCGTTTGCCGTGAAGCGGCTGGCGTCACAACGTATCTGGTACCCCTGAACCCGCGCTCACTTTTACCTCGTCACTCCGGGTGATTCAGCCGGATATTGATCCCGCCCGACTGCCCCTGGTGGCGTAGCGCGTCCTGTGCGTGTCCGAGTCCTTTCGAGGCGTGTTTGACGACGTTCACCGCGTGCTCGGCCGCCGTGCGGCTGAAGAAGCTCTTGCCATCCTTTGCCGCGGCCCCTGCGGAAGGCACCGCCCCGGCACCCGCACTACCGGGATCCGCGATGCCATCCGGTCCTGTGGCAAGCGTACCCGGCGCCGCACCTGCCCCTGAGGGGGCACCGCCTCCTCCGTCCCCACCGCCGGCCGCGCCTGCGAGCCGATTACCGGCTTTGTCCGCCGCCGCACCCGATGCGCGTCCTGAAACCTTGCTCGCCTCGCCCGCAGCCTTTCCGGTCGCTTCGACGCCCGCACCGGCCGCTTTGGCACCGGCACTGACTGCGGCTCCGACCGGCTGTAGCCCGGGTACGGCCGCAAGGGCAGCGCCGGCGGCGCTACCGGCGGCCGAAACACGCTTTCCGGCCGCCTTGGCCGCCGCAGCCATCCCTTCCCCGGCCACCTGGCCTGCGGCACGGGCACCGGTTCCCGTCGCCTTGGCAAGTCCCGAGACTCCGCCGCCGCCCGCCGAACGGTTTGTGCCCGCGAGGCTGCCGAGCATACCCATGGCGCCCATGTCGCCTGCGACCGCGCCGGCGCTCGCCCCGCCAGCGAGGCGCTTTGACATCGCGGCAAGCGCCGCGCCCCCGGAACCTGCGAGGCCCGCGACACCTGCCGCCGCGCCGAGCCCCGCTGCCGCCACGCCAGCCCCTCCCGCGGCGGCGCCCATGAAGCTGCCGGTCGAGAGCGAGGGGCTGCCCGAGAGCATGCTGCCGGCAATCCCCGGCGCGGAGAGCCCCACCACGCCGTAGACCAGCGTCATGAATGACGCCTCGATCGGCGTGATCCAGCTATACCCGCCCTGGGTGTTCATCACGTGAAACACCTGCTGAATCTCGTGCGGCAGATTCACGCCGAGCGCCAGAATCACCGTCAACACGAAATACTTCACGCCGATACTGAACACGTAGCTCAGGTATTTTTCGGAAAACGTCGTGGTCCAGTTCGAGCCGCTGAAGGCCAGCATGAACACCCCGGCGCCCAGGATGACCGAGGCTTCGATGTTGATGATGAGTGCCTCGAACGCGAGCAACGCGTACGCCAGAATGAACACCACGGCCGAGATGACCGCCGAGAATCCAAAGAGCACATCATTGAGCGGGTGATACCATGACGCCTGATTTTTCACCGCCGCAGACAGCGATGCGATGGCGTCCCAGCTCTGTCCAAAGATCGCAGACGGATTCGCGGGGCTGAGCGCATTCGCTTGCTGCCCGGACATGCCCGTCACGACGAGTCCCGCGCGTTGGAACATATGGAGCAACAGCGGGATCCAGTGCGGCGCCATGCCGATGACGCCGAAGTAGAACAGGGCAAAAAAGGCGATCTTGATGCCGAGGCTGCCGATGAGCTCGTGCGGCTCGGGGCGCTTCAGTGCCCACTGGATGCCCACCCACATGAGTTCGAACAGCGCAAGTCCCGAAAACAAGTCCTGGGCCGCCGCCGTGGCATGCGTGAGCCACCCGCCCATCGAGCCGAGAAAGAGGTTCTGGATGTCGGTGAGGATGTGCGTGGTCTGCCCGGCCGTGCTCGCCGCAGGGAGCGGACTGGCCAACTGCGCGTGCGCGAGCGCGGGCACAAGGGACACGGCCAGCGCAAGCATGAGAACACACCACAGACGACGCGCCACGGTGTGCTGCTCACCCTTGTCGATCATTCGAGACATTGCGCGGCCTTTCTCAATTCACCGGAATCGGGGGGATCGAATCGTCCTTGATGCCTTCATTCACGTCATTCTGCCGGTCCTGCTCGAGCTGCTGGCGCTGCAGATCGACATTGGTTTTCAACTGTGCGAGCGCGTTCAAATCGCGGTCCTCGCGATTGAGCGCCTTCAGGATGTACCCGTCCATGGCGAGCGCGGACTGCAGGATCTGCTTTTGACTCGCCCCGCCCTGCGCCTGCCGCTCGACCGCTGCGACGAGACTCTGTTCGTTCTGCGCGTCCTGCTCGCTCAAACCCGCGTTCTTCAGTACCGCCGCAGCCTGCGACTGCAAGACCTGCCGCTGGCGCTCGAGGTCGGCATTGATGTTCTGTCCCGGACAGGCGGGATTGGGCTGACCCGCCGGGACCGCCGAACACTCTTGAGCGACGGCCTGGTCGTACTGCGCCTGCGTCATGCACTCGCTATACCCATCCGGCAACGTATACTGGTAGCTCCCAACCGGACCGGCTCCGCAAGGCATCAATTGCCCTTGCCAGACGAGCGAGCCGAGACCGCCCTGCATGCTCATCGTGGTGCCGTATTCGGCCTGAATCTGCTCGAGATTGTCCTGGGCACCGTAAGTGAGTCCGTCGGCCATCTGCACGGCCTGGTAGGCTTCGGTGATCGGACCGATCGCCTGATCGAACAGTTGCATCGGCATGCCGACCGCGTTCTCCGCCTGATATTCGAGCTGCATCAATTGCTGCTCTTGCCGGATCACGCCGCTCTCGCGCTGCTCGACCGCCGTGATCTCCTGCACGATCTGCTCGGGGAACGTGGCGCCGGCCACCTCCGAAACCGCCGCCGCGCGGGGCGCAACACCCATGATCGTCGCCGCACCGGCGAGCAGGGCAAACGCAAAGCCAGAAAGCCGAATGTGCGTCATAAATCCTCCTCGAGCGGCGCTTGACGCCACAGCCGCGCCCGGGCGGAAGAGTTCAAAGCACCCTCCCGCCCGGGTTTCGCCCTCTCGCATGCGGGGCTGCATCCTGGCGGCATGCGGGGTGTCCGCTGCGCGCGCAGGCGGGTCCGCTACCGGGACGTGTGATGCCGCCAGACATCCACGCCGCATACGACTCGACGGCCGGCCCGCCGGCCGCGCGGTCATGACCCGCCCGTCCGTCGGTGCTTTGGCGATGATCGCCCCACATCCGTTGCAAGCGGATGAGGGAGACTCGCCGCAGCGCCGGCATGAGCCCCTGTGTGTATCTTGAAAACTCATCGTTCCATTCCATCGCCGCCCCTTCGGGGCGTGAATCGACGAACAGGGGGCGCGGGAGGCTCGGACAACGCGAGCGCCTCCTGTCTGCCGTGTAACACCTGCTCAGCCGATTCCGGCACCTCCCATGTCGCATCCTTGCCGCTCAAGAGAAAATGCACCGAAGCGAGGCTCTCTGTGGCCACCCACGGAATCCGGACCTCGGTGCCGTCCACGGTACCTCCGACTTTCTCGGCGAGATTGATGAGCTCCTCACGATCGCGAGCATCTCGGGATGCGAGCGGCACCACGACGGTTGTGCCGGCCGGCACCGCAGGCACCGCTTCCACCGCTTTGCGATACTCGCCGATCAGACGCTTGTAGAGGCCCGGAGTCTCAAGTTCCTGATTCCACAGCCCTCGCACATAGGCCCCGACGATCGAATAGGGCCACCCGACTTCCTTCCAAACCCCATCGACCCGCTCGATGCGCGTGTGTGCATCGACGCGCAGCATCTGCGGCTGCGGCGCGTTCACTGAGGACGTGCGGGACGCGACCGGACGGTACCCCAGTTCGGCGCGGGCCGGTTCCATGACGATCATGCGGATCATCGCATCGTCGATCGCCCGCCACGATCGGCCATCGAGCACCACGGAGACGAGCTCGGGATGTCCGTGAAGCAGCACTGGTACCGTCTCGCCGGCTTCCAGGCGATCGATGACCTCGAGGTCGTTCCTCACGGCCGCCGCAGCGGACGGCCCGATCGCGAGATACCGTTCGCGAACATCTGCCCATTGTCTCGAGCGCTCATCGTCCAGCCATTGGCTATACGTCGGCTCCGGCTTGGTCAGACGGACTTGCACATCCGGCATCGCGATGGGATTCCTCATCGCATTCATCCACCGGTCGATATAGGTCTCGGGCCGCAGCTCGCCACGGGGTGTTTGGATCATACCCCCTTCGCAGTCCGCCGCGGCGCAGAACACCCGCTCGAGCGCCGCATCGAGACGACCAATCTGAATGCACGTCCACTCCGGAGTGTGGGGATACGTGTTCCGGTCATAGAGTCGCTCGAACAGACACCACGTTGCGTACCCACTGCCCGCCGCTCTGAACACCGCCGCGGCCTGCTCCGTCGTAATCGTTGCGCCCATCGTCGTGCCCTCACCGTCCCGAATCTCGATCCCGCGTCCCGGGCACCTTTGTCGGCGTCCGTCCCCGGCGGAAGGCGCCTCCCCTGCCCCGCCGGCCGCCCTCGGACTGGTCCCGATGTGCTGTTGCGTCCGCCGCCTGAGCGAACCGAACCTCGCCCTGCGTGCCGAGTTCGCGCTCGACCCGCTGCACATGAATGATCGTGCCGGACTCATCCATCCGCACATCGAGCAGATCACCGGGTTTTGCGCCGCCGAGTTCGTGCAGACTCCCATCGGGGCGGCGCCACCGCGCCGGCCGCATATCGGCCACCAGCAGGAGCGGGGCGGGTGAAAATTCCTCCTTGCGCACCAGCGGATGACCGAGTCGCATCTCGACCGCCGCTGTGTAGGCGCTGCCGTCGGCACCCCTCGTTTCAGGGAAGTGATAAACACCGAGCACCTCCCCCATGAAGTGATCACCCGCGCCGAGGCGCAGCGTCTTCACCGATTCCCAGGGGATGGGCGGGGCATCCGCCCGTCCCTCATGAGTCACTCCCGCAATGCTCGCCACGCAGGTATCGGGCGCCATCATGAGGAACGACACCGGTGCGCCAGTCGCTGCTCGGACGGCCGTTTCGAGCTCGTCCAGTTGGCCACCGGCAGGGAGCGCGGGGTTCGCCCGACCGAAGAGCCCTTTGAAATTCGCGAGCGACTGACCGTCTGGCGCAACGACCGATGTCAGGAGTCCGTCCGACTCGCGGATCGCGAGCGCCCGCAGCTTGTGCGCCACGGCAACGAGCGTCCCTGCAACATGCGGGCACTCACCGGCGCGCAACCCCAACACCTTTCCGCGGGCCGTTGCGACATCGAGGTCCGCAACATCCGGCTGGGCAAACTCATGGACGCGCTCCAAGTCCACCGGAGCGGCGCGCAATTCGACCGCAGACCACGGACCGCTCGATGCCGCCAGATCGTCCGTGGCGGTGACGTTGCGCAACCGCACCTGGTCCAGCATCTCCGCCAGGCTCTCGTAGATCAACTCGCCCGACGTGCGGCCGTCCTCGGCTTGCGCGAGAGGGCGTTCGGCCGAGACGATACCGTAGCCCAACGTGTGCTCGTCTCGCCCAAAGGGCGGGTGCTCGTGCGCCGGCACGGCGCGCAATTCGACCATCCGGTACGGACCGTTGATCGCCGGGTCGCGAGAATCATTCATCCGAACCGTGATGTCCGCGCAGTGCTTCGGATCCGCAACCACCCCGAGCGGCCCTCTCGACCCATCGCGGTCGACGATACAGTACCCGTACACCGGGTATTGCTCGCGCTCGGCGGCGCGCTCGAAGAATGCACCCGCTTCGATCCGAGCCCGCGAGAGCGACTCGGGGATTACCTGGCTCATTTTCGCCCAGGTCTCGTCCGAGAACCCACGCTCTGCGACCGAAAGACAATGAGCGGCAGCGCGCGCCTCGCTCTCCCGCTCCGTCGGATATCGTTTGACCGCGCGGCACAAACGCCCGGGTAGCGATGCAGCCCACCCGGGCCGCTCGCCACTGTGGTACCCCACGTACTCCGCGAGCGCCTCGGCATATCCTGGGACGACACCGAGAGCCGGCCGATCGCCGCGCAACGCCTCGGTGAACGCCGCCGCGCTCTTCCCGGCGAGACTCACGAAGTCCGCATCGAGCAGCGGCGGGCGATTCGGCTGAGACTGATGCGCGCCATGCTCGATACGCCGGTCCGGATAGCGATACGCAACGCTTCGCAGATTCTCGCGAGCAAGACACTCGGCGAGCACGACCGCCGATTTCCCTCGCGCTTCGAGCGGCAGCAGACGTTCAGGCAGCCGCCCGGCCAGAGCGGCCAGCAAACCGATCTCGTAAGGATCACACAGTTGGGGGGGCATACCTCAGTCTCCACACGGCCTTTGATCTCGTCGCCGCTTCCCCCCATTCCGCCCCGCGGGCGGCATGCTCCTGCGGAGTGCACTGCCCAGCGGGGCTACCGTTCGAGGTCTTCTTCCGCCGACAGCGGCTTCCTGCGCAGCGGTGTCGAACGGGCCGGAAGGCTCGCCTCCTGCGCAAGTCCCCTGCGGTCATCGATCTTCACACGGTCCTGCCCGCCCCTGACCTCGAGTTGTCCGCGTTCGCGCAGGGTCACATTGATCCCGCTGTCCGCCTCCCGCGAGCGTGCATTAACCGTGAGCTTGCCGTCACCGCTCACAACCGCCTCGGCCCGGCCGTGCTCATAGAGACGCACCGACTGCGCGCCCCGCTCGTCGGCTTTGAGCACCCCACGGCTCTTGTCATCGATCATGACCGCTGTCACGCTGTCGCCGAACCCGATGGCCGACGGTCGGCTGTTGTCGTGGGCGAGGATGACCGCCTCGCTGTTCTCGTTCGCGACGACCGATACCGCGCTCACGTCCCACGCATCCACGTCCACGCTCGCGCTGTGGATGGCATTCACCGACACTCGGCTGCGATCGAACGCCATGACGCGCACGGTGGCGGTCTGCGCCGCGTTCACCGTCGGCGCGGCGTCGCCCTTGACCGTCAGCACGAGTCCCGCGTTGTCGAACACGCAAATTTGACGGGAGGCGCGCTTCTCGAGCATCGTCATCACGAACGTCTCCTCACCGTGCAGATGCACTGGTGCGCCAGGATGGTCGAAGAGCGCCAGATCGAGCTCGACCTGAGTGCGGCAGACCACTGCCTCGATCGCCTTCTGCCCGGAGTGCGAATTCGCTGTCATTGCGGGGGACTCCCAATCAATCCACGTCTTCCCCATTCCCTTCTGCGGAGGGCACTCTCCGGAGGGCACGGCCTGTCCAACCCCGCCCGTGGCCGGCGCGCTCCTGCCGATGGCGTGCGCCTCGCGCGTCATAGGACTGCGGCCGGCAGCCCCTCGCCGGACTCATGTCCTCATCCGTCGGTGTACGACTCCCACTGCTCAGCGGCCGCCTGGCATCCGCGCTCACGCAACCATTGCGCCGGCCACGCATCGCCGATCGCCGTGCGCAGTTCGCGGATGCGCGCGAGGTTCTCCTTGCCGCTCGTCCCGACAAATGCGAGCTGCGGGGCCGTGAGCCCGAGTTCGAAGAGACGCCGGCCATCGGGGTGTAGCATGTAATACTGGCGCTTCGGCGTCGCCATGGAGAGAATCTCAATCTGGCGCGAGTTCAGTCCCATCGCCTGATAGAGCGGCCGCACGTTCTCCGTCGCGGCCTCCGGATTCGGCAACAGAATCTTGGTCGGACAGGACTCGTAGATCACATCCGCGATTCCCGAACGATCGAGATCGGTCAGCGACTGCGTGGCAAAGACCACCGCGACGTTGGCCTTGCGCAGGACCTTCAGCCACTCCCTGATTTTCTCCTTGAAGGCCGGGTGGCCCAACATGACCCATGCCTCATCGAGCACGAGCAGCGTTGGTTCTCCCTGGAAGCGTTGCTCGAGCCGGTGAAAGAGATAGGTGATCACCGGCAGGACAAGCTTCTCGCCCTTGCCGAGGAGGTGTCCGATCTCGAAAACCTGAAAGGGCGAGTCTCGCAGCGCATCGCGTTCGGAATCGAGCAACGTCCCGGCCATGCCGGAGAGCGTGTACGGCTTGAGCGCGCTCCTGACCTCCTCGTCCTGTATCACGAGCACGTAATTGGTGAGCGTCCGGTGGCGTGACTCGGTCGTAGTCTCCCCGAGCTGCGTGACCGCACGGAAGATTTCCTGGCGCTGCTTCGGTGACACACCGACGCCCTGCAGATGCACGAGCTGCTCGATCCACTCCGCGGCCCACACCCGCTCGGCCGGCTCGTGCACGGCACCGAGCGGACAGAACGACACCGCCTGTCCGGCCGCCGCGCCGCCACCCTCGCCCGGGGCATCGCCTCCGATGTCGTAGTGCTCGCCGCCGGCCGCCCAGCACAAGGGCAGCAGGGAGTAGCCCTTATCGAACGCGAAGACCTGCGCGCGCGCATATCGGAAGTGCTGCGCGATGGTCGTTGCAAGGAGCGTTGATTTACCAGCGCCGGTTGGCCCCAAGATCGCCGCATGGCCCACGTCACCCGAGTGCAGACAGAGGCGAAACGGCGTGGCGCCCGAGGTCCGGGTCCAAAGGAGCGGCGGGGGCGGAGAACCATCCTTCTGCCTGGGGTAGAACGGACACGGGTTGTGATCCGGACCCGCCCATATGCTCGTAAAGGGAACGAGGTGCGCGAGGTTCAGCGTGTGAATGATCGGGCGGCGGACATTCGCTTTGGTGTTGCCAGGGTGAGAACCCAGGTAAACTTCGACGGCGTTCACGTCCTCGATCCGGCACTCGAACTGCTTCGCCTGGATCACCTTCGCCACCTCACGGGCGGCCCCGTTCAGCACCTCGAGATCCTCGTGCGCGAGAAGCAGTGCCGTCGAGTAGTAGCCGAAGTGCACCATGCCGGATGAGGCTTCCGCCATGGCATCCACCGCATCGCCCGCCATGCTCACCGCGTCCGCATTGTGGTGGCTCGCCTGCCCGCCGAGCGCCTCGCGCACGAGGTTCATGCCGGCCACGCGCTTCTGCGCCCACCGGGAGCGGTATTTGCCGAGAATCTTCTCCGCTTTCACCGGGTCCATGAAGATGAATCGGCTGGACCACCGGTAGGCCACCGGCAGGCGGCCGAGAAAATCCATGATGCCGGGCCAGCTCCTTTGCGGGAGTCCCGTAATCGACAGCGCTCGCACGAACCGCCCGTCGACTTGCGGGGTAAAGCCCGTCACCAATTGGTGACGGCCGAGCACCGCATCGAGGTACATCGGCACGAACGACATGCGAAACGGCTCGCTGCCGTCTCGCAGCGTCACGCAACGTTCGAGATGCCCGAGAAGTTCGCTTGCCACCTCGCCCGTGAGCTCATCCTCGTGGGAGGAGAGTCTGCGGATCCTCACGATGGACTCGAGATTCCCCTCGATCGAAAGACACGCATGCTGGAAGCGGTCGAGGGACTGCTGTGCCGTGCCGGCCACCCGTCCCTCGATGAAGACGCTCGCGGCCTTGTTCGCCGCGTCCGGCGGCGGAAACCAGGTGAGCGCGAGCACGTTGCGGCTCGTGAACGCCACGGCATCGCGCTCAAACTGCGCACGGCGCTCGTCCTCGATGAGCTGTGTGGTCCGGTCCGGAAACGCCGCGCGCGGCGCGTAGGCGCTCACCGAACCCCTCACGCTGTCGGCGTGGATCATCCATCCGTCGCCGAGCTTCAGCGCCGAGTTCAACCGCACCGCAAGCGCGCGAAGCTCGTGCCGGGTCGAGGAGTCGAGATCGGGACCGGAGTATTCCCACGCGGCGAGAAACGCCCCGGACTTTAGCAACACCACATCCGGCGCCACCAGTGCCGCCCAGGGCAGCAGGTCGGGCAGTGCCCGGGCCTTGACCCGAAACTCACGCAAGGATTGCATATCAGTCCTTCCACTTCGGCGGATCGGCAAACGGCGTTGCCGAGGCCGGATAGAATCGCTTGTACTGGAGGAGCCGGCGGCCGGTCAGCGAGAGCTGCGGGTCAAACTTCGCGGCCTGCGAGAGCCCGTACTGGCCGACCACCCACACGATGACGCCGATGATCGCCGCCCACAGTTTCGCGAGCGACACGATGAAGATGCCCGCGAGAAGCATCAACAGCAGCACGAGTTGCCGCTCACCGCCCATCACGAGGATGGGCCGGTTGAGCGAGCGGTGAATCGGCGACTCGAATTCCTCGTCGGGCAGTTCCTCAGCCACGGCGAAGTCCCTGCGCCACGTGCCGCACAACCGCCGCGTGCGCAGCGAGGTGCTGCGGTAGCGCCGCCACAACGGCGCCGGTGTGGATCAGACCGAGAAGATTCAGGATGTTGTTGCCGAAGACGATGATCGAAATCGCCACCACGATCGTCAGCAGCTTCTTGATGATGCCCGAGAGCTCCTCGCCGAAGATGAGCGCGATGCCCGCGGCCACGAAGGCGATGACGCTCACGCCCGTGGCGAAAGGCCCCGTGAGGTCGTGTTCGAGGGTCTGAATCGGGGTATCCCAAGGCATGTTCGTGCCCGCCAGCGCCACGGGGGCGGTCAGAACGAAGAGCAGTGCCGCAGAGGCGAGCGCCCGTACGCGGCGCAGATGCGTCGAGAGGTGAAACACAGCCGTCTCCTTGGGGTGCCGGAGGCACCCGCGCGGCTGGCACCATGCCGCCGCTTCCCCCCATTCCGCCCTGCGAGCGGCACGCTCCTGCGGAGAGCACGCCCCCTGCGGGCGGCACCGGTTGTGCCGGGGCGCGCTCCGGAGCGCGATCAGAACCTGACGAGAACCCCGCGAATGGCAGTGCGCGGCACCGGTCCAAAATACCGGCTATCGAAGCTGTAGCGCGCCCATCCGGGCGCGGCGCCGGGTCCATAGAGCCAGTACTCCCCTCGCGCGAGCGCCCACCGTCCCGTCGCCCATGGCAGGCGTATCCCCGTGACCGGGGAGGCGGGCATCGGAGCCGAGAGTGGCAAAGCGCGCCCATTGACCTGCACCCCCGCGGCCGTCTCCACCACGGTATCGCCGGGAACCGCCGCGATGCGCTTCACGAGCGGCTCACCACCACCAGGACAGCGATCATCGCCGTGCCCGCGCTCATAGAACGGAAAGCGCAGTGGCGTCACCCATGCCGGCGGGCAAACGGCGACGAAGTCCCCCAAGGCCGGTCCCGAAGCGGAGACCGGGCGGCGCCAATACCAACCGAGCGGCGCGCTCGGCGTGTCGTTGTACCGCAGCCCCATCACGACGAGCGCGGCGGGAAACACCACGCCCACCGCGCACGATGCGACCAGTGCGATGAACACCCGCCACCGATACCGAAGGCGACCCCTCGCGGCCGGCCCCTCGCAGGACCGCGTCCCGGCGCAGCCACTGCCCGCCGCCACCGTCAGCGCTCGAGGTCCTCGCCGCGCGGCACGCCCCGACGCGCCGCTTTATCAGAATGACTTCGCACGGCGGCGGGGCCACCGAGAATCGCCTTGGCCTGCGCAACGATTCTCCGATACGGGTGATTCGCGGGCGCGAGTTCCGCCAGCGCGTTCGCACAGTCCCTCAGGGTCTCCTGCACGTCGATCATGTCCTGAAAACCGAACGACCTGGGCGTGTCCTCCCCGGCCGCCAGTGCACCGATGAGACCTGGCAGATGATCGTTGATGACCTCCACTGCGCCGCCACCATTGATTTCGATATCATCGCAGCCGAAGCCGATGCTTTCGAGCGCCGTGACCAGCTCGCGGGCCGAGCGCGCGACGGAGGACTCGGTCTTACCCGCCGCCACACCGGTCTCTCGTGGCTGATCGAACCACGGCCGAGCCGCGAGCGCGTCGCGCTCCGTTTCTCTCATCCGCATGCCGGTACCGTGATCAACCGTCTCGACGGCGCGCTTCGCGCGCTCCGATACCGAGTTCATGCGCTCGTAATAGCGCGCCGGATCCACCGTCTCGATCCGCGCACACACCACGTCGCGCGCGACCTCGAGAAGCTCCACGGCATGATGCTCACTGGCTGCGGTCTTGCGATTGAGCAACCCCGCCTCGCGCAGCGCATCGTTCAACGAATCGCGAAGCTCAAATGCCTCGGGCGCGCGAAGCGCAATGACCCGGCGGCACTCCTCACCCTCGAACAGACCGACCTCGATACGACCGTCCTCGCAACGGGCCTGAATATTATCGACTCGGCTCATAATTACTCTCCGGGCACTGCGGAAACTCGCGACTCACCCCATTCCGCCCTGCGGGCCGCACGGCACTGCGCAGAACAAAGCCCGGTAGGCGCTACCGATTGTCCATACCGCAGCCAACGTGCCTCCCCTACCCATTGATGCCGGCCGCAGGCCCGCGGCCTGTCGTTTTTGCCATTCCGCACCGCACTCTCTCGGCCATCGCACCATCCAAGTAATATTTGATCTTCTGGCAATAGATCGGGCTGTGGCCGGCGACGAAGACGAGCTCGTCATCCGGCGGCAGCCGCATGCACTCGTCCGCCGTGAGCAGCGGCCGGCTCACGACCTGCTCGTTGGTGTTCACGTTGGTGAGCGCCACCGAAAAGCGATGACCGCTGTACTGGCGCTGCTGCTGTACCACCGTCGCCTGGCCGGCCATCTTCGAGAGGACCTCTGCGGTCTCGACCTTATTTGGGGCGTACGCCATCCGGATGTGACAGTTCGAAGTGATCGACTCCTCACGGCCGTACGACTTTTGCAACTGCGGCAGGTCCTGAACGATGAGGAGTGCCTTCAGGCCGTAACCGGCGATGAACGCGAGCGCTTCCTCGAAGATCTCGAGCTTGCCCAAACTCGGGAACTCGTCCATCAAGAGCAAGAGCCGGTGCGGAAAGCGACTCTTGCCGCCACCGCCCGCATCGAACTCCATGCCCTCGGTGAGCCGGCGCACTACCTGGCTCACGACGAGCCGAAGGAGCGGTTTCAGTCTGTCCTTGTCCGACGGCGGAACGACCAAATAGAGCGAGGTTTTTTCCTTCACCTCGCGTCCGTCGGGGTTTCGGCCGCCCATCAGGCTCTCGATCGAGAAATCCGACACCCGAGTATTGTCCGCAACGATGGGATCCCGGTAGAGCGACAGGAACGAGAGGGCCGTCGAGAGCACCGATCCTCCCTCATTCGGCGGTTTGTTGAGCCACGCTTGCATCGCCTCGGCGACCGCTTGCCACCCGGCCCTGCGGGCAGCGTGTCCTTCATCGTCCTCGGCCAAGCGCTCGCCGCCGGCGGCGCTGTGAATCTTCGCGTGCGCGATATCGCGGATGTAGCCGAGCACGGCCTTCGCGCCCTGGACCACGTCTTGCGGCCCCTCCGGGTCCGCCTGCGCCTGCTCGAGCGCCGCCCGCTCGGCGGCCTCGCGGAACGGTCCGCCGTCGGAGAGGATTGCCAGCACCGTGGCGAGACTGCGATCAACCGACGCCATCGCCGCCGGCGGCTCACAGAGGAGGACGAACAGGAGCACCCCGGTCATGAGATCGAACCCGGTCTTCGCCCAGTGGTCCTTCAGTCCCTCTCCGTTCGGGTCCACGATCATCGTGGCGACGTTCTGCACGTCCTTGACCATGTTACGGTCGAAGCGGATCTCCTCGAGCGGATTGAAACGCGCCGAATCAGGCGCGGTCGGGTCGAACTTGAGCACGCGCTGCCCCATGCACTGCGCGCGGTAACCGCTGGTGAGCGCCCAGTTCTCGCCCTTGATGTCGTGCACGAGGACGGACTCGTCCCAGTTGAGCAGTGTCGGGATCACGAGACCCACGCCCTTGCCGGAGCGGGTCGGCGCGAAGACCATCATGTGCTCGGGGCCTTTGTGGCGCAGGTAATGCACCCGACCGCGCCCGTCGCGCCAGGCGCCGAAGAGCACCCCGCCTTTGTTGCCCTCGGCTGGCAATACCCCTGCGCCGCGCACCTCCTCCGGAGTCGCCCAATGGGCAGACCCGTGCAAATCGTTCCGGGCGGCGCTCGAATTTTGAGTTCGGCGGTAGGCGATCCAGATGGGCCCGATCATCGAGACTCCAGAACCTACCTCGAGCAGCACCTCCGCTCGGTCGAGCGCGGCGAGGACAATGGGCGGAGAGGCGGAGTTGTCGAAATGCCAGAGCCAACCGAAGACGGCGAACGGGGAGTACAGGTGCGCACCGAACAGCGCGCGCCCCAACCCCGGGTCCCAACGGAGGCTCCACGCCGCCACCTCTGTGGCGAGCCAACACACGACGAGCGCGAAGATCAGAAAGAGTCCGATCCCTTGAAACCAAAACCGCGCGAGGTCCTTCTCCTGGGTCGGGATTCGGATATCGGGACCGGCGGCCACCATAGCCTTGCTGCGGTCGAATAGACTCATCTCTCGTACTCCACAGCGTTGCTCGTAACCTCGAGCGTTCGATGATCATGGGTAATGACCAGCAGGTCCCGCGCCCGGGCGCGCCGCACGCAATCGGCCGTTCCTCGGCCGCCCGGAAAGGCGAGCACCATGTCCGGTTGCTCCCTGGCGAGCATCTCCTCGTTGCGCCGAGGACCTGCGCTTCTGCCGTAGCGGTTCCAATCGGCGCGGTAGCGGCGCTCGGCAACCCCGGTCCGCTGGCACCAGAGCGACGCCCAATGATCGGCCCCCGTCGGACAATCCCCGTGAATGACCACGAGCGTCATCCCGGTACGGGAAGCGCTCGCCCGACACGCCGAAAGCTGCCGAAATACCGCATCCCGGTCCCCGTAATCGCGCCCTCCGGTCACCACCAGTCGATCCTCCCTACCCTGCGGCGCGGCGGGGGGCACTTCGGCCGCACTCATCGCTCCTGCCCACGAGCCGGCGACCGGGAACGGCGCCGCGATGAGGACCCTGTGCGCCGAAGTACGCCTTGCGGCTCTCGCGGACGGCCACCGAATCCTGGGACATCCTCCAGACGCGCAACGCGCGCGATGCCGAGGCGTTCATATCCCTGCTCGGTCGCCGCGGTGATGACCTCGTTTGCGTCGCGGCACCCCGCGATACCGCAGAGCGCCTTACCGTCGACATCCACGATCTGACCCGCCGCCTCGCCCCGGTCGGTGTGGTAGATGTAGAGCGTCGGCGGGCGCTGCGGCGCATGTGCCGCTTCAACCTCGCGGCGCTCGCTACGATAGGCTTCGAGGGTATCGTGCGCCCAATGGGTCTGCCCAGGGTGCTCCTCCTCGAACCTGAGTCCCCATCCGATGACGCTCGCGCACTCCCACGGCGTCTGCCCAAAGGACTCCGGCCAGGAGAGATGTTCCGTCGCGCGACTGAACGCCTTGAGCTCCTCCGGGGAGGCGATGCGCGCCAACTTCCTGGCGCGGTCGGTGTGGGGAGCAAACCCCAGAACGGAATCCCGCAACGCGCCATAGCGATCGAGCGCTTGAGTCTTCGTCAGACGCGGCGCAGCGCTCGGCGCTTCGGGGGCGCGCCGAGCAGCAATCTCCTCGTCGATCTTCTTAAGATTCGCCCCCGCGGACCTGGCACCGCCGGAGAGTTCTGGATTGTCCGCCATAGGGCTATCGTCCTTCGTCGCGGGCCGGCAACCGGCCGCGGGCACCTCGAAGCTGCGCTCCCTCGGGATGCTCTTCATGCGCCGCGCCGGTGGCGATGCGATTGCGCGCTAGCGTGAGGCGCTCGACCGCGCTCGCGTATTTGAGTCCTCCCTCGGATAGATGACCTGGAACCCGCGCCAGGTCATCTAGGTAGTACGCCGCCGAGTGTGATGCCTGACCTGGATGGTAGTAAGTCTCGATCACGATTCCACCATCGGCGCGGCTGGCCCCGAAGAGCTGTAGCTTCGTGCGCCCGCCGTCGTGGCTCACCTGCTCGGTCGCCTCGGCCTTTCCCCGTATGAGCACGTTGAGTGCAACGGAAAGCAATCCTTCTGACCTCGCCAAGCGATCTCGTTCGGCGTGCAACTCGTCATAAGTCGGCTTCTTCATGCGGCCTCCCGCAGTGGAGGAGGAAAACGGCGGCACCTTCGGTGCCGCCGTCACATCGCTCTGGACAGCTCACCGGCCCTGGTCGGCCTCCTGACCCTTGACCGGCGCCTCCTTGGCGCGCTGGGCCTTCACATAGGCCGAGACGCCCGCGATCCGCTCCCAGTGCTTCTCGCCGTTCTCCTCGAACTTGCAGCGGCTGATGTAGTCTGCGTTGATGTTCGAGGTCTGGATTTCCACGCCGTCCTTCTCGTAGCTGCCGTGGCGGAGCTCGCCCTCGACGTTCACGAAATCGCCCTTCTTCAGGGTCTGCGAGACCTTCTCGGCCTCCTTGCCGAAGAGCGAGACCCGATGCCAGGTCGTGGTCCGGTTCTCGCCTTCGCCTTCATTGTGAGCGACGCTGAAATTGACGACGGGGGTTCCCTTGCTGGTCTGGCGCAGGACCGGGTCGGCACCCATGTTTCCGTAAACCTTGGTGATGGCCGACGCCTCGGCGCCCTGCTCGGGGACAGTCTGCTGATTCATGAGATTCACTCCAACTGAGGTTCGTGATGTGCGCCCCGGGCACGGGCCCGGGTCTTCACGTCATTCCCGCAGACGGGCTGCGGCGGCGGCACCTGGGCGCGCGCTGTGGGGGAACCGTCCCCTCATTGCGCACTCCCCGTTCCCGCACGCACCCGCACAGCTGGTCGGCTTCGAAACCCCACCCGCACCATCCCGGTCGTGTGCCGCGCGCGAAGAGCTCGATATACGGCCCGGGGCTGCACGATTCGATGATCGTGTAGAGCTCATCGGGCTTGCGGGAGTGCTCGCGTTTCGGCGCGGCGAGAAAATTGACCTGCCGGCGTCCGGGAGCAAGCGTTCGCACGTTCTTGCCGCGCACACCGAAGAGAACGATCTCCGTGACGTTGCGGAAGTAGAACCCCACGCCCCTGCCGTCCGGACCGCCGTCGCGGCGAACCTTCTCCCAGATGAGGTTCGTCTTGTACTCAAATCCCCATGCGGCCATGACGGCGAGTCCGTCGGGGAGGAGCGCATTGGGTACCCACAAATACAGATGCGCTCTGGCAGAGGCGATCTCGCCGACCGGGAGCGCGGCGATATCCTCGAGCGCCATGGTGGATACCGGGCGAGGCGTCGATGTTCCGGCGCGACCTTGCCGGTGCGATTGGCAAACCGCCACGGCGGGTCAGCGAGAACCGTCTGGAAGCCGGCGCGGCCGAGCGGGTGCAGATCGCAACGCACGTCGGCTACCGCTCGATCCCTGGGTCGGCGCGGCGTGGCGCGCATGCCTTCTCGCAGAGGGGGAGTTTCGCTGTTGCGAGCCGCTGAAGCGCGGCGTCCACATCGAGACCACGCTCAGTGAAGTATGAGACTCGTCCCTGAATGGTCCGAATCGCCGCGAGACAGTCCTCGAGAGAGAACTCCTGCGCCCACGCGGCGCATGGTACCGCCCAGTCGAGGTCCTCCTCGAACGCGGTGGGCTGGCCGCTGAAGGTCTTGAAGTGGCTCGCCCAGGCGGGCATCGCCTCCCGCCGTTCCTCGGAAATGAGGGTGCCGCCATGCCCGCCGGTACTCACCGACCACAAGCCGGGCGCAATCACCCGACACTCCTGGACGTTCCCCCACGGACTCGAGAGCGGGACCGGGGCGTCATGAAACGAGCTTGCTTGCCCGTCGGCGGATGCATCTTGGAATTCCATCGCGCGCCGCCTCGCCTCAAGCGCCCAGTTCGGCCGCATCCGTCTGTCGAGTGCGCGCCGCCGCCTGACGTTCAGCCGCCTGGCGCTCCTCTTCCGCCTCCTCGGCAAGCGTCTCATTGCGTAGTCGCAATTGCGTCTGGCGAAGGTCTTCCTCGTCCTGCTGCTCGCGCAGCCGCATCGCCTGATATGCCGCCTCGCCGTCTTCGGTGAGACTTCCCTTGGCATCCACGAGCTCAGGACCGCCCGGGCGCCTCAGACTCTCCCGATCCTCCGCGGTCAGCGGCTCACCACGCTCGGCTTTCTTCAGGCTCTCCCAAGCCCCGGCTGGCAGCCGCGCGAGCTCAAATTCCCCCCGCGCGTGACCCGGGCGGGGCGCCGGGTAGTCATCTCGCGAGCGGCTGCCCGCGTCCTGATCCACCGCTTGCGCGGCATCTGCGGACTGCGCACTACCGAGCGCCCGCTGCCCACCCTTCATCCCATCGGGTGTCACAGGCGCGGTTTCAGACTCGTGGCGCGTCAGCGCGGCCACAGCCGCTTTCTCATCCGGCGAGAGCAGCGCAGTTTCATGCTCCCTGGGCAGGGCGAGATGCTCGGGGGCCGCCTTTCGCGCGCCATCCCAAACGTTCCTCAGGTCCTCATCCTGGACCTTGATCCCCAACCTTCCCGCGATCTCAGCGGCTTTGCGGCGGAAGCCCGGATTGCCCGAGATCCGCAGCCCCTTGTCCATATCGAACTTCTGCGCCGCGATGCGCAGCGCCGCCTCGATGTCACGCTCCTCGGCGGTATTCACATCGAGCCGAGCGCCGGTATCCACAATGACCTCCTTGTTGTCACGGCTATAGCGCACTCCGGCGCTGGCCGGATCGTTGTCCGGAACCAGACCCTCGAGAGACACCGCAGAGAGGTCCCCGCTGCGCTCGCCGGAGAGATTCTCCCGCGCCGCCGCGCGCTCTTCCCTGCGTCGCTCCTCCTCGAACATCTGCGCGACAAGCTCATCGCCTTCGATCGCTCGCTGTCCGAGCCAGGTCGCGAAACTCGGCACCTCGAGTGCCTCGGCCCGCTCCGTACGCCGCTTCGCATGCGCGACCTGTAATTGCTCGATCGCCGCGGCGGCGTACATCTGTGCGATGGCGCCCCGGCGCTCGGCCGCGAGGAGGCCAAACTCGCCATTCACCTTGGCGAGCACCTCGGCGCTATCGGGCCTGATCTTGGTCGCATCCTCATGGCACTTGGCGTCCAGCGCCGCGAGCACTTTGGTGCGCGCGGCGGCCGCCTCGGTGGCCGCCTCCCGATACTCTCGCCTCAGCGCGGCGCGCCGCTCGGATTCAACGGATTTGCTGCCCATGGCGGCTCCTCTCATCCAAACCTGTCTCAGCCCATTCCGCTGCGCGGGCGGCACCGCGCGGCGCGCAGTGCCAGGGGCGGCACGCGCAATCTCCTGCCCAAAAAATTCAGAAAACTTTCCGGCGGGAGTGCCTAGAGAGAAGCAAGGCCAATAGTAGCCGAGACACCAGGAGCCAAAGAGATGAAATCCGTTAACATAAGTCTGGGTGATGTAGCGATCGCCGTATTCGAGGGACTTTCGGATCAGCTATTTCGCGACGCCACAAGCTGCGCCGATCGCCGCGAGATCGCGGATGGCCTCCTGACCGCAGCAATCCTGTCCTGGCTGGCGGCGCATGAACCCTGTGGTGAGCCGGGATGCGCGCCATGCGCACAACTCAGCACCGAGGCCGCTCGCACTGCGGTGTTCCTGCGCTTCGCCGAGTCCATCGCGCGCCGCCGCGCGGAGGTGATTGCGAGCCTGCCAAAGATACCTTCCCGAAGGCCGGTCAATTTCAATTGACGCAAAGCTCGGCATCCGCCCGAGCACAGCGTTCGTGCTCGGGCGGTCCTCACGCGGCTGATTGATTGAGGCCGCGGGCGATCGAATATGGCATGCCGATCCCGGCGTATGGCATGCCGAATCGCCTCTCAGGTACCATTCGACCGTCGAGGTGAATTGAGCGAGGACACGTCGCACCGCGCTGAGGACGGTGGGCGTGTTACCAGACACTCACTATTTGGTCGGCCCGGCTATGCAAATCCACAGTTGACGGCCGACCGCTGGAATTCGTGGAGGCCCGTCATGTCTATCGTCGCCCGTCGTCGAAAACCCAAAGCAGTCTCAGCAGACCACGCCCCGGTCGCTGTCCCCCGTGTTTGTCCTGCTGATGAGCGCTTCGCGCGCAAAATCACCCGGATGGTACGAGAGTCGCCAGCACTGTTCACTGCGGAGACCCTCAAGGAGGCCGAGCGCAAGGCGCTCGACGATGGCTATCGTCAAACGCGCCGCCTTGGATTCGGCGTGCTGACGCATCCGGGCGCGCACCTCATGGACCTGATCTCGAACGATCGCGAAACTGCCGTGGCAGTCGCCGAGTTCGATGAGCATCTGCGCCGCTACATTCAGCATCTGCGGGAGCTCCTCACGATGATGGAGGCCGCCGAAGCACGTATCGGGGTCGCGCTGGCGCAGCGTGAGGATATGGACGAAGTTACCGCGGAAGGCGGGGCGGCCTACGACGGCCCGCGGGACACAAAACCCCTCACGCCCCTACCATGGGCCGGCCAGGGGCGCGAGTAAACGGATCACCTCTCCAGCCCGGCCTGGCGGCGCAAGTCCGCCAGGCCGGACATGACGCGCTACCGCTCCACCCCTGACTCTCGCCCGACTCGCGGGCCGCGCATCTTAAGGCAGCGCAAAGAGCTGCTCGCCATCCGCGCGACTCAGTCCACCCAAGCGCTCACAGGCGAGGAGCCAGGACATTCGCTCTGGTGCCCGACTATGCTCATCGGATTTCAGAACCGAGAGCGAGATAGGACTCACTGCTTTCGGCGGAGCCGAGCCGTCCACCGGTTCGACCGTCACACGCACTCCGTCCTCCGTGACGCCCTTGACGATCACGGGCACCTCTTCAAGCCGCTCGTCCTCGCCTCGCGACTCAAGAAGCAAAACCCTGACATCCTCGCGTTCCCAGAACTTCTCGATCGTCATGCCAGCCTTCTCCGTGAATTCACTGCTACCGCAGTTTACCCGAGTCACCGTTCGCGCGGGTCCTGAAAGGTTCATCGCGATAATACTCAACCTTTCCACATCGGAACGGCGGACAGCCGGGCACGAAAAAAAGCGCCTCATCCTCTGGGGTTCGCATGATCTCTTCTACCGACAGCGCGGATCGCGCGCCGAAAAATGTCGCAGTTTCAAGTGTGTTCGGCGCATACGCAACCTGAATTGCACAATTTCCAACGATGCTTCCCGCTTCCGTTTCCCAAAAAGTCTTGCTGATCTGTGCTCTAGATTGCGTCACGAAGAGACCCGTCACCGCGCATGCGCTAAATCCCGCAAGTCCCTCGTTGACCAGCACGGGAAGCCTCCCGAAAACGCCAATATCATCGATGAGCAGCAACAGCCGGCTTTTTGACCCATTCGCCCCGAGCGCTTCCAGACGACGACGGATCACCATATCCACCAGCACCTTCGACAGCGCCTGGTGCCGCAGATAGCTGACCGGCGATGCAGTGATATAGAGGGAAACCTTCTCACTTCCGGAAACCAACGAGTCGATCGAAAAGTCAGACTCGCTGGTATTCGCCACGACAGCAGGGTCCGCGAAGATGGTCAGCGCATGCTTTGCGGTTGCGATGACGCTGCCGAGGTCTGCATTGCCTGCGGCAGACCAGTGTTCAAGGATTTCCGCCACGGCTTGCCATCCGGCGAGACGGGCTTCATGCTCTTTATCGCTCGGCGCAAGCCGTCCGCTGCGTACTGCGCGGGAGACCCAATCGTCTGCCACTTCCCGGATGTACGCGAGCATGGTGCGCGCAGTGCAATCCTCGGCCGCTGCCGCATCCCGCACCGGCCGAACGCCCCGGAGCGGCCCGCCGTCGGTCAGGATCGCACGCACCGTGGCGAGAGAGCCCCCATCGGGCAGGCCATCCGGCGATTGGGAGAGACGAACGAATAACGTAATCGCCGTGAGCAGATGGCACGCACAGCGGGTCCAATGACTCTCATGCACGTCCTGGGCGGGGTTCATCAGCATTCCACAGATTTGCGCGGCATCCCTCACCAGATTGCGATCAAGCCGGATCTCCGAGAGCGGATTGAAACGCGCGCTGTTCGGCGCGCCGGGCTCAAATCGCAGGACGCGCTGTCCGAGGCGTCTCTCCCGGAAGTTCCGGGTGACCTCGTAACTCTCGCCCTTCACGTCAAAAACCAGCACGCTCTCGTCCCATGACAGCAGTGTCGGAATGGTGATACCCGTGGTCTTGCCACTCCGGCAAGGGGCTATCACGAGAACATGGTCCGGCCCCCTATGTCGCAAGATTCGCTTTCCACCTTTTGGGTCCCGCCACTTTCCGAGCACGATGCCACCTGGCTCGCCCTCGTCGGGAAGCAGACCGGCCGTCTCCAATTCCCTCATAGCCGTCCACCTTTCCTGAGTCCTGTTCGACTTGCGCCTGAATCCGAACATTGAGATCCCCTTGCGACTCGATGGTGATTACCGTTCGGCACCCATGTGCCGAGCCGTCGCCGGCAACCGCGGTGCTGCGGCACGGCCGCCCAGCGCCGCATCGTTCGGCCCGCGCGCCGCCTGGCGCGCCCTCGCCTGAGCGAACAGTTCCCGCCAGCCCTCATATTCGAGATGCTTCGCGAGCACCTCGGCGGCAGCGGTGACCGGAACACCGTACGCGAGAAGCACTCGCGCGTTGTCGAAGTGCGCGCAGCGCGTTGCGGTATTGAGCGCCGCCTCACCCTTGCGATCGAGCGGCGCGCCGGCCTCGATGAGATAGGTGAGCGCTCTCGCGCCGGCCTCCGCGCCGACGCTCGCCGCCGCGACGAGCAACTGCCCGTCGTTCGCCGCAGGATCGGCACCGTGCTCGAGAAGCCACATCACCGCCTTCTCCTTGGCGCGCGAGAGCGCGACGAATAGCGGACCGCCGTTATCGCCATTGATGTCGGCCCCATTGGCGATCAGCAGCTCCATGATGTCCGTGTTACCGAGAGAAGCGGCGGCCTTCATCGGCCGGCACTGGTTCGCGTTTACGTCCGCCCCATGGTCGATGTACGCCTGGACTTCGAAAATGTTCTGCGCATTGATCGCGCAGACCAGGTTGCTGTCCACCTCGCGCATGCGCGCAATCTGCTCGCTCATCTCAACGCTCCATCCCCTGCGCGGGGCGTTTCGCCTGCCGCTTCGGGTGCGCCCCGCGGCGATCACGCGCATCGATCTCAACTTTCACTTCTCGCAACGTCCGGGGCTCGAAGTGCAAATCGAGGTCCACGCCACATTCGGTGAGTTCCGCGATACTGATATACCCGAGCTCGGCATTTTCGGTATCGCCATTCAAGACCGTATAGCCAAACGCCTGCTCGACCCCACCGTCCGAGTCCTTCTCCGTGATGTACCAGTCGCTGCCCCCGTGGAAGTAATGCAGGTGCACCACAGCCTCGTCACCCTTGCCGTCCTGCTCGTAAGTCTTCGGCATGCTCGCCACACGATTGCCGAACTCGATCAGCTTCTCCTGAAAGAAGCCCTGCTCCTCGCCCGAGCGGCTGAGATCGACCATCACCTCGCGTTGCTGCCGCGACACGAAAGGGCGCAGCGCCGCCTCGGCATCGCGCACGGCCTTGATTCGCTCATCTTTTGTGTTCATTTCAACGCTCCATTCCCGCCGCTGCGCGGGTAGACCGCGAAGCACGCTCCCGTTCCGCTTCGATCCTCCGCCGCTCGGTCACGGCCTCCTCGGCGCTCGCCTGGCCCGCCACCTCGCGGCGAATCTCCGCTTCCTGCTCGGCCTCGGCCGCTTGCCGGCGCCGCTCCTCATCCTGCGCGAGCGCCTGTGACGCGCGCACCCCGGCGAGGTCGGCATCGAGTTCCGTGTCGTAGGGCCCAAGCGCGACTGCGGCATAAACCCCGGAGGAAAGCGTTTTGAGCACCGGAACCGCCTGCGCCTCACCCTTCCTGCCGTTGAGGCAGGCGATCGCGCGGGCGACTTTGTTGCACCCAGCGTTCGAGGTCGCCTCGATGCCGAGCTCGACGATGGCACAGTGTTGCCCAGGTTCGCACCCGGCGGCGAAGCCAGCGCGGTACTTCACCTCTTCGATCAGGATGTCGTCTTGCGACTTTTTCATAGCACCTCCTCTCCCATTCCGCCCCGCGGTCTGCACGCCGTTCTCACCGCCCGATGTCCGCCTCCGAAGAACGTATCGGACGAGCCGGATGGGTTCCGGTGAGCGTCTCACGGTCGGTCGAGCGCATTCGCCTCGCCTCGAGTTCCCGCGCGAGGTCCGCCTCGCGGGCCGCCACCGCCCTCAGATGCTCACCCGTCGCGGGATCGCGGAAAGAGAGATCGCCGTTCGCCGCGCACTCGACCCTCAGCAGTGCGCCGGCCGTCTCATCGATCTTGCCAGCGAAGAACGTCAATCCTTGTGCGGCGCACGCCGCTTCCAGCACCTGCGCCTGCCGCGGTGTGACGGTGGCGGTGTCCAACGCCTGCGCAAGTTCCTGTTCTCGGCCGAGGACATAGTCCGCAGCCTCACCGGCTTCCTTGGCGGCGCGAAACACCTCGTTCTTGTCGGACTTCAGCACCTTCGCCCAGTGCTTGAGATATGCCTTGTGCTGATTCTCGAAATCGGCCTCCGCGCCGCCTGCTGCGGCCGCCGGCGCGATGCCAGTCTCCGCCGCGAGAAAAGCGCTCGCGAGCTCCGCGCGCAGTTCCTCGCGCGCATAACCCTCCGACCCGAAGGGGTGCGCGCCGGTGATCCCGTCGCGGTTGAGCCGTCCTGCCGCACCGGTCGAATGCCCAATCTCGTGCAAGGCCGTGGCGTAATACGCCTCTTGTGAGATGAACCGGTCGCGGGCCGGCAACCGGATGCTGTCGGCATCCGGGAGGTAGCAGGCGGCATCCGCGCCTTCCTTGAAGCACACGCCGTCAGCGCGCATGGACGCCATGAGGAACTCCCCACGTGTATGTGCATCGACCTTTTCGCCGTGATCGGCGAGTGGCACCAGTTTCTCTGGATCGAGCCCCTCGCACTGCTCGATGTTGAAGACCGTGTACACTCGAGTGGAGAATACATCGAGCGCTTGGTGTGCCGCCGCCCACGAAACCGCCTTACCGCCGTGTTCCACGCACAGCGTACTGGTATGCGTCGCCGACGTCGGGCGCTTCGCGTTCTTCACCCCGACATCGGCCCGTCCGTCGCTCGACTCCCCAAAAACCCGTACCGGCACGCGATCGAGCGTCACCGTTACATCCTTGCGCTCCCAAAACGGCCTCGGTTTCCACATCTCGATCTGCACGCCGTGCTCGCCTTTCTTCACATGCCCGTCGGCGTGCCGAACTTGATTGAACGTCAGCCAGCGCGGATCCCCGTATCCCCGCTCGAACTGTGTGAGCATTGTCATGAACCGGTTGATTCCCTGGTAACGATGGCCAGAGACCCCGTTCATCGGACGCTCGGCGCCGCGCCAGGGCTTGCGCCACGGAATATCGCCGGCCTCGAGCGCCGCCACCATCCGATCGGTGATCTCTTGGCGGAAGTCGCGCCCGGGCGGGCGTCCATCGACGCTCGAATCCTCGGTGCCCTCTAGGCGATTGCCCTGCGCCGCGCTCGCTGCCTCGACCAGTTCGGCTCCCAGGCCAGATCGAGTGTCCGCGATAACGATCGCGTTATTGCTCGACGTCGTCCGGTCCCATCCATCGCGCAATTCCGGAACATTCGGATCGAAGATGCGCGCGGTTTCGGTTGTGATTGCGAGCGCCGTCGCGAGCGAATCTCCGACAGTCGCCTCGGCGATCAAAACAGCGACCAGCGGCCCCCTCCCGGCGCCGTCCTCGACTTGCCCGGCAGCCTTCGAGACGAGCGCCGGCATGCCGTCGAACCACTCGACACGGTTGCCGTCGACAACTCCCGCACGAAGCTCCGCGTCGCCGTAAACCTCGCGGATCATGCGTCGAAACTCGACAGACTCGGCAAGCCGGGCCGCCTGGCCGACGGACTCAATGTCATCGGCGCGGCCGGTCAAAATGACCGGCCGCGTTCCGCCGAACACGGCCGCGTGCTTCACGGACCTCATGATCGCGGATGGGGAATACCTGCCTGGCGTCAGCGTGGAGGCCGCGAGGAGTTTTTGCAGGTCCGGCAATCCCGCCTTTCCCTTCACGGCGCTCATCGTTCGTACTCCTCTTGCATCTCGATATCCGCGCCGAGCGCGCGCGCATCGGCGAGACTCCCGGCCTCGAGCAGCATGAACTCCCCGTCCACGCCGTCATCGTCAGTGTCGCTGATCGGTTCTTCGTACATCTCGCAACCTCCAACAAATTTACCGTTCGAGTCCCGCGGCGCGCGCGCCCATCTTTCGATGATCTAACGGTATGCGCACGCCGCGCCGATACCGCGCCACGCTGCCGTCCGGATGCTCGATGGCGGGGCCATCCTCGCGATGAAGCACCCCGTTGCGATACCAGTTCCGGGTTCCGTCCGCGTATTCGATGGCAGGACCGTCCTCCCGATGGAGCTCACCGGCGCGATACCACATCCGCGTCCCATTGGTCAGTTCGACGGCAGGGCCACCCGCGCGGTGACATTTCCCGTCCCGGTACCACACCTTGTTGCCATCCGCGTACTCGACCGCCGGCCCGTCGTTTCGATGCAGCACACCGGCTTGGTACCAGCGCCGATTCCCGCGCTGATCCAGTACAGGCTCACTTTCGGTGTCGTTGCCCATCAATGCGCTCCACATCTCAGTACCCCATTCCCCGCTGCGCGGCGCACAGCCCCTGCGGGTGGCAGGCTCTTGTCGCCGGTGTCCCGCCAGCCGGACCGAGGAATGGGAAGAATCCGATACGCTGACACAGCGAGGTAGTAACATGGAGACCCTTGGCAATCCTCAGATGGGAACCCTTCTGCCATGGCGAGCGTGAAAGAGATCATTGCCGGGATTTCCCGAAGTCCCGCGGGCGGGGGCGAGGTTTCGTCCACGGAGGCCGCTACGCTGTCCGTCATCATCGATGACGGCGCGACCGAGCACAGGGAACGATTGCCGGCGCTACCGGACGTTGCGCAGGCAATGAGCGCCTATGATCGGCTCTGGAAAGCCGCCATAGAACGGGGATACACGCTGCGGGGCGGATCGCTCGAAATTGACGGTCGCGTATACAGGGTGTCGCAGAACGGTCGGCTTTGGGACGGCACCCATGCCGTCACCGAGGCGCAAGCGCAGAGCGGCGGCGCACCAAAAGCGCACTCGGGCAAGAAGCCGATTCACGAACACGGTCGGTAAGGCCCTTCATCGTCTGCAGAATCTGCCCGCCGCCACCGTCAGCGCTCCACGCTCATCGGTTCCCGCTTGATCGCAGCCCTCTCCTGTGCCCGCTCCGGCAACCGGACACGCGACGGCGGGAGCGCGGCAGCGCAGGTTGCTGCGATGGCATTACCCGACCCATCGCGCAACTGATCACGGGCATCGTAACCGGGCGGGGTGATGCCGCTTGCTCGGACCGGCACCGCAACACGCGCGCGGGCACCCATGGCAAAGGCGGCCTCGACCGCCATGCGCTGCCCGATGAAATCCTGCTCGGGCCGGGTCGATACCCCGTCCGCGTCCGCATAAAAGATCGCGTTGTCCGTCACATGGCCCGCGAGCCCCTGGGCGAGCACCGGCAGATTGCCGGCGGAGAGCGCCGCGAGGACGGGAACTCTCATCACTCTGTAGAGTGCCAACGCCGTACCGATCCCCTCGCAAACGATGATGCGGCTCGCTGCGCGGAGCTCGCGGGCGGCTGTCAGCGGATCGTCTCCGCAAGGGATCAGCGCAAAGGCGCCGTGCGCGTGTGTGCCCGGGGTAAACTTCTTTGCGCCATCCCCGGTGATCATCTGCATCCCGCGCCACACCGGCTCGTCTTTTTCATCGAGGGCGAGCACCGGAACCATCAACTGCCCGTGTTCGACGCGAAGCCCCGCAGGCGGCAATAGAGGATCCCGCAGATACGAATGCCCGGGCGCGGCCCGGCCGCGCTGCCATGCCGCTCGCGCCGCCTCGAGTGCTCGTTGATGCTCCGCCTCGCGTTCCGCGGTGCGCTCGGCTTGCTGCCGCCGAATCTCCTCCCGTTGCGCCGCGGTGATCACCCCCTCGCCGCGAAAGTAGAGCGGCTGACCCTCGGCCTTGAAGTTCACCACCCAACCGGACCCATCTGACCGCAGCAGGTACGTTGCGTCATTGCGGCCGCGCGCATCGCCCTCTACGTCGGCGCGATGAATCTTGCCGTCGGCCACACACCGCCCAGGATCGATCTGCACGCCATGATCCGCCGCCCACGCGATGAATTTCTCAAGATTCGGCATCATCGCTCCCCGTCGAGCGCCTGATGCGCTCGACCGCGGACTCGCGCCTGCACGTGCTGCGCGTAGCGGATCGCATCATGGGCGATATCGGCGAGCGCCTGCGCCGAGGCGCCGTCGCGAGCCTCGCTCGCGATCCTTTGCATGGCCGCGTAGAGGTACTGAGCGGCATCGCCCCGACGCTGTGGATTCCCTGACGGCGGTGCCGCCGTCGTGTGGGGCGACAGATGCGGCGCGCCTGGATCGCGTGCCAATTCGTACCGTTGGCACTCCTCCTCGGTGAGTTCTCGTTCACAGGCAATGACGCCGTACCGATGGCGGCTCACCGGGAGATTCGGCCGCAGGTGCGCGATTTCCCGCGGCACCTCGACATAGTCCCACTTCAGTCCCGGCGGCATCGTTGCAAAGCCCGCCGGCCGCAGGAGCGGTCTGTAGTAATGCCGCGCGGCGCGGACGCCGCTGCGAACCCCCGAATCCTCGATCTCGATGTGCTCACCCATCACCACCCCCTACCGCTCAATTCCGCTCTGCGCTCTCGCCGATACGCGAATGATCTCTGCAACCCGACCAAAACGCGCGCCATCGGTCTTCGCGCGCTCCATGAGGACGCCTTCGATGCGCGCGCCGCGAAGATCGGCTTCACTGAAGTCCGTGCAGTTCACCGAACAGCAGTACATGACTACCTCACGGAGGTCCGCCGCGCGCAGAACAGTCGCGTCGAGCGCGGCCAAGCGCATCTCGGCGCGGCGGAAACGTGCAGCGCGGCAGTTCGCCGTGGCAAGATTCGTATCGTTGAGCGTTGCGCACGAGAAGTCGGCGTGCTCGAAAGCGCCGCCATAAAGGCAGGCGTTCTCCACGCGCGCGCGACAAAACCGCGCGAAGGGCAGAACGGAATGCGAAAAATCCGTTCGTGTAAGAATCGCGCTGCCGAATTTGACGCCCGCTCCGCGGGCACCCTTGAAAGAGGCGCCATCGCACTCGGCAGCGAAAAAATGCGCGCCGTCGAGCTCCGTTCGATCGAAGCGCGAATGCGCCAAGCGTGCTCCACCGAACCGGGCGGCGCGCAAGTTGCACGCCGTGAACACCGCGCCCTCGAGGTCGCAACCCGAGAAGTCCATCCCGCCGAGGTCGGATTTTTGTTTGAAATACGCGCGGCGCAGGTCGCATCCTGCCAAGGCGATTCCCGCGCGGCGGGCCGCGATGGCTGCCTCGCCGAGGCGCTCGCTCTTTGAGAGTCCCTGCGCGAAGTCATATTGGAATACGACTTCTCGGGACTCTCGCTTATGGAGAACCACCGTATCGTTCATCGCCCTCTCTCTTTCGCCCACAGCGGCTTGCGCCGCTGCGCGGCAGGTCGTGATCTCTTGCGACGCCCGGGCTTGCCCGGGCAGCCATCGTGCAAAGGATTGATATCCGGGTCCGGCATTACGCCACCGTCTTGATGCAGGTCGGCGCACCGGAGGACCACGGTGAGTGCCTCTCGCCACGACCCAGGACCTGTGTGCCTGCGAGGTACCAGAACTCGCGGCCATCGGCTTCGATGAGGGCAGGCCCATCCATTCGGTGAAGCACTCCGTGCCAACGCCATTCCCGCCGACCGTTCGCATATTCGACCGCAGGTCCGTTCTCCCGATGAAACCGGCCACGGTGGAACCACTCTCTCAGTCCGGTCGGACACTCAATGGCCGGACCGTCGAGGCGATGCGGGAACCCGTCCTCGTACCACTCGCGCCGCCCGCTCGTGTACTCGACGGCGGGGCCATCGGTACGATGCAAGCGCCCGAAGCGAAACCACGCGCGATATCCGGCCGGCGTCTCGATGGCAGGCCCGACCTCCCTGTGGCGAAAACCCTGCCAGAACCACTCCTGCCTACCGTCGGGACGCACGAGCGCAGGTCCCTCCTCCCGATGCAATACTCCGTCCTCGTACCATTCCCGGGTACCATCCGAGCGGATGATCGTCGGATTGTCATCGATGGGACTGCACACGGATGAGACTCGCCTCCTCTTCCCTCCTTCCCCGCCCCGCGCTGCACATAACGCCGGACGGAACGAACGCCCTGCAGGGGGAACGGGACATGGAGACTCGAATACCGCGCGCCGCGTCGCTTTGGCTTGGTGTGCTCGCTCTGATGAGCGCGCTCTGCGCGCGCGCCTCTGCGCCGGCCGTCTATCTCGGCAGCGTCGCAGCGGAAAAGCACCTGCTCGAGCGCTGCGCGCCACGGGTCTCGCCCGTGACTCTTGCCGCACTCGTGGCCCAGGAATCAGGCGGCTGGCCGTGGACGCTCGACGATGACTCGACGGGCGAGAGTTTTGCGCTGACCACCCGCGGCGGCACCCTCGCGCTCGCGCGCTCGCTCATCGCGCGCGGGGACTCGGTTGATCTCGGATTGGCGCAGATCAACAGCCGGAACCTTCGCTGGTTGGGACTCGATGTCCGCCAAGCGCTCGATCCGTGCGTCAATCTGCGCGCCGCGCAGACCGTATTGCTCTCGGGATGGACGCGAGCGTGGCGCGGTCGACGGAGCGGCGCGCGGCTACGGCAGACCCTTTCGCTCTATCACAGTGGGAGGCTCGACGGTCGCGCCGGCCGGCGCTACAGCGCCGCGATCTTCCGTCGTTCGGAAAAGACATTGCGGACCCGGCAGGTCATTCCCGCCATCCCCGGCGGCCGGATGGTGCTGTGGCATTCGCCGCCCGCGCTGCGAGCCGGCGGCGGTGAGAGACACGATGGGAGGGCCACGCAATGGGACTCGCAGGGGGCGTCCGCAGGACCGGCCGGAAGTCCGCTCGCGCCGCGTGCCGCAGGTCTTGCGCCCACTTGGACCGCTACGAGCGCCGGTCGACGGGGCTAATTCTCGCCGTTATCCCGCAGCCACTTCTCGATGGCACGCACGAGGCGTTGCTCGCCCCGACGGGTCTCGGCTTCGGGAACCAGTCCGTGCACTCGCACGAGCGTGAGCGCCCGGGCAAGATCATCCCATAGGCGAGCCTGTCTCCTCGGTACCCTAATTCCCTGCTGATCTCACCGCGATGGACGGGTCATGCCAGCCTCGCGACCTCATAGCCGCGCGCGCGAGACCAGCCGGTGACCGAAGAGACGTCCTCCACTCGGCGGCCCGTCGGCGTGCGGGAGATGAAGACGATCACGTTCACCGCTTCGGCGATGAGTTCCGGCTGCTCTGGGACGCCCGCCTCCTGGACGAGCTGCCCGATCCGGATCAGCGCCGCCTTGCTGTCGTTCGCGTGCACCGTCCCGACGCCGCCCGGGTGACCCGTGTTCCACGCCTTGAGCAGCGCGAGCGCCGCTTCGTCGCGCACCTCACCCACCACGATGCGATCCGGACGCAGGCGCATCGTTACCTTGAGCAGATCGGTTTGATCGACTCTCGGGGGCGAGGATTTGGTTTCAAGGTAGACGGCGTTCTTGACGGCGACCTGAAGCTCAGGGGTATCCTCGATCACCACGACACGGCAGTGCTCGTCTTGGCGCGCGAGGCAATCGAGCACCGCGTTCGCAAGCGTCGTCTTCCCGCTTCCAGTCGAGCCACATACCAGAATGTTGCGCCGCGCAGCGACCGCAGCCTCGAGCGCCTGGCGCTGTTCCGGCGTCATGATGCCGGCGCTCACATAGTCATCGAAGGTAAAGACGAGCGGGGCCTTCTTGCGGATCGCGAAAGTCGGCTCCGCGGCGAGCGGCGGGAGCACGGCCTCAAAGCGCGACCCGTCGAGCGGGAGTCTGCACTCGAGAATCGGACGGTCCTCGTTGACCACACGGTTGAGGATCCCGGCGGTCGTCTCGATGACGCTGCGAGCGCTGCGGCCTGAGAACAGTCCTATGCAGCGCATGCCCTCACCCAGGCGGTCGACCCAGACGTTGCCGTCCGGATTCAGCATGACCTCGACAACCTTGGGGTCGAGCAGCGCTTCCATGATCGCCGCGCCCAGATCGATGGTGAGCTGTTCGAGCGCTCGCGCGCGCTGAACCTCGGCCAATCCTTGGCCGCTCATCGCTCCCGCTCCCGCGCGACGGCTGGCCGGGCCGCCTCCGATCCGCCCGCAGGGGATAGCGCCGCGGCGCGACGGAGGTGCCGCCGCAAATAGCGGGTGCGGGGGCTACGCCGCTTTCGTGGCGGGGACACCGCGCCCCGGGTGTCTATGAGGTGCGTCGGCACCGCAATCTCCTTCAGATGAGGCGTGCGCCTCGTCCTCCCATTCCCTCTCGCAGAGGGCACCCATTGCGTGGAGCGCCCCGCCACCGAGTGCGGCTATATTCGTTGGGGTGTCGGGGTGCATGAGCACCCTGACCAAGGTGGGGAGACCGGGCCGCGAGAAGACGTAAGCCGCCGAGTGGGACGGGTGTTCGCGGGGAACAACGGGGGCCGGCGCAGCCGGTGCGCGTAAGCGCAACCCCGCTGTGATACGCGACCCCCTACCTTGTACGGATTTCGACCGAAGAGTCTCAGTCCTCTCGGTTCATTCCCCGCCGTGGACGGCGTGGGGGCTTCTCATGGACGAACGACCGCATCCGCTCGCGCTCGTTCTGCACTGCGCTGGCGAGTCCCGGGTTCGTCACGCGGATCCCGAGGCGGGTCGCCATCCGCGCGGCGCGGCCTTGGAACTCGACACTGCCGGTCAGCAGCACCTGCCCACCGTACTTCTCCGATGCGATCCGCAGCGCCGCCTCGAGAGCGGCAGCTTCCTTCGAGAGCATGTCGATACGCGGCCCGCGATCGACGAAAAGCGCCTCACCCGGGCCGCGTCCGCTAGTTGTCGCGCGCCGATAGATAATGTGTCGCCCGCGCCGATCACGCTCAGCGACGAGCGCCGCCAGAATCAGATCGTCCGGCCCGCTACGCAGCTTCTCGTGCAGGGCTGCGAGCCGATCGAGCGGTTCGCCCTCGATCCCGTTCGCCTGGTCCCCCTCACCCTGCTTGCGCTTGCGCTGCTCGCGATACCGGATGCCGCGTAGCGCGGCCTGTGCCGCCTCGTCGCCACGATCAGCCTCGCGCTCGAGCCACACGCGCCAGACCATCCCGCGCGAAAGCTCGGTACCGAGCGCCAGTCGCTCATCGCGCTGACGCTTGGCCATCTGCTGGCGCGCGCCCGCCGCCTTGAACGCGAAGAGCGCATCGGCTGTACGCGGGTCGATACCTTGACGGCGTGCGGCTTGGCGCGCCGCGCGCCGTTCGGCCCGCAGGCGCTCGGTGAGCGCCTTGCGTTCAGCCAGGTGTTTCGCGCGCAGCGCCTCACGACGTTTGCGCGCGCGTTCGACTCGTTCCACCTCCCCGGCGGCGAAGCGCTGCGCCAAGGCATCCCGCTCCGCCTGCCGTTCGGCGCGGCGCTCATCGCGCTTATCCTGGTCCCGCTTGCCGCGCGCGCGTTCATCGTGCTTCTCACGCGCGCTACTCGTCTTCTCGTCATCCCACCGTGCGCGTCCCTGCTCCTCATCCGCTGTGCCGCCCGGCACATGGTGTGCGGCACCGCCCGCGCTTCCTCGCGGCACCTCACTCGATAGATCGATGCGCGCCGCGCGTACCGCCTCCATATAAGGTTGCTGCGCAGGCGGCAGCGGCACGCCGGGCGGCGTGAACTCCCCAAGCCGCTTCTCGAGCGCAGTCTTGCTCGCCCATCGGCCCAATGTGCTCGCCTTCGCGGCGAGCACGCGCGGCGCGGCGCCGGCTGTGGATACCGTGGTGGTCACGATGAGGCCGGAACCCTTGCGCTCGATCGCACATCCGAATGGCGCGAGCGCGCGATGCGCGTCTTGCCACGTGGCACCTGGCTTTTCCACGGCCGCGCGCAGCGCTTCCGCCGGTGCGCCGGCCACCCATGACTGGAACGACTCGGCGCCGCCGGCATTGTGCTCGGCGCGCGCGGCGCGATCACTGATGCGCGGACCGGCCTCTTTGAGCAATCCCCGCTCGCGCCGCTCGCGCCGCGACATGCGCACGATCCTCGGTCCCTCTGGCGTATCGAGCGTGATCCAGGGTCCATTGGCACGTCCGTACCCGAATTCAATTTCGAGTTCGCGCATGCATCGATCAAGGATGAAATAGTCGCGACGGAACGGCGGCTGACGCACCGCCGCCGACACCGGGTGCACCTTGTTCACCACGAGGTGTACATGGTCATTATCCGTGTCACGGTGAATCGCCCACGCCGCTTGGTGCTCCGCGTACCCGAGCGATTGCATCACATGCAGGCACGCGCGCTCGGCCTGCGCGCGCGTCGGGTGCTCACCTTCCTTCCATGTGATGGCGACGTGGTACACCGCATTGCCACGAAACCGCCCGCGCGCACGGCAGCGCGTCTCGGCGCGTTCACAGAGGTGCGCCACGTCCTCCGCATACGCTGCGCGCACGCCCGGGTCCGAGAGATCATCCGTGCACGGGTCGAACCAGGCGCCATTGTCATCGTCCGCCCCGCCAAAGTTCATGTGGCCCGCTTCGAGCCGATCGCCCTCGGCGAGCTTCTCGGCATCCTCATTGGCACGCAGCACATACTTCATGACCGGCCGGAAGCCTTTGCTTCCGGCCGTGTGTGTGAGCGTAATGACCTTGGCTAGCACGCGGCGAACTTTTGGCTATCGGGTTCGACCGGACTCTGATTGCGCACGGCTCGCGCGTACACATGCGCGCGCGGCCTCCATGAGCTCATCGACCGTGCTCCACCAGCGCACGCGCTCTTGTGGCGTCCACCGCTTATCGCGGCCGGGGTACATCGACTTCAGCATCCGGCCGGCGCGCGCGACGGCTGCGGCCTCCTCGCTCTTGGGCTGCACCACTTTCTGATGGACCGGCGCGGCCGGCGCATCCTGCGCGCCGGCCGCGCCATTCGTTCGGACATCCCCAGGCATTACGCGCCCGGCGCCGAGCGCCGCGGCGCGCAGGAGTTCGGACGTCGAGCAACCGAGTCGCCGTGCTTGCGCGCGCAGACGCTTGGCATCCTCGCGAGCGATCCGCACGTGCACGACGACATCGAGCGCAGCGGTCGGCTGCACGAGCTGCGCATCCTCGGTTCGGTCAGCCATCAATCCAGTCACCGCAAAAGTCCTCACTGAAAATCCGTACAAGGTAAGGGGTTGTGTCACATTTCGGGGGTGCGCTTACGCGCGCCTTGCGGGCACGGCCCGCCCCCTCCTGTGACCCACCGCCCCCGGCGCTCGGCGTGGCTGCGCCACTTCTCGCGCCCTGGGGCTACCCCACCTTGGTCAGGGTGCTCACGCACCCCGACACCCCTTTGCACCTTACCGGCCACCGGCCGGCACCTGCGTCCCATCACGCCATTCCCTTCGCCGCGCGCTCCCCGCCGGGCTGCGCTACCGCCACGCGCCCCTGCTGCACGCAGCGCGCGCCCGTCGCCACCGGTGCCGCCGCAGCGTCGTGCCGCCCGCAGGGCCGTGCAGCCCGCAAGACGGAATGGGCTGAGACGGGCGCGGCATCCCGCCGCGCGTAGCAGCCCCTCGCGGGGGCGTGGAGACGCACATGAATACCGAGGTGGCCGAAGCCGGCCTCGACCAGATCAAGACCGAATTGCTCGGCATCGGGACGGCGATGCTCAAGCACCTTCAGTCAATCGACGCGCTCAAGCGCGCCGAGTCCGTGCAGCAGGCCGCGGAGGCCGCCTTCGCAAGCGCCGCACCGGTGATCACGCAGCTCTTTGCGGCCGGCGTCGAATTCAACGAAGTGCTGGCCGCAGCCGTTGCCGCGGCTCCCGGGGTGAAGCCGGAGATCCTGCGCGCCGCGCTCGTGAAGCTGCGCGGCCGGCCGCCACGAAGCACGCGCGGCACAGGACGCGGGCGCAGAACGCGCGCATCGGCCGACACAGATGGCACCACGGGCAGCGCATCCGCCCCCCACCCCGACGCCACACCCCCTGCGGTTCCCGGCAGCGAATCGAGCACGCCCGCGCAATCCGATGCCAGCGCGGCGCGACGGCGCCGCAGCAAGTTCATCGGCGAAGAATGAGGAGCACACCCATGCTGAAGTCCTATTTCATTGATGGGGACAAGGGCGGGGTGGGCAAGAGCCTCTTCACCCGCGCGTTCATCCACTACTACCTCTCGCTACCGCAGGAGAAGCGCCCGGGACTGCTGCTCGTCGATGCGGATTGCAGCAATCCGGACGTCTGCGGCAAGGGCGGATTCAAGGCGACCGAAAGCGAACCGTTGCCCAAGGAGATCTTGTGGGCCGACCTCTTCGATCTTTCCACCGAGGACGGATGGATCGAACTCGGTAACCAGGTCGGCAAGACGCTGAACCGCGAACCCGGGCGCGAACTGCGAATGATCGTGAGCTTGCCTGCACAAATCGGCACGCGCGCGTTCGACGGTTCGATCATCGTAGTGAACGAGGTGCTGCACAATACCAATGCGATCCCCGTTTGGCTGCTCAGCCGAACGCTCGAATCGCTTACCGCGCTCGAGTATCGCTGCCGGGCGATGCCGCGGCGGTATGCGATCGGCGCGGCGGTGAAGAACCTCTTCTTTGGCGAGGCGGATCGGTTCGATCGATGGGATGTGTCGGCGCTGCGCAAGAGCCTCGTGCGCGAAGACGGTACAGCATGGATCGAAACCACTATGCCGGAACTCAATTCGACCCTCACCGACCAGATCGCGCGGCGGCCATTCCACAAGGTGTATTCCGAGGGCTACGACGGCGAGCCGCTCGCGCTCGGCGCCAAATTGGCACTCGATGCGTGGTTCCGTGCGCAATCGAAGTCCTTTGCGCAGATCGAGGCACTCACCCCGCCCAACGATGACGCAATCGACGAGGAGTGAGCGCGTGGCGTACTCGACCAGCATGCAGATCTTCATCGACATGCGGGGCAAGGCCCCGCTGACCGAGCATGAGCAGGAGGAGATCAAGCTCATCCTGGGTTCCCTCGATCGGGCCGGCTTCAAATTCGATGAAGCGAACGCCTCGCCGCTCATCGCCATCTGCGCATGGGTCTGGGCGCGCGTGGTCGGACGCGCCGATGTCATCGCGGGCCTGCGTGAGACGGTCGAGAGCACCGTGCAGCCGCAGATTGCCGAGCTCGGCGAGCAAATCGCGACGAGCCTTCGCAAGCACGAGGAGATCGACCTCGCCCTCAAGGCAGCGCCGGGCGAGATCGTCGCGCAGGTGGAGCACCTCCTCGGTGAGCATATCGGCCGCATAGAGAGCGAACTGCTGCGCGTGCCTCAGTCCCCGGGCGCACCACCGGCTGCCGGTGGTACTCTCGAACCCGCGACCCGCGAACCCGCCGCTGCGCCGGCCAGTCACACCGACGTCTTCAAAGCCGGCCGCGCTGCGGGTGCCGCCGACTGGAAAGCGTACTTCCTCACCGCCTCGGTCGGTGTGCTGATCGGGGTGCTGCTCATCGGCGCCTGGAAGCTCGGGCAGCACGACGGCGCCGCCGAGGCCCGCAAGGCCATCGCGCTCGCACAGCAACTGAGCGCGCAGTGTGGGCCGGCGGGCGGCATTCAGCATGTGCACCGCTGACCCGCTGCGCGGGGGCGCAGCGCGGGCACGTTTCGTCGCTCCGATCCTGATGGCCTGCGCAGGGGGCACAGCATGGCTCTACACCCAGGGCGGACTCCTCGCACCAGCGCTGTCGTTCGCCCTGCCGCTCGCCGTCATCTTCTTGCCCCGAGCGCCGTGGCGCATTGCCGCGGCGCTCGCGTACTACTTGATCGGGACAGCGAGCATTCCGGGCGCCATCCATGGGTATTGGGGCCCGGGACATGACCTTTACGCCTACGGCGGGTGGATCGCATCGAGCGCGCTCCTCACCCTGCCATGGGCCTTCGCCCGCCGGCCGTGGCAGGTCGCGACGGCGACGCTCGCGAGCGGCGTACCGCCATTGGGCATCATCGGGTGGCTCTCGCCCTGCGCGGCGGCCGGGGTACTCTGGCCGGACACCGGACTTGCCGGATTCCTGCTCCTCCCGGCGTTCATTTGGACCATCGCGCGCACCTTCGGACCCTGGGCGCGCGAGAAGGGACTCGTCACACGGTTCGACGGGATCCTCGCCTGCCTGGCGCTCGCGGCGATCCTGAACGGCTGGCAAGCAGTACGGGCCGCAACGCCGGTGCCGAGCGGATGGCGCGGAGTCAATACCACCGTGCCGCCGGAACACGGGAGCTTCGGGGCGGCACTCGCTGATCGTCTGGACGTGATCGCTGCGGGAAGCATGGCTCCCCATCGGGCAAAGGTCCTCGTGTTCCCCGAGGGTGTCCTCGACGGGTGGCTGTGGGGCACGCAGCAGGAGTTCGCCGCAGGGGTGCCGCCAGGACAGACCTGGCTCATCGGAACCGTTACCGAAGGCTCCGATGCCGTAACCCTGGCGCGGCACGGTCACGTCAATCCCTTCCCGGTCACCCGCGCGGCCGCCATCCTGCTCGGCGGGAACTGGCGGCCGTGGACGCATCGCACGCTGCATCCCGCGTGGTGGCAGCGTCCCATCCGGCTCGACGGGCGGCGCGCGTGGGTTGCGATTTGCGCCGAACAGCTCTTCCCGTGGGTCTGGATGGAAGCGGCGATCGAGCACACGACCGTGGTGCTCGCCACCTCGAATTTCTGGTGGGCGCCACGAGGGTCCGCCATCCCAGGGATCGAGCGCGCCTCGACCCGCGCCTATGCCCGCCTCCTCGGCCTGCCGGTCATCACGGCCATCAACCATTGACCGACCACACCGGCGCCGTCCGCATCCCGACGGACGCCTGCACGGCCTCGGCATGCTCAGCCCTGCGCCCCGGTACCCGAGCCACCGCAGGTGAGCTACGCTCTTCGCGCAACGGGAGGCCAGCTATGAACGATATCTACGATCGAGCGCAGAAGTACGCCGATGAGGCCATGCACAACTTCTCCGGCATGAATCTGCCGGAGGCCATCCGAGGGCTGATTCAGAGTCAGATCAAGCTCGCCTACACGACGGCCTTCGGAGTGGCCTACGACCAGGCATTGGCGGGACTCAAGGCTCTCGTTACCGCGCGATCGCACGACCGCAGTCGAAACTCCTGACTCCACTCATGCGATCTCCACGAGGTCGATGCCTCGAGCGAGCAGACGCTCTCGGCACGCCCTGAGCGCCTTTGCCAAGCGTTTATCGAGACACCGCTCGGAAATGGCGAGCGCTGCGACGAGTTCGTTTCGACACTTGCCCTCGACGTGGGCCATGACGAAGACTTGTCGAAGCGACGGCCGCAAGCCTTTGATCGCCTCGGCCAGACACGGGCCGATTCGCTCAGGGTCCGACGGTTGTCCAGCCTCATCTCCCCCGGCACCACCGATAGCAGACTCGTCCACGGTCAGAGCGCCGAGGTCGGCCGCGGATGCGAGTCGGCGGCGCTGCAGATACGTCACAGCGATCAACGTTGCAATCTTGAAGAGCAATGCTCGCGGGAACAGGACGCGCCGGTGTGCATACCGTTCCTGCACGTGCGCGAAAGTGACCTGGGACACCTTCCGCGCCACCTCCGGGCTGCCCACCATTCGCGTGAGGTACTCCGCCAATTGCGCCTCATGCGCACGGCACACGTCTTGGATGGCACCTGTTTGCGACGGCACTGGCGGCTCCGGTGTAGGTCTTATCTCCGACTCCCGCGTCCGCAGGCTACACCCATTCTGCGGGCGATACCCCGTTTTAGTTGCTCACGCAACCAGTCGCTTTCGATGCTCGCGGGACACCTCTTATACTCGAGACGTCAAAGACGGTCGGAATCCTCACTCGGGAACCCTGCGACCGGTCCGCGCGGCCCGCCGGCATCCCTTATCGTTCGAGGTCGGGAGGTCTCGACCGAGGGGGCCGCCGCTCGAGCGCGGCCGGCCTGGACGGCTCACGAGCCGCCGGACGTGCCCGTGCCATCGCCGCGTCAATCACGCCCTCGAGGTCCTCCGCCGGCACTTCCACGGTACCGTCTTCGTCCCCTCGCAGGTCGGACGTGATAGCCACCGGCCCCTGATCGTTGTGCCGACTCACGCACACCGTCTCGGCATCGTCCTCGGGACTCATCGCGTCACGCGAGTCCGTGAACAACAAATACGTGCCGTCTCCGCAAGGGATCTCAATCGCGGTGCAGTTACCACCGGTCGTAATTTCCTTCGCCTCAGGGTACTTCTCGATCACCGCACGGAACCTCCCGTGAGAGCGGTTCGATCGGTTGAGCGCGGAGTCAATCACCTGCTCGAGATTCTCGACGGGCACTGCAAGCGCCTCCGCCACCCGCTCGCCGCCTCTGTAGCGGCTGACCAGCACGATTCGCGCATCATCCTCCGGCAATCCGAGCGCCTGATCCGTGAGGAGAAGGTGCGTCCCGTCAGGGCATGGGATCTGCACCGCCCTGCACCCACCGCCCGTGTCGACCTCCGTCATGAACGTATACGTCTCAACGATCGCTCGGAACCGGCCGAGCGGCGGCAGCGTGGCACGCAGCGCGTCCACGTCGTAACCACAGCGATCACGCAGGTCATCGAGCATGCCGTGCGCCTCGGCGCGGCGGTTGTAATCGCGCAGGCACGCGAACTGCTCATCGTCCAGGTCCACCAGCCGAAGCCGTTTGCTCCCGATCATCATCCCACCCCGTCGATCGACCTCAGCGCCCCGCCTCGAGGCTATGTGATCGCGCCCGGCGCGGTGCCTGCGGGCGCGCCCGAGACACACGAACACCCACCTCCGGCACGAGTTCCATCTCCTCTGCCGTCAGGACCACCGCTCGTCCCTCCTCCCCCGCCGCGGCGCTTGCCGCAGCGGCCCGCATAAAGAACGCGCCGGTCGGAAGTCCGTGAATATCAACCACGCCGTAGCCATACACCCGTGTGTCACCGCTGCCCGGACTCTCGCGCCCGTCATCCCGGATCGGCGTCCCGTGCAGTTCGACAGGTCGCGCCACCGCGTGCGCGGCGAGTCCCTCCGTGATGGACTCCGCCACCTGCGGATCCTCTGTGAGCGCGGCAGCGAACCCTCGCGCAAGGAGATGCGGCTCTCTGGCCCGCTTCATGCGCTCACCGCACGCCCCGAGACTCTCGGCGGACTTGCGGCAGTGCTCGATCTCCTGAAATAGTCCGCAAGCCCTCGATACGCCCGGGGACTCCATCAAGATGCCATACCCGTAGAGGACGCGCCGAGGGGAACGGTCAGCAAGCCTCTCGGCAAGTTCCGCAGTCGTCAGTCCACCCGCGAGCGTCGCAACCTGCCTCGCCGCGAGGCTAGCGCGGCTCACGTCGGCTCCGGTGAAATCCGCGCCCGCAAGTGCCGCGTCCTCAAAATCCGCGCGGTGCGCGTGCGTGTTCCGAAACACCGCACGTTCGAGCCGCGCGGCCCGGAAAACGGCCGCCACGACATCCGCATGCGAGAAATTGGCGCGGCGCAGATCACATCCCTCGAAAGAGACCCTGGCACATCGAGCATGGCCGAAATTCGTGCCCGTGAGCTTCGCCCCCTTCACCCTGACGCCAGTCAGATCGGCCGCGGAAGCATTCACCTGGACCAGGTCGGCACCCTCGAGGTTCGCCCCTCGAAAGATGCCGGCCTGCGCGCGCGAATGCTCGAGATTCGCCCCCGGCAGGCGACTGCCGGAGAAATCCGCTTCGCGCAAATCCGAATATCGAAAATCGGCGCGGGTGAAGTCCCCGCCGGCCAGCCGCGCGCCGAGCAGGTCCACCCCGCAGAGCACGGTATCCGCCAGCGAGACACCCTTCGCCACCGCCTCCACCACCGCCTCGCCGAGCTGCACCGCCCGACTACCGCTCGCCGAACTGACCTCAGTCTCATACGCAATGCTGCCGTCGCGGCGCTTGATCTTGATGATCGCCATACCGGTACCTCTCGGGGCGTCGGCCGAACGAGCACTGACGCTCAACGCGAAAGTCCATCCGAGCGATCACGGTGCGCGCGGTGACTCTCATACCGGCGCACGCGGGCGGCGAGGTCGGCCAGAGTCTCGCAGTGCTTGTTCCACTCATCCGTCAGTTCCGGATCGAACCCATCTTCGTTCGCGCCGACGACGGTCAGTTCCTCGATCGCGAGACGAATCATCCCGGCATCGCGGGGCTCAAAGACGAGTTTGCCCTTCTCGGCGGTGAGGGCCGCGGCAAGCGCACGGTCACGAGCGGTCGTGTCGTGCTCGTCCGCGCCTGCGTACTCGAGCGACTGAATCTGCGGCTCGGTCAAGGGGATTCGGACGGTCATGGCGGGACTCCTCGCTATTGCTCCCTGTCCATTCCCCCTTGTCCGTCAACTCGCACCTCGAGGGCCAGGGAGGGGTTGAAGTCCGGATTCGGTTCGTAGGGGAAATACCCGCGCGGATTGCACACCACCCGCGTGCCCTGCTCAACGTAGTCAAACGAATTGTGCATGTGTCCGTGGATCCACAGGGCTATCTGTGGCCCCATCAGGCGCGCGAGGTCGCTTGCAAAGCTCGGATTCAAGATCGAGCGCGCAAACTGCGGCGATATGCTGCGCTCACACGGAGCGTGGTGGGTCACGATCACCGTCGGTCCCGATCGCCGCAGCCAATCGACACTCGCGCCATGGATGGTGAGGGCATCGTTCGGATGAAACGCGCGGGCTCCGTTTAAGATCACCTTGAAGTCCTCCACGCCCTGGGCCGCAGCGAAGATCGCCCGGAGGACGGCCGGACCGTTACCGTAGAGCGCGTAATCGGTCCACAGCGTCGCTCCAAGAAACCGGATCCCATCGAGGACGAGCTCATTGCCGTCCAGCACATCGACGCCCCGTTTACGTCCTTCACGACGCAGGGCCTCGAGGTGCTCGATCAGGTCCTCACCATAGTACTCATGATTTCCGGGCACATAGATAACGGGCGTGAGGCGGAAATGCTTTCGCGCCCACGCAATGCCCTTCACGCCACTGTGGATATCACCGGCCAGGACGACGATGTCCTCGTCTCCCTTCGGTGGCGTCCAGTCGGCAAACTCGAGGTGCAGGTCGGAGAGGACGCGGATTTTCACTCGCCTTGGCCCGCCACCGCGATTTTGCTATCGAGATCCATGTGTTTCTTGCCGTCCACACCCGCTGCCCATTTCTTCGTCGAGCTCTCCATGTGCTCGCGGAACATGCTCGGCGTTGCGCGGCGCTGGAGACGCGTGTGAACGCGGCACCCTGGTGCGATCTGTCTGGGATCGGGTGGTTCGGTCTGCTTTGGAGAATTCCGCTGGTGGTACCGATGCTGCTGGTGCTTGCCGCGGTCGTGCTCTACCTGAAGACGCTCGAGTGGCGCGGCAGATGAGCGACATTCGGGTCGAGCGCTGCTGCGACGGCTGCAAACACCTCATCTACTCAGCCCACGATGGGCAGCCTGGCTACCCAGGCTGCGATCCGGTGCTGCGCGGCGCGTCGCACTGATGGACCAAGGTGTGGCATGAGCGTTTACGTCGATGAGCCTCGCTACCCGTACCCCCGTACCGGCTGATGTCGGCGGATGGCATAACAGCCGGACGCGGGTCCTCTATCAGAGCCCTTTAGCTGATCGTCGCGGAGACCGTTGCGGCCTGCTCCGATTTCCGGACAGGCTTCAACACGTCCGCGAAGGAACGGTTGCCCCACAGGATCGAGCACGACGGCCTAGGACGCCGTGTGTATCAGCTGCCACTGAACACTGAAGTCGGGCGAGGCGGCCGCGCGCCGCAAAGCGCGTCACGAATTCCCCTCGCTATTGCGCAGGCGGGCCATCCGGTTCCGTGATGAACGTGAACATTAATATGACAACGGTCCCAAAAAGGCCTCCTGCAAAGGTCAAGAACACTCCTACGGTCGCAATGGGGTTGTTTCGGTGTACTGTGTAGCTCGCGCCGAAGATAATAGAGGCCGCCGGAACCGCGCCCAAGAAAAGAGCAACAGCGTAAGTGAGTATCATGCTGATTTTTTTGCAATTCTGGAGCGACAATTTTGCGATGACGCAGCATGCCCAAGCACAAGTCGTGAGGGACCCACACATAACAGCTGTAGCGGGCACTAGACTGGTGTGGTCCTCGGTCAAGAGTCGCGCGTAGCCCTCCCAGTATGGCGCTCCTGTTTTTGACCACATTGTCGCGATGATCTGGCCGATGGCTCCCGCGTTACTACTCACAAAAATCAGCGCGAGGATCCCGCTGATAAGACCTACTGTCGTGATTCCACAGGAGAGCAAAGTCTGCGTGAAATTTGGCTTTGAGCAGTGGGCGGAACTCACCGATTCGGCGTCGCTATTTGTATCTTCGGTCATTTGTGCCTCCTGATCCAAACGAGATGCATGGCTTAACGCGAGCCGCCTCTTTCGCGGCACTCTTGAGGGATGAGTCTCGTGAAGTTAAATGCTACGCTCATGGCTGCCTTCGTCGTGTATCAGCGATAGTGTTCCAAGCTGCGGACGGCACTCAGCGCCTGCTCGATTCTAGCCGCTTCAATGACATCGATTTGCGGTACGCGGGGGCATCTCGCGCTTTTCGGCACCAGCGCCTGAGTGAATCCCAGTTTCGCGGCCTCGCGGAGCCTCGCGCCGATGTCGCGCACCGAGCGCAGCTCGCCGGCGAGCCCAACTTCACCGAAGGCCACCATGCCCGGCGGTAGCGAGCGCCCGTTGAGCGAAGAGAATACGGCGAGCAGCGCGGGCAGGTCCGTCGCCGGCTCGGTGAGCCGCACTCCACCGACGGCCTTCAGGTACACGTTCTTGTCGAAGGCATCGAGTCCGACGTGCTTGTTCAGCACCGCGAGGATCATCTGCAGGCGGTTCACATCGAGCCCGGTGGCAAAGCGCCTGGGGTTCGGGGCCTGGGCGCGCTCGACGAGTGCCTGCACCTCGACGAGCAGCGGGCGGTTGCCCTCCATGGCCGCGAATATCGCGCAGCCTGGCACCGGCTCTGGGTGCTGGGTGAGAAAGAGGGGCTCATGAACGCCCCTGATCGTTCGGATCGATCGCACGCCCCTTCTTGCGCGGGGATGTGGACATCGTTGCCACGTGATCAAAAATCACGACGCCAAGATGCGCCGCAGCACTGGTCACAGCGTTCCAGTCGTGCCACCTAGGGTCAAGATTTTTGTACTCCGAGAGATCAACATCCTTCAGGTCATACGGCATCGGATTGGCAAGCTGCGCCTGAAGCTGTTGCAGCGAGGATTGCCCGCTCTTTTGAGGGTACAATCGATCAAAAGACTCCATTGCGCGCGCTGAGCGCTCATCTCCCAACCGCGTACCCATCGCGACGAAATCGAGATAATCTCGAGTCGCGTTGCGCTTCAGGATGAGCACGGCCTTGATGCGCAACATCTCCTCTTCCGTGGGCACTGTGATAGCAGCTCCCTGATGCTCCACGGTTCGCGTTTCGAGCGGGGCTTTCCGGATGAGCTGCCGCACACCGGTTTCGATTCCATCCAGCGAGCCTAGAATCATCACGGGTCGCTTCACGCGAGCGGTCTGCCATCCCGCGACGGACTCGAGTTGCGCGAGCACCTCGTCGAATCGTTCACGAAGATCGCGCATGACGTGATCGGCATCGCGAGAGCCACGGTGCCCGGCGTGAAGCGCCGAGGCCGTACCTCCCACGAGAACAGCTCCGGGCAATTCGGACTGAAGGCGCGCCGCGGCCGAAAGGACCAGATCCCATTCCGGCAGGGGTTTATCGTGATCGGTGTTCTTCGGCATAGTGCAACCAGAAGTGGTAACGTTGCGCGTACGGATCCGCGCTATGAGCGTGGCAAACCCGAACGATGTCCGCTCGAACGCCAGGATCGGCGAGCGCTGCTCGACGCAGGTCGAACCAGTCACTCTGCCGGCCGCGTGAAATTACATCGTCGATCGCGGCGAGCGTGAATCGCTCATGAGTCAGATGCCGATGCAACATTGACGTGAGTCCTACCACCATTCCCCTACCAGGGGAAACGCTAACGCATCTCTTTCAGGACGGCGTTGAGCCACTGGCTGACCTCGGTCGCGGCCCGACTGCCCCCGTGTTTGTCCGGATGGCAGAGCTGTAGAAGCTGCCGCGCACGATGCTCATCGAGCCGCGCCTCCCGCCGCTCCGCTGCCTCCCTCGGCGCGCTTTTGAATTTTCCGCCCAGACGGGCGGCGCGCTCGCCCTCCGTGAAACCGACGGCGTAACCGTCATTGTATGCGGCCTTGCGCTCGGCCTCGGCCCGCATCTGCATATCGCGCCGCTCGGCGGCGAGCTTGGCCATCTCCTGACAGAACACCGCATCGAGTTCGCGCTTGCCCGCCGCGAACCCATCCCGGTACCCCTGCCCCCGCTCCTGATCGTCATTCATTCGTTCTCGCGCCGCCGGCCGCGGCGGGCCTCCGTGAGCAGGACCATCCGAATCCACGCCGAGAGCGACAGGCCGAGCGCCTCCGCTGCCCGGAGCAGATCCGCCTTATCAGCAGCGGAGAGGCGAATCTGCACCACCTCGCTCTTGGGACGCGCGGCGCGCCTTTGTCGAGCCAGGGTCATGCGCGTCCACCCGCCTCACGCAGTATCCGCCTCGCTCTCTTCCCGGCTTCGAGGAGCGCGTCCCATTCAGGCGATTCGGTATCCTCGGCATCGAGGCGACCGTAGGCATCGAGTGCTTCGCACATCGCCTCGGGCGCCATGCCGGCCGCCTCATCGAGGAGTTCCACTGCGCGCGCGATGCGCTCGCGCACGGCCTCGCGCATCCTCACCATGTTCTGGATGCTGACCGACTTCACCGGCGCGGGGAAGTTCACGTCGGTTTGTGTCGCCATGCCAATTGCCCGCGCTGCGATGGCAAGAGTGCATCCGGCGCTCCCACGCCCCGGAGCGCCTGAAATCCCACAGGCGCCGTGGTTCGGCGTGGCAAAGACGTATCAGATGGATTCATGCACGTTCCGGCTTAGCGCACTGGCTCCACCCGCGGCCGCGGTGCGGGCGGAGCTCCGTGGCCCTTAATTGACGGGTATCGGCTGAGCGGACACAGACGATCCCGTGTGCTGGTAAACCAGCACCGCCGCAATGATGACGACGACTACAACGGCCACGATGATGAGGGTCTTTCGCTTCATGTCGGTCTCCGCGAACCCGCACCCATAGCGAGTTCCGATGTGCTTAATGTACTGCAAACGTAATGACATTTCAAGTACTGCGTCACAGTTTTTAGCGTTCGCGATCCTCTCTCGAGCCGCGCTCCTTGCGGGCGAGTTCGAGCGCCCGTTCGAGCAACAGACGATCAGGGATGTCCTTTTCGCGGGCGGTTCGCTTGGTCAAGAGAAGCCCCTTGACGTTGACTGTGTGGACCTTCGTGCCATCCATGTCGATTACCTCGGCGTGTTGCTTGATGCTTTCGTACGTCTCACCGCAGGCGTTGAACATGATGTCCACGACAAACTCATCGGCCACTCTGATGGTGCCGCCTTCCGCGAACTAAGCCGGATCGATGTCGCGCGCGGCTCATTTTCGCTCGACACTTGAGTTTCCCTCAGCCCCCGTCACGACGCTATCGGCCAGCGCGCGAACAATGCGTTCATCGTCCGCGCGATTCATCTCCTCATGCGTGCGAAATCTGTACAGTCCCTTGGGAAACCCGATCTTCGCGGCTCCGACCCCGCGAAACTCCTCGACAAACGGGATCCCGGCACGTAGCGCATTACCAGACGGTCGAAACCGAATCCGGGCGGGACGACGGCCGACCGTGCGGGACGCATCACCGGCGGGCGGTTTATTGCTCATGACCACAGCGTATTGCAAACGTCATGACATTTCAAGGATTGCGCGATCAGCGGCTCGCGGGTCTGCGCTATCGTTCGCGGGACGGCGCTTCGCGGGTCCGGGCGCGCAGCCGTCCAGGCGGAAGGAACTCATTGCGCTTTGCGATATCCCACGCCTCGTTCCACAGTCCCGTCAGCGTCTCAGACTCACTGATGTTCGACGCCGGGAAGTCCTTCACTCCGTAACAGCGGCAGAGCGCCTCGTGCATGAGCATGTTCGCATCGCAGAAGTCATGCGTTGCACACACGTTCCGATCACCCGCCGCATGAGACGCACGGTTGCGTCGGCGAATTTCATCCAAGTGATCGGCCAGATGCTCGCGGATCACCTTCGAGAACACCCCTGCGAGGTCCCGCGCGGCCGGCGCCTGCGACTCCATTCGCCTGCGGGTCAGTTTCGCATCGCCCATCGCCTCTCTCCTAGCCGCCCATCGGCGGCCACTTGGTGCCGAGTTTGCCCTCATCCTCCCGATGCGGCCACCAGGCCGAGCGGCATCCGCCACACCGGTAGTAATCCTTCTCGGTCTTGGTCCGAGCCTTGAACGTTGCCTTTTTGCAGGTCGGACACTTCGGACCCGTGGCCGCCGCGCCTTCGCTCCCATTGCCTCCCCGGGAGCCGCTTACCGCAGGTGCGTCGCCGAACTTCGCGCCGGGCTTTCCGCTCACGTCCCCAAACGCCGTCTCGCACTCCGTGCAGCGCCAGTACGGCCGACCCGCCTTGCTCACCTGCCGCCAGAGTCGGCCCTTGGCGCATTCCGGGCAGGGATGCGAGGGCACATCGGCCAGGATCGCCGTGCAAATCCGCTTCGCCTCACCCTCGGCGAAGCGGAAGAACTCCTCCACCTGCGCCCTTCCCGCGGCGATATCCGCTAGCCTGTCCTCCTGAAGCGCCGTGGTGCCGGGGTCGCAGAACTCCGGCACGATTCGCCGCAGCAGGTCCACGAGCTCGCACCCGCGGGCGGTGGCGTGAATCTCCTTCTTGCGCCGCTCGGCATACCCCCGGTCGACCAAGGTTTCGACGATCCCGGCCCGCGTCGCCTCCGTCCCGAGACCGGAGGTCTCGCGCAACCGCGCCTTCAGCTTCGGGTCCTGCACCATCTTGTGGATGCCGGTCATGGCGGCGATGAGCGTGCCGTCGGTATAGGGACGCGGCGGCTTCGTTTGGCGTGCCACCACGGTCGCCGTCTCGCAGGGGACGGCTGAAGCCCTCCGACAATTC
>DAIDHH010000179.1 GCA_027452045.1 Gammaproteobacteria bacterium
ATCTCAGTCAATTTTCTCTCCTCGACGATTCTGTTGGGCCGGGCGCACTCAACCGCCCAGCCGCTCGAAATGCAAGTCGTCGCCATCCAGCCACGCCTGCACGGGCTTGCCGGCAAGCTCCGGCGGCAACGTTTCAAACACGCGGAACACGCCGGCGATCGACACCAGCTCCGCGCGAAATTCCTGACAAAACACCCGGGCCGCGGCCTCGCCACGCGCTCCCGCCACCGCACGCCCGCGCAACGCACCGTAGACGTGCACGCACCCGTCGGCGATCACCTCGGCCCCCGCACCGACCGTGGCGGTGATCACGAGGTCGCGGCCGCGCGCGTAGAGGCGCTGACCGGACCGCACGGGCTGGTGATGCAGCTGCGGGCCCGCGCCCTGCTCGGCCGTCTCCGCCGGCTGTTGCATCGGGCGCGCGACGGGCTGCGCCTCGGCCGGCGGCACCGCCTGCATGGGCGGGCGAAACTGCCGGAAGGGCGGCAGCACCGGCAGATCGAGCGGCTTCGAGAGCGCCTGCGCGGCCTCCGGTCCGCTCGCCAATCCCACCGGGCACATGCCGGCGCGGCGCACCGCCTCCAGCACGCCGCGCATTTCCTCGACCGTGGGCTCCCGGCCGAGCGGCCCGAGGTCGAGCGACACCGCGGTGCGCTGAAAGAACTTCGGCGCGGTTGCAACCCGTCCGGTCAGCTCATCGAGAATGGCCCCCGGGTCGGTGCTCCAGATGAGCACTTGGATCAGTCCCACTTGACCGAAACGGATGTCGATGGCCGGCGCCGGCGCGGCCTCGGCTCTCTCTGTTGTCATGGAGTCCCTGGCGCGGTGCGTGAGCGAAAGAGGTGGATCGCAGGTCGCAGTGTACCGGCTCAGGGCCGCCGCCGCACGCCCCGCACGGGCTCGGCCTCGAGCGGATTCTCGGGCCACGCATGCTTGGGGTAGCGGCCGCGCAGGTCCTTGCGCACTTCGCCGTAGGAGCCTCGCCAGAAGCCGGCGAGGTCCCGCGTCACCTGCACCGGGCGGTGCGCCGGCGAGAGCAGCTTGAAGGTCACCGGCACCCGCCCCCCGCCGAGCCGCGGGCTCGCCTCCAGCCCGAACACTTCCTGCAGGCGGACCGAGACCGCCGGGGCGCTCTCATCGAGGTAATCGATGCGGATGCGCGAGCCGCTCGGGACGGTGAGGTGCGTCGGCGCCAGCTCATCGAGCGATCGGCGTTGCTCCCAACTCAGGCGTGCGAGCAATGCGTCCTCGAGCGGCACCCGCGCCAGGTGCTCCCTGCGGGTCACGCCCTCGAGCCAGGGTGAGAGCCACTCCTCGATCGAGGCGGCGAGCGCCGAGTCGCCGAGATCGGGCCAGTCTTGGTACGGACCGCCGAGGCGACGCACGAAATCGACGCGCGCCTGCAGGTCACGGGCTTCCCGGGTCCAGGGGAGCGACTCGATCCCGAGCTCGCGCAGCCCCGCGAGCATGGCCTCGCGCGCCTGCTCGGGCGGCACATCGGTCAGCACGCGCTCTTCGAGCTCGAGCGCATCGAGCCGCAGCACTCGCCGCGCCAGCACGGCCTGCTCCCTGCGGCTCCACTCCACGGTCTCCCGCCACTCGAGGCGCTCCGGCAACACGGCTTCGAGCTCTGCGCGGCCCAGTGGCGCGGCCAGCAGGATGCGCGCATCGCGCTCCCGATCATCCAGGCTCACCGCGACGATGAGTTCCTGCCTCGAGAGACTCTGCGGCTCGGGGAAATGCGCGCCCCGGCCGTTGGCCAGCGTGAAGCGGCCCTCCTGGCCGGCCCGCCGCCGGCCGACACGGTCGGGGAAGGCGAGGGCGAGGAGCGCGCCGGCGGTAGTGCCCTCGGCTCCCGCCGCCAGGCGAGCGGATCCTCCGGGACCGGGGACGGGGGTCAACTGGCGCACCAGATCGCGGGCCGCGCGGCGCACGTTCTGGAGGACGAAACGATCGGTGCCCGCGCCGCCCTCCCCTCGCACGAGCTCGAGCCGGCTGCGGATGTCCGCATCGCGCCCCTCGGCGCCACGCAGCAGGTCCCGCTCCGAGAGAAGCGCCGCCAGGTCCGCGGCAAGGGCCAGGCTCCCGAGCGATCGGCCGCGCAACAGCATGTGCGCCAGGCGCGGATGCACGGCGAGGCGCGCCATCTCGCGGCCGTGGGGGGACATGCGCCCGGCGCGATCGAGCGCGCCGAGCCGCATGAGCAGGTCGCGGGCGCTGGCGAGCGTCGCAGCGGGGGGCGGATCCAGCCACTTGAGGTCACTCGCCTCGCGCGCGCCCCACTGGGCGAGCTCCAGCGCGAGGGGCGCAAGATCGGCCTCGAGAATCTCGGCCGGCGTGAACGGCGCCAGGGTTCGCTGCGCGCCCTCGCTCCAGGCGCGGTAGCAGACTCCCGGCCCGAGGCGCCCGGCACGGCCCTGACGCTGGTCGGCGGAGGCGCGCGAGATGCGCTGCACCTGCAGGCCGCTCATGCCGGTGGCCGGATCGAACTTGAGGCGCCGCACCAGACCCGAATCGATCACCACGCGCACGCCCTCGATGGTGAGACTGGTCTCGGCGATGTTGGTCGCCAGCACGACTCGCCGGGTGCCGGGGGTGGGAGTAAGCGCCGCATCCTGCGCCTGCGCCGGCAGCTCGCCATAGAGCGGCAGGATAAGGACGCGAGCCTGTGCGCCGGCCGCCTCGAGCAATGCGCTCACCCGCCGGATCTCGCGCGCGCCCGGCAGGAAGACGAGCACGTCGCCCTCTTCCTCGCCGAGCGCTCTCCGGATCAGCCGTGCCACCGCCTGCTCGGGACTGTCCTCCCCGCGAGCCTGAGCATCCGGCAGCAGCGGCAATCCCTTGCCCGCGTAGCGCGTCTGCACCGGATAGGTCCGCCCCTCCGAGGTCACCGAGGTCCCGCCGAGCAGCCGCAAGATGCCCTGGGTCTCCATCGTCGCGGACATGACGAGGACCCTCAGGTCGGGCCGCAAGGTCTCGCGCGCATCGAGCGTCAGGGCGAGGCCGAGATCGGCCTGCAGGCTGCGCTCGTGGTACTCGTCAAACAGCACCGCCGCGACACCCTCGAGTGCCGGATCGGTCTGCAGCATGCGTGTCAGCACACCCTCGGTGACGACCTCGATCCGCGAGTCACCTGAAACACGCGTATCACCGCGCATGCGATAACCGACGGTGCGTCCGACAGGCTCACCGAGCGTGCTCGCCATGCGCAGCGCGACCGCGCGGGCGGCCAGGCGCCGTGGCTCCAACATGAGCAGGCGCTTGCCGGCCGCCCAGGGCTCCCGCAGCAGCGCGAGCGGCACCACCGTGCTCTTGCCGGCACCGGGCGGCGCGGTCAGCACGGCCGAGACCTGATCGAGCAGTGCGCGGCGCAGCGCCGGCAGCGCCTCATCGATGGGCAGTCCAGAGAATCCAGCCATGACCGAGCGTCAGGCGCGCCAGGCGCCGTACGCGAAGATCAGCCAGGCGCCGATCATCAATCCGCCGCCGATCGGCGTCACGATCCCTACCCACCTCGGCGCACCCAGGCTGAGCGCATACAGGCTGCCGCAAAACAGCACGATGGCGACGGTCAGCGTGCCGGCCGCCTGGCGGCAGCGCTGCGCGCTGCGGCGCCGGGCCGAGGCAAGATCCGGCAGATCGCGGCCGTTCAGCCACAGGCCCATCCCGAGCAGCCCCAGGGACTGGTAGAACTGATAGCGCACCGCGGTGCCGTAGACCTGCACTCTCAGAGCAGACCACTCGGGTGGCAGCGCGTGCGCGCCGACCGCTCCGGCCACGGTGGCCAGGGCGAGCAGCAGCGCGGCGAGCGCGAGCGGCCAGCGCCCCAGCGCGGGCGTCCCGGACATCGGGCTCAACCCTGGCGCGGCGGACCGCCCAGCCGCTCGATCAGCGGCCCGAACAGATCGATCGGCAGCGGAAATATGATCAGCTGAGACTTGTCGTGCGAGATGTCGGCGAGCGTCTGCAGATAGCGCAGCTGCAGCGCGCTCGACTGCTGAGACAGGGCCTTCGCGGCCTCGACGAGTGTCTGCGCGGCCTGCTTCTCACCCTCGGCATTGATGACCTTCGCGCGCCGGTTGCGCTCGGCCTCCGCCTGGCGGGCCATGGCGCGAACCATGCTCTCGTCGAGATCGACATCCTTCAGCTCTACGTTGGTCACCTTGACGCCCCAGGCCTCGGTGTTTTCGTCGAGGATCCGCTGGATGTCGGCGTTCATCTTGTCACGCTGCGATAGCAGCTCGTCCATCTCGTGCTGGCCGAGCACCGAGCGCAGCGTGGTCTGCGCCACCTGACTAGTGGCTTCCCAGACGTTGGCCACCTGAATGATCGCGCGTCCGGCGTCGACGATGCGGAAGTAGACCACCGCATTGACCTTGACGGACACGTTGTCGCGGGTGATGACGTCCTGCTTGGGGACGTTGAGCACGATGACCCGCAGGTCAACCTTGTTCGCGCGCTGCAGCACCGGCCAGACGAAGATGATGCCTGGTCCCCGGATACCGGTGAACCGTCCCAGGGTGAACATCACCGCCCGCTCGTACTCGTTCAGGATCCGGATGGAGCTGAATACGAGCAGGGCGAGCAGTACGACGACGACGATCACGAATACCATGGGACCCTCCCGAGTTCACCTGCCGTCACAGCGGCTCGACCCACAACCTCAGACCCTCGATCTTCACGATGCGCGCCGCCTGACCCGCCTGCAAGGGCGCGCAGGTCGTGGCATTCCACAATTCTCCGCCGTAGCGCACGCGCCCGCGGGAGGGGAAATCCTCCACCGCCCGCACAGTCTGCCCGAGCATGGCCTGCAGTCCGCTCGCGAGCGGACTGCGGCGCGCGCGGCCGGCAAGATACACGATTCCGAGGATGATGAGCCCCCCGACCGTGGCGATCCCGCCGATCAGCGCGTGGCTGATGCGCATGCCCGGCACGTCCGAGTCGAACAGGATGAGCGAGCCGACGACGAAGGCGATGAGCCCGCCGATGCCGAGCGAGCCGTAGGTCGGGAAGAAGAACTCCGCGACCATCATGCCGGCCCCCACCATCACCAGCGACAGTCCGGCGAAGTCGGTGGGCAGGAGCTGGAAGGCGAACAGGGCGACGAGGAGCGAGACCACGCCCACCACGCCCGGCAGCACGCCGCCCGGATGCAAGCCCTCGAAGATCAGTCCCCAGATGCCGATGAGCAGCAGACCGTAGGCGATCATGGGATTGGTGATGACCGCGAGCACCCGGATGCGCAGGGTGGGATTGAGCCATACGACCCGCACGCCCGCGGTCTCGAGTCGCACCGTGTGCCCGCGCATCTGCACCTCGCGACCGTTCAATTGCGCGAGCAGGCTCGTCATGTCCGGGGCGATGAAGTCGATCACGTGCTCCGCCAGTGCATCCTGTGCCGGGAGACTCGCCGCGCCCCGCACGGCCTGCTCGGCCCAGTCGGCATTGCGGCCGCGCAGCTCCGCCAGGGAGCGAATGTAGGCGATGGAGTCGTTGAGGACCTTGCGCTGCTCGGCGCTCATGCGCGGCGCCGGGGGCGGCGCGGCGGCCTGCTCGGCCGGCCCGCCCTTCTTACCCCCGATGCCCTTCTTGCCCGGTGCGGGCACCTTCGGGGCCTGAGCCGGGGGAGCCGGCTCCGAGCCCCCGAGGGACACCGGAGTCGCCGCGCCGAGGTTGGTGGCCGGCGCCATGGCCGCGACGTGGCAGGCGTAAAGAATATAGGTGCCGGCGCTCGCGGCACGCGCGCCCGAGGGAGCGACATAACCGATCACGGGGATGGGCGAGGCCAGGATGGCCTTGATGATGCGCCGCATGGAGGACTCGAGACCGCCCGGAGTGTCCATGCGCAGAACCACGAACGGGCTGTCCCGCCGCGCCGCGGTACGCAACCCCTGTACCACGTATCGCGCCGTGGCCGGACCGATCGCACCGCGGATCTCGAGTCCGGTCGCCGCACGTGGCGTTGCCGCGGGAGCAGAGGCCGGCGCCGGCATGGAGGGTGGCTGGTCCGCAAACGACGGAACCGCGGCAGCCAGGAGCCCGGCCGCCGACAGCGCAAGCGCGCGAAGCGATGCCCTCATGGCGTGTCAAGATACTCTTTCCGGGCGGAGCCGGATATGCCGGCGAGTCAATCCAGCCGCTTGCGGTAGACGCGCTGAGTCTTGGCGAGCTCGTAGCCGATCGCCGGATAGAACCGGTGCGACTCCTCACGCACGGCGTTCGAACGCACGACCATGTGCACAAGACCGAGCGCGCGGCCCCACGCCTCGGCCGCCGCGACGAGCCGCCGGCCGGCCCCACTGCGGCGGACGCCCGGATCGACGACGAGACCGAGTATTTCCGCGCTCTCGCCGGCCTCGAGCTGGACCCCGTACCCCACGTGGATCCACCCTAGAATCCGCCCCTCCCCCCGCTCCCCCTCCGCCACGAACACAGCATGATCGGCGCGGCCTGCGATGACCGCGAGTCGCCGCAGCATTTCGGCGGCCTCGGCCGGATAGCCGAGCTCGCCCGAGAGCCGGGCGAGCTCCGGCGCATCCTCATCGCGCGCCGGTCTCACGCGAATCCCCTGATGATCCTGACGGTCCTCGGTGAAGCCGGTCGTCTCTCGAGTCATGTGTGGTGCACCTGCAGATCCCCTGGCGCGGCAGATTCTCTTCGCCCGCGGCCGTGGACGCAATCCGGCCGCAAGACGCGGCGTCACCGTCAACCCGAGCCCCCCGTGCGCCGGCTGCGTCCGCAACCGCCGGGACATCCGGCAGGCCGAGGCTCCCGCCCGGCACACGACCCGTGACCCGGAGCGTCCGGCATCCCCTTGCATGCCGGCAAGCCAACTTCGCACTCCATGTTTGTTTCCGCCTTGTACCAACGCGCTGAACGCAAGCTGAACGAAGCGCATTTTCCGCGCCCATGTCTCCTTCCGCAGACAGACCCAACACATCCCTCGAACTCACATTGGAAGTCGGGCCGGGTCGATGCTAGGCTCTGCGCGCATTGTCACCAACACCCGAGAGGTTCGAAGAATGAATGCACGTGGATTGACGGTCGCTATACTGGCCATGGGGGCGATGGCGGGCCCGGCGTTTGGTCAAGTGCGTTGGAGCGGCGGCATTCCCGAAACGTCCCCGTACGTGGGCGCGAACGCGGGTCTGCTGCGTTATGACGAAAGCGGTCTCAACACGATCAGCCCCAGTGTCATCTTCGCGCGGCTCGGCCTGCCGCTGTCGCCGTATTTCGCGCTCGAGGGGCGGCTCGGCACCGGGCTGACGAGCGATGAGTCCGGTGGCTTCTCGGTGAACTCCGGGCTCTATGCCGCCGGCTATCTCAAGGGCTCGGTGGCGCTTACGCCGAGCGTGTCCGTGTACGCCGTCGCCGGCATCGCCTCCCTGTCGCTGCATCGCAATTTCGGGGACGGCGACACGACCGATACGGGATTCTCGGCCGGCCTCGGCGGCGATGTGCGCCTGGCGTCGAATCTGTGGCTCAACCTGGAATGGACGCACCTGCCCGGAGGAACGGATGCCGGCTACTCATACGGCTCGAATCTGTTCACCGCGGGCGTCACCATCCCGTTCTGAGTCCGACTCCAACCCTCATCCTCCGCGAGCGGCGGCGTCCGGTCCCTATCCGGGCCGGCGCCGTCCGCCGCGAGGCCCTCGACCGACACCCCGAGTGATCGCGGGCCGAATATCCCGATCACCGCCACCACCACTGCCATCGCCGCCGCGATCAGGGCGAACACGCCGCCGACGCCCGCGAGGCGCAGCACGTGCGCGATGATGAAGGCGCTGAACATCGCCGAGATGCGGCTCCACGCATAGACGAAACTCACCGCCTTCGCGCGGATCGACGTCGGGAAAATCTCCGCCTGGTAGGTGTGATAGCTGAAGGACAGGATGTTCTCGCAGAGCGTGATGCCGACGCCGGTCGCGATGACGAGCGCCGCCGAGCCGGCATCGCCAAACACCAGGCCGAGGACCGCGACCAGGGCCGCGCTCAGCATGATGAGGTGTTTGCGCTCGAAGCGGTCGGCGAAGAGCAGACCGAGGAGCGGCCCGACGGGGGCGGCGAGCGCGATCACGCTCAGGTACTTGAGACTGTGGACGATGGTCATGCCGCGCGCGATCAACAGGGTCGGCGCCCAGTTGGCGAAGCCGAAGAAACCCACCGTCTGGAAGATGTTGAACGTCACCAGCATGATCGTGCGGCCGCGGAACGGCCCACGCCAGATGTCGACGAAGCGGCCGGTGGCGGCGCTTCGCGGGGAGGCATGCACCTGAGCCGCACTGTCCGGCAGCGGACCGGTGATCCGAGCCACACGCCGCTCGAGGGCTTCCACCACCCGCTCGGCCTCTGCCAGGCGTCCGCGAGCGGCGAGCCAGCGTGGGCTTTCCGGCAGCGACAACCCGACCGCAAAGGCCGCCAGTGCGCCGCTCGCCCCGAGCAGTACGACCCATCGCCAGCCGGCGAGGCCGAGCACGGTCTTCGGCACGAGGAACCAGGCGAGAAAGGCTACCGCCGGCACGGCGGCGAAGCCGATGGTCTGATTGAACGCGTAGGCCCGTCCGCGCACCTGCGCCGGCACGATCTCGGCGATATAGGTGTCGATGGTGACCATCTCCACGCCGAGCCCGATGCCAACGATGAAGTGCACCGCATTCAAGCCGAACGCCGTCCGCTGCACGGCCATCACGGCCTCGAATACGCCGAACCAGAGCACCGCCGCGAGGAACAGCCTGCGTCGGCCCAGCCGGTCGGCGAGATAGCCGCTCGAGAGCGTGCCGATCGACAGCCCGGCGAACAGGGCCGCGACGAACGAGGCGACTCCCGTGAGGCCAAACAGTCCGCGGGTGGTGGCGGTGAGGATGCCGGACTGCACCACGCCCGGGGAGATGTAGCCGATCATGAACAGATCGTACAGCTCGAGAAAGAACGCGAAGCTCAGCTGACCGACGATCAGCCAGATCGGCGAGCACATCGGCAGCCGGTCGAGCCTGAGGTGAATGTCCGCGGGACTCCGGTCCGCGCGCTGCACGGCACGCTGATTCAAGACACGCTCTCGGCGCTGTACCGCGCCAGCAATCCGGTGCGCACGGCATATCGGAACACGCGCGTGAAAAAGTATCCCGCCAGCATGATGTCGAGCACCGCAAGCGAGGCGCCGATCGCGAGGTTCTGCGCGGCCGCAGCGTGCCCGGCGAGAACGGCGCGCATGCCCTCGAACACGTACGACGGGGGCAACAGGTGGCCGATGTCCTGCATCCAGTGCGGCAGGGTCGCGAGCGGATAGAAGACTCCGACGAACGGCGAGAGCAGGGCCGGCATCGGCCACACCAGCCACTCGGAGGCCGGCCCGAGGCGCAGCACGAGGCCGCTCGCGAGGATGCCAAGGGCAATGCCGAAGGTGAACAGGACGAGCAGGAAGGGAATCAGCATGAGCCCCATCGAGAAGAACGGCAGGCCGAACACCGCGGTGGCCAATGCGAGCATCACGGCAAGGCCCACGGCGCTGGTCCCGATGCTCGTCAGCACGAGCCCGGTGAGGTACTCGGGTGTGGTGAGCGGAGTGGCGAAGAGGTTGAGGAAGTTCCTCGACCAGACATCCTCCAGGAACGCGGTGCTCACGCCCTGCATGATCCGGGTGAAGAAATCCCACAGCAGCACCGCCCCGAGCAGGCTCGGCACGTAGTTGAACCGCCCGGCGCTCATCGAGTTGAGATACCGCGTGATGAACCCCCACATGACGATATCGATCGCCACCCAGGCGAACATCGGCAGCGCGCGCACCGGACTGCCACGGATCAGGTAGAACTGGCGCAGGAGGATGCCTGCGACGGGCCGGGCTCTCACGGGGCACGCTCCAGGGACTCATCGAGCGGCTCGCGCGCCAGACGGATGAACAGCTCCTCGAGCGTCGGGGCGCCGTGCTCCGAGGGCAAGCGGCGCGGATCACCCTCGAGCAGGATCCTCCCATGGGAGAGGAACAGCACCCGGTCGCAGACCGCCTCGACCTCGTACATGTTGTGGGACGTCCAGAGAATGCCGCAGTCCCCCTCGGTGGCGAGCCGGCGGATCCGCGAGCGGAAAGTCTGCGCCGCGGAAGGATCGAGCGAGGCGGTCGGCTCATCGAGCAGCAGCAGCTGCGGCCGGTTGAGAACCGCCTTGGCGAGGGCGACCCGGGTCTGCTCCCCGGAGGAGAGCACGCCGCACTTGGCATCCTGCAAGTGCTCGAGATCGAACTCTGCGAGCAGCTCCCTCACCCGTTCGGCAAGACGCGGGATGGCATACACGAGCCCGAAGAACATGAGGTTTTGCCGGACGCTGAGATTGCCCGGAAGGGAGGCATAGACGGCCGAGAAATTCGCCTGGCCGAGGGCACGCGCCCGCTCCCGCGCAAGATCGATGCCGGCGATGCGGATACACCCCGCGGTGGGACTGAGAAGCCCGAGGATCATGTTGATCGTAGTCGTCTTGCCCGCGCCGTTGGGCCCCAGAAGCCCGGCCACCTCGCGGCGGCGCACCTCGAAGGAGACCCGCTCGACCGCCACGACCTGCGGGTAGCTCTTGCGAAGATCCCTCACACTGAGCACGACGTCGGGGTCCGATCTATCCGCTCGTTCGTCGATGTGCGGTGCGTGCCGGGGCAAATTGTCGGAGGCAGCCTGCATCGGCGCGCACGATACCAGCATTGGGCACCGTGCGGAGCGCCGCGAACGCGGTCAAGGCCATTGCCGGACCCGCCAGCGGGATCCCCGTCAGCCTGAGCCATCGTCCCGGCCGGGAGACCATGACGCGTGTCATGCCAGGCTCCTTTGCCTCATCGGTACCCGCTCGTCCGCCGCACACCATACGCGCCGCGCGGATAGCTATAGTCGATGTGCCCGCTCGTGTGTCACTGGCCGCCCCGGGCCCATTCCCACTCCTTACTCACCGCCACCTGCGTGGCACTGGAGGCGAGTCGGGTCGATCGGCTCCCAGGCAAGCCTATGGTCGAGCCAGATCTCGCGGTCCGGTGGAAACGCCGCCTCATCGAACAGGGCCGTGGTGAGGTCGATCGTATCGGGACGCTCCGCCGTTGCATACGTGATCTGACTTCCGCAGTCCGGGCAGAACGTGCGCACGACACCGGGGGATGAGGCGAAGCTGCGCAGCGCGCCATGCAGCAACTCGAAGTTGCGCAGCGGAAAAGTCACCCATGCGACGGAGGGCCCGTGACGCGAAAGCGAATGGCGCCGCAGAGACAACCGCCTTCTTGAACACCCATGCTCGCCCCCTCCTCCGCCCGGGCACCAGCCGGTCGCTCAGATTGGGCTCAATGAGCGCCGTGGATCCATGTCTGCCACGCCCGCTGCAGCTGCTCCCAGGCGGGGAGCGCGTTCTGGCGCAGCGTTTCGAAGGAATGCCGCAGGTCGTGGCCGTGATGAGTGAGGAACCATAGGATGACCGCAAGCAGGCACAGAGCCACCAACGCGTCCCAGAAGGCGTGCCACGGCGGCGCGTAGCCATAGAAGCGCGGCATGAGGGCGTAGCGTACACCCCGCAGCGGCCAGATCACCGCCTGGTAGGCGAGGACGAGGAGGATCAGGACGATCCACATCGGCGCGTGAAACGGAAACCAGCCGAATATCGCCCCCGTGGTGACCAGAGAGAACAGCGCCAGGAGCCACGCCAGGGTCACCAGCGCGGCCACGAGGCCGAGCGCGGCCCAGATGAGACCGGAGATGAAGTGCGCGAGCGGCGGCATCGGCGGCGGCGCGGGCGGGATGGGACCGGGTCGCGTCCCTGCCCAGCGATGGGCGCGCCATTCGGCCCTCCATTGATCGCGGCTCCTGCGCCACTCCTGACGCCACTCGGCACGGCTCCTGCGCCATTGCGCCTTCCACTGCGCCCGTGCCTCGGGTGAGCCACCGTGCATCGCGGCGTGGGTGGCCGCATCCGCCAGTTGCGCCGCCTTGAGTTTGGCCTGCTCGACCAGCACGCGCGCATTGAACGGCAACCCCCTGGCCGCCGCGTGCTCCTCCAGGGTGTTGGCGTACGGCACGACGAACATCATCGCGACATACGCGAGGACTGCGAGGCCGCCGGTCAGAATCGCCGCGAGCACGAACACGAGGCGCACCAACGTCACATCGACGTCGAGATAAACGGCGATGCCCTTGCACACGCCGCTGATCAGAGCGCCGTCGCTGATCTGATAGAGACGCCTGGGGGCCGCCGCAGCGCTCTGCCCGCCCGCTGCGGTGGCGCCGGCCGCGGCCTGTCCCTGCGGCCCCTGACCCGGGGAGGAATCATCATTCGACGCACCGTTTCTGGCGCCTGAGTCCACCGGCCCCATCTCGCGGATCACCTGCTCGATCTCTCGGCGCACGATGACGGTCTTGTGCGCACCGAGGCAGCGCTCGCACTTCTCGGCGATCGCCTGCTCGAGATCGGCGAGGATCTCGGTCCGGTCCGGATTGCCCTCGAGGGCACGCGCGGCCGAGTCCAGATAATTCGCCAACGCCGCGTGCGCGTCGTCCTCGAGCTGGTAGGCCCGGCCATTGAGGCTCACGGATATGACCGTTCGCATGGATCAACTCCCCAGTGCTGCGATCGTCTGGTTGAGCCGCGCCCAGTAGGCGTCGAACTCGGCCAGCTGCCGCTGGCCCGCGGCGGTGAGGCGGTAGTACTTGCGAGGCGGACCGGCCTCGGATTCCTGCCACTCGTACTCGAGCAGCCCCTCGCGCCGCAGGCGGCTCAGTAGCGGGTACAGCGTCCCTTCCTGCGTCGCAAAATCCGTCGCCGCCAGCTTCTTCAGGATGTCGGCGGCGTAGGCGGTCGTGCCGCTGATGATGCGCAGCACCAGGAACTCCAGGAATCCCTTGCGCAGGGCGCCGAGCTTCGGATCCTCGTACATTTCAAGCTACCTTTATGAGACAAGGTACCAGCTATAAGCATGTCTTGCAAGCTGCCGGTGCGGGATCCCGGACCTCGCGCCGCTATGATGGACACCCCATGGCCGATGCCAAACCGTACTCGCAAGCCTGCGAGCGCAACCGCGATCCGATCTGCGAGGTGCTGAGTGAGCACTTCGCCGGCCGGCGCCGCGCGCTCGAGATCGGCAGCGGCACCGGGCAGCACGCGGTGCACTTCGCCGCGGCGCTGCCCAGCCTCACCTGGCAGACCTCCGATCTCCAGGCGAACCTCCCTGGGATCCGACTGTGGCTCGAGGAGTCCGGACTCGCCAACCTGCCGCCCCCGCTGACGCTCGATGTTTTCGGCCGCTGGCCCGAAACACGGTTCGACGCGGTGTTCACCGCGAACACCTTGCACATCATGAGTTGGGAGGGAGTGCGCGCTCTGTTCGCCGCGCTACCGGGTGTCATGGCGAAGGACGGCGTGCTTGCCGTGTACGGACCCTTCAATTACGGCGGCGCCTTCACCAGCCCGAGCAACGCCGCCTTCGATGCGTGGCTGAAACAGCGCTCGCCGGAGAGCGGCATCCGCGACTTCGAGGCGGTCGATGCGCTGGCGCACTCGATCGGGCTGCGCCTGGTGGAGGATCGCCCCATGCCTGCCCACAATCGCACTCTGGTGTGGCGAGGGAGGCTCGCGCGTTAGCAGCCCTCGACGTTCGGTCCTTGCGGATGCGGGCGTCAGCGCAGCGCCCACCACAGAGCGCCCAAGACCGCTACGCCGCCGGCGAGGTACGCGCCGAGCGTCACATAACAGCCTGTCACGAGGTTGCGGATCGCCTTCTTGATCTGGTCCCGGTCATTGAGGTTTGGGAAGGGCTCCTGCGGCTCGGGCACGCCGAGAAACCGGCAGAGCGGACCCCAGCCGTCGGTCACCTTGAACACCAGCAGCCGATCGGGCGGAACCGCCGCCGTCACCTCAGCGACGTAGGCGTTGTAGCGGGCCACGGCCCTCGCCTCATCGCCCATCGCGCCCTCGAGCGCACGGCCCCAGATGAGCTTGTGCGACAGGTCGCCGAATTTTCGGCCGAACGGCGTGAGCCATTTCAGCACCTTGAACTGCCAGAGCGTCTCGGTGAAATAAATCGTGTCGATGGTGCTCTGGTACCACTCTTGCGGGCCACGCGGGTGCAGCGTCAGGAGCACTTTGGCTTGCGGGTACTCGGTGAGCAGCTCGCGCCAGACGCAGCAGCCCGGATTGTCCACCGTGGCCGCATAACGGGCGAACACCCGGTTCCAGTCGTGGCGCGTGCCCGGCGGGGAATTCGCCACCGCACGCCAGAACTCCAGATGCCCCTTGTTGGATTTATTGAGGAGGACTTCCTCCATGTGATAGCAGGGGAAGCCGAGCCGGTTGAGCGCCGCGAACGTCGACAAAGTGCCGGTCCGGCCGAATCCGGCCCCGATGACTTGCAGTCCCATCGCCCCCCCTCGTTGAATCGGCGTCGTTGGTTTTCGGGCCTCGGCTTCAACCAAGATCGAACAACAGCACTTCGGCATCCGTGTCGGCCTCGAGCACGAGCGCGGTTTCCCCTTCAGCGGCGGCCCCATCGCCCTCGCGCATTTCCGTGCCGTTGAGCGCGACGATGCCCCGCGCGACCTGCAGCCACGCTCCCCGGCCCGGCTCGAGCGCCTGCGTGACCTTCTCGCCCGCGCCGAGGCTGCCGATGAACACGCGCGCATCCTGATGCACGGTGAGCGCGCCCTGTGCGCCATCGGGTGAGGCCACGAGCCGCAGCTTCCCGCGCCGCTCATCGAGCGGAAACTCCCGCTGCTCGTAGCTCGGCGGCAATCCGTTGCGCTCGGGGACGATCCAGACCTGCAGGAAATGCACCGGCTCGGCCGTCGAGGGGTTGAACTCGCTGTGCCGGATGCCGGTGCCCGCGCTCATGCGCTGCACTTCGCCCGGCCTGATGCGCGTGCCGTTACCCAGGCTGTCCTTGTGCTCGAGCGTCCCCTCGAGAACGATCGAGAGAATGTCCATGTCCCGGTGGCCATGCGTCGGAAAGCCTGCGCCCGGCACCACACGGTCCTCGTTGATGACCCGCAGGCTCCGGAACCCCATGTGCTGCGGGTCGCGGTACTCGCCGAAGGAGAAGCTGTGCCGGCTCTCGAGCCAGCCCGTGCGGCTCGTGCCGCGCGCCATCCGGTCGCGAAAGGTGATCATGGAGCACCTCCCCGCCCCCGCGGCACGCGCGGCAGGCCCGTGTGTTGGGTGCGAAAGGGCCGCTGGGGCGCGCCGCGGCGGCGCCCCTCGCCTGCCCCGCCCGTGCCCGCGGGCTGGTAGGCCGGCACGAGGTGCTCCCGGCCGCTGCCGATCAGATCGGCGCGTCCCATGCGGCGCAGCGCCTCGCGCAGCGCCGGCCAGTTGTCCGGATCGTGGTAGCGCAGGAACGCCTTGTGGAGCCGCCGCACCTTCAGCCCCTTCGGCACGCGCACATCGCCCCCCGAGCGGCTGATGCGCTTCAGGGGATTCTTGCCCGAGTGATACATGGCGGTGGCGCTCGCCATCGGGGAGGGCAGGAAAGCCTGCACCTGGTCGGCGCGAAAGCCATTGCGCTTCAGCCACAGGGCGAGCTCGAGCATGTCCTCCTCGCTCGTGCCGGGGTGCGCGGCGATGAAGTAGGGGATGAGGTACTGCTCCTTGCCGGCCTCGCGCGAGTAGCGCTCGAAGAGCTCCTTGAAGCGGTAGTAGGCCCCGATCCCCGGCTTCATCATCATCGAGAGCGGTCCGTCCGAGATCGCCTCGGGAGCGATCTTGAGGTAG
>DAIDHH010000180.1 GCA_027452045.1 Gammaproteobacteria bacterium
AATGGAGTTCTGATAACCAGGTTTGGCCAGGGGCGAGACTGCGATCAAGCCGATGGGTCCATCGCCGGAGGAGGCTTCGTCCCAGGTGATGAAGATGACGCCGCCTTGCTGGTAGGCGGCGGAACTCATGATTATCGGCACATTGGCCGCCAGCCATGCGTCACCTGTCGCAACGCTGCAGTTGTGCATGTCATCGCACATGTTCGGCGTGATGAAGTTGTATCTTGCGACCGTGCTGCTCTTCAGGTCGGTCGCCAATTGGGTGAATGGCCTGATGTGCGCAATGCAGTATGCCGAGCCCGGGTCGTTGCTGTTGGTCACGTCGTCAAAATAGACGAAGGGGTCGTGATGAGGAACGTATTGATTGACGCTGGTGAGAGGGCATGAGGTGCCGGTGATGTCCTCGTCGTACGACCGCCAGGAAATGTTGGCATTGTTCAGAAGCGTGACCAGATGCATGGTCGTGCTCTGATGATTCACTGAAGGATCGTCATCGTTCAGTATCCCGAAATTGGTGCCGGCCTCCAGCCAGAGATAATTGGGGAGGCTCGGATGATTGCCGGGAGGATTGTAGTACTGCTCGGCGTGCGCGCCGATCTTCAATAGAGTATTGTTGATGTAGGGCGCCGCAGTGTTGCCCTTGATCTGGGACCAGTTGTGATTTTCCATCAGGATGAGGAAGACGGTCTTGATGGATTGGGGCGACGAATTAACCGTCAGGGTGGCCGCATTGCTCGTGACGCTGCCCGCGGTGTTGCTCACGGTGACTGCAAACTGCGCGCCGCTCTCGGAGGTGGTGGTCGCGGCCGTGGTATAGCTCGCGGAGGTTGCTCCGGAAATGCTGGCGCCGTTCTCCTGCCACTGATACTGCAGCGGCGCGGTGCCGGTCGCGGTGACCGAGAAGGTGGCGGTCTGGCCCGCCGTGACCGTCTGGTTGGCGGGCTGGGTGGTAATGCTCGGAGCAGCGTTGACCGTAAGGGTGGCCACATTGCTCGTGACGCTGCCTGCGGTGTTGCTCACGGTGACCGCAAAGTGCGCGCCGCTCTCGGAGGCGGTGGTCGCGGCCGTGGTATAGCTCGCGGAGGTTGCTCCGGAAATGCTGGCACCGTTCTCCTGCCACTGATACTGCAGCGGCGCGGTGCCGGTCGCGGTGACCGAGAAGGTGGCGGTCTGACCCGCCGTGACCGTCTGGCTGGCGGGCTGAGTTTCGATCACCGGCGAAGTCGCCGCAACGGATGAGTTTGAGGTGCCCGAACCACCGCAGGCGGACATCAGTGATGTCGCGAGAACCGCCATGATCGCCGCGCGCGCAAAGCGAGTTCGAATGCGGTTGCCTGCGACGACCGCGTCGTGTCGCGTAGCGGGCTTTGCGGCTGCCATAGAGAATGGTGTCAGCGGTCGGTACCTGCCGAGGGGCCTGCGCCACACGGGGCCTACGTCCCGAGCGTAATGCATTGGGAAGTCAAATCCAAGAGTTGAGGGTCCGGCGCCAACTCGTTCGTGACCGGCATTCTGCCGCCGGTGCGGTCATGGCGTACGCCGAAGAGCATGCGGTGGGGCCGTTTGCGCGCAGCCTGGCGGCGGGGCAGGCCCGGCTGGTTGCGGGATGGTTCGATGTGCTCCCCGCATGCCTTCAGTGCGGCACCGTCAGTGAGCTCAGGGTGCGCCGGGCTGCCCCAAGTGGGTGGCCGGCGGTCAATCGGCGCTGGCGCTCGAGCGGCTACGGGATCGAGTGTGCGTCGGCGATGGAACAGGACTGCCCTGGAGAGCCGTTCCCAACCGCCGCCACGGGCGCATCGAGTTCGAGCAGCCCACGTTCGCGCAGCACATCGCGCATGGGCGCGAAGGGGAACTCGCCGAGGAGCCGCGCCAGGCGCTGCTCGCAGCGGTGCAGGTTGGTGTAATGCCGGAAGCGTGACAGCGCGCCGACGGGCACGCGGGGTTGCTGCGGGTCGATTTCCCAGGGATGCAGGTAGAACGGAAAGGCGCGCCTGCGGCCGTTGATCTGCCTCAGGCCGGCGCGCGTCAGCCAGTACGGGAAGATCCGGAAGTATCCGCCGCCGCAGATGGGCACCTTCACGCCGAGGAAAGTTGCCGACGCCATCGGGAACTCCACCAGGGTCCGCCCCGAGGGGGCTGCAACGCGTCCAGGGTCCGGTGAGGCATCGGGGATGCCGTAGCGGTCGTGCCGGATGGGGAAGATCGAGGAGTCATAACGGAACCCCAGGTCGATCAGCGTATCGAGCGCCCAGAGCGAGGAGCGGATCACCGAGAAGCTGGCCGCCCGATAGCCGAGGACCGGCGCGCCGATCGCCTCCTCGAGCAGGTCCTTGGCGCGTGCCGTCTCCTCCCGAAACTCCTCACGGGTCTGGTGATAGATGAGCTGGTGGGAATAGCCGTGGCAGGCGATCTCGTGCCCGCCCGCGGCGATGCGCCGCACCAGCGCAGGGTAGCGCTCGGCCACCCAGCCGAGCACGAAGAAGGTCCCGCGGATCCGCTGGCTCTCGAGAAGCGCGAGCAGGCGATCCGTATTGCGCTCCACGCGGCATTCGCGCGTGGCCCAGCTCTCGCGCGAGACCGCCGAGGCGAGGGCCGCGACGTGGAAATAATCCTCGACATCGACGGTGAAGGCATTCACAGGCGCGGCGCGCGCTGTCGTCGCCGGCCGACTGTCAGGCGGGGTCCGTGGGGAGAGAGGGGTTGCCATGACGGACCACTGTACCGGATTTGGATGTCTTGCGGTGTGCGCCCGGCCGGAAAAGAGAACGGCCCCGTGAGGGGCCGTTCCCGGGACACCGAAGGTGTCTTGACTTGCGCGACGGCTCAGTGCTGGCGAGCGCGGCGGCGTGCGATGAGCAGCGCACAACCGAGCAGGCCCGCCCCGAAGAGCGCGAGCGTGCCGGGCTCCGGCACCCCATCCGTCGTGATGCTGGCGAGCAGTATGTCGTTGGAGTTCAGGTACGGCGTGAGGCTCGGATCGGTAATGATCAGCTGACCGTAGCCCGAGAGGAGCGAGGAGTCGTTGAAGTTGACCACGCCGCCGCCCATCCCATGACCCAACTCGGTCCACGTGGAGCCGTTGTTGCTTCCCCATATTGCCCAGGTCTCCCCGGAGGTGGAAGTGCCCTGGACGGAGCCGAGCATCACATCGCTGGCACGGCCCGAGTTTGCAAGGTTGACGTAGATGCCATTCGGATAGCTGATCTCGTCGTAGGGGTAGTGGTCATTCGTCAGGCCGAGGCCCTGCTCATCCGCAGTGCCCAAGTTCCTCGAGTACAGATCACCCGTGCCGGCGCACCAGGAAGCCCCCCCAGTACACCCGGAGGAGGTGTACGACCACAGGGTCAGGCTCTCGCCGCTTTGCGTGAAGGTCGTGTGAGTGGTTCCCAGGCTGTATCCCGGTGCCGCAGGGCTGCCCGTCAGGGTGAAGAAATCCCATGTGAGGCTCGAGGCCGAGGCCGGCAGTGCCGCTGCACCGAGTAGCAGGGCGATCGAGCATAACGTCAGAGTGGTCTTCTTGAGCTTCATTGCTGTCTCCTTCCCGAAGAACCGGGAGAGTGGTTCCTGTACCGGAAACAATGCAATTGCCACGCCAAGCGCAAATTCAGGCGGTAAATCAAGTCAGAGCGAGGGAAGAGGGATTATGTCAAATGCCATATGTAAAGACGCCCGACGCGCAGGCAGAAGCTGGGCCGGAAACGAGAACGGCCCCGCGAAGGGGCCGTTCTCGGGACACCGAAGGTGTCTTAACTTGCCGAGTGCCTCAGTGCTGTCGCGCGCGGCGGCGCAGGAACAGCATGCAGCCAAGGAGTCCGGCGGCGAAGAGCGCGAGTGTGCCCGGCTCCGGCACCGAGGTGACGTCCTCCAGAATGACGTTATTCGAGCCGGTGCCGCCGTTTTGCGCCTGATTGGTTGCGTACGGATCGGAGATGACCAGCTCGCTGTAGCCGACAGGGACGGACCACATTGAGACCGTGTTGCTCCCATTGCCGGTTACCGAATGCAGCACGTCCCAGTCGGTGCCGTCATAGCCCCAGACCGAGTACGTCTCTCCATTCTGCAGCGAGCCCACGGTCACGCTGGTGAAATAACCCTGACTGAGGAAGAGCCCGATGCCGTAAGGATTCGCGATCTCGTTGTTCCCATACGGATCATTGGTCAAGCCGAGTCCCTGTTCTCCGGTCCCGGAATTCTTGGCGAACAGGCAGCATGAGCCTTCGTTCCACGAGTGAGCGCCGGTCTGAACGCCCGACCGGGCCTCCAGCGTGACCCCACCCTGCATGAAGGCCGCGTTTGCCGATGCCGTACTCTGGGTCGACCACGGGGTGGTCCAGGTCTCACTTCCACCAGGTGCCGGCATTCCCGTCATGGTGTAGAAATTCCAGTCGATCGTGCCGGCCGACGCCGGGGTGAGGGTAGCGGCGCCGAGCAGGGCCGCGAGCGAGCAGAGAGCAGCGATCTTGAGTTTCATGATTGACTCCGGTTCCTTGCATCGGGCGAGTACCCATGGAAAGAAGCAACTTCCGGGCCAGACAAATCTTCCTTCACATAATCAAGCGCTTGTCGCGCGCACGCCGTGTTCCAGAATGCGCCTTGTAAAGGATTCCGACGTCAAACCGCGAGGGATCCTGACTCTCCTTGGATTTCCCTCCGGGCGTCGCCCAACTCAACACGGGCGCCCGCGCACACCCCTGAAACGAGAACGGCCCCTCACGGGGCCGTTCTCGCGACACGTTGTTGGTGGTGTCGGGTGTGTCGGAATCAGCCCTGCCGGATGCGACGGCGCAGGGCGAAGCCGAGGCCCGCGAGGCCCACGGCGAAAAGCGCAAGGGTCGCGGGCTCTGGGACCGTGCCGGAGCCCTCGTAGAGCGCTCCGCTGTTGGCCGTTGCGATCCAATCCGTGGTGCATTTGTCATGCTTGCAGTCCTTGACTCCGAGGAAGCCAACGACCACCGACCCGAGATCGAGCGAGCCCACATTGAGATCCGGGCCCGAGCCGGCGCCGCCCGCCAGGGTGTTGGTGCCGAGATCCGCCTGGAACACGTAGTAGCCGGTCGCCGCGGGGTCGTCATGCTGAGTGACGGGCAGCCACGCGCCGATGGGATTGTTCGGCGAGGCCGAGAATCCCGAGAATCCCGAGGAGGCCAGATACGCGTCCAGCGCGCCGCTGCTCCACCCCGAGCCGATTTCAGTGGCGGTCACAGCGCCATTGACGCCGCCCGTGACGTTGAAACCGGACGGCAGCATGTAGTTGTTGGGCACCAGAATGTCGATCCACAAATCCCCGGTCGAGGGTCCGGAAGCCGCCCAGAAGCCGAAATTCGGCGAGCTGGCGGTCGTCGGCGTGACGACGCCGTTGTCGCTGCACGCGGGGGTCGGGCTGTAGCAGAACGCGTGAAGCGCTGCCGCCGAGGCCGAGAAGGACCACAGGAGGCCGGTGGCTGCGGCCACGCCGATCCAGGCTGCTTTCATTGATCTGACCATGATGCGCACTCTCCTATGTGGTACGGGGCCCAGCGGGGGCGGTGTGCCGTTAGTAATGCAAGTCACGTGCCGGAATTGGGCGCAATCTATTACTTGAAGGATAATCAAGGGCCTGTGGCAGGCCAGGCCCCTGCCTTGAGCATTCGGCCGGGCTGGAATCCGAATTTTTGTCAAAGTTTTCGACGCTCGCGACCCGCTATTCGCGAGAGCGGTCGGGTCTCGGATTGAGGCCTCGAGCACCCCGGATCAGGGCCCGCAAACAAGAACGGCCCCGTGAGGGGCCGTTCCAGAGAGACACCGAGAGTGTCGTCGCTTGGCCTGTCCTTTGGCTCAGTGCTGCCGCGCGCGGCGACGCAGGAAGAGCACGCAGCCGAGAAGGCCGGCGGCAAAGAGCGCCAGCGTGCCGGGCTCCGGCACGGTCGTGATGCTCTCGAGCACGACGTCATTGGAGTTGATGTAGGGCGTGCTGCTCGGGTCCGAGATCACCAGCTGGCTGTAGCCGGCCAGGCTCGCCGAATTGAAGTTCTCGGTGCCGCCGCCCATGCCATGGCCGAGCAGCGTCCACCCGGAGCCGTTGCTGCCGTAAATGGCCCAGGTCTCGCCGTTGGTGGCGCTGCCCTGGATCGAGCCGATGACCACATCGCTCGCGTGTCCCCCGGCCTTGCTCAAATCGAGGTAGATGCCGTTCGGGTAGTAGATCTCGTTGTCACCGGAAGGGTCGCCCGCCAACCCGAGACCCTGCTCGTTCGCCGAGCCGCCGTTCTTGACGTACAGGTCATTGCTCCCCGCGGTCCAAGCGCAGGTGCTCATCGACACGCTGCAGCCCGGTGAGGTGTACGACTGGGCGAGCAGGCTGAACCCGTCCTGGCTGAACCATTGCTGGGTGCCCAGCTGGGTGCCGGGTTGCGCCGGGCTCCCCGCGAGCTGGTAGAAGTTCCAGTTGAGAGTGCCGGCCGAGGCCGGGAGGGTGGCGGCGGCTCCGAGCAGAGCGGCGGCCGAAAGAAGAGCGGCTATTTTGAGTTTCATTCCTAGTCTCCAGACTCAGTGTCGGGGTAGTGCCCCGACTGACATGAAGCAATTTCCGGGCCATTTATAATTCTCTTTAGAAATCAATGCATTGACGTTGAATTCGCATTATGTTCAGCATCGACTGTAAGAGAAATCGACGCCGGATGCAGCCGGCCGATCGGCGCCCGAGCGGGCGCCAAGCACAGAACGGCCCCACGAGGCGGCCGTTCGTGCGAGAGCGCTCAGGGGTCAGTGCGGCATGCCTGCCTTCGAAGTCCGGACGCGCCTCATGCGCCGCCGCGCGATGAGCAGCGCGCCGCCGATGAGGCCGGCGGCAAAGAGCGCGAGCGTCGCGGGCTCGGAAACGCTGCTTCCCGCCTTCACGGCCACGATGTCGCCGCCATTTTTTCCCGGGGCGCAGGGGCCATTGCCCCCGATCAGCGAGCAGATGTTGGAGGCAAAGTAGAATCGGTCACCGTTCGCCATGAAATCGCTCACGCTCGCGTTATCGATCGTGAAGCTGAGCGCTCCGGTGTAGGGGTGGCTGCCGCCCGGGCCGCACGCGCCCCAGCGGCAGGTGAGCGCAAAGTCCCATTCGCCCGTCCCGCCAGCGCCCTCTCCCGGGAGGACGCCGCCCTCGGCGTTGTCGACCGTCCAGCCACCGGCACTCTGGGTGCCGCCGACCACCGAGAACCCGGGCGTGAGGCCCGAGATGGACAGCGAGGGGTTGCTCATGTTCCAGAGCAATGACGCACCGGCACCCGTGTCCCCGAAGCCCTCGTTCGGGGTCAGGGCCACCGTGACCAGGACATCGGGGCCGCTTCCGGTCAGCGTGACCGTGCCGTAGTGCAGAGTCGGCAGAGCGGTTCCCGAGCCCATGCGAGGGGCCAGGTCGTAGGTCAGGGTGCTCGCCTCGGCGCGTGGCACGAGGGTGAGGAGCGAGGCGGCGGCCGCCATCGCGAACAGCCTGAGCGGGCTCGGTGTCAGGTTGGATTTTCGGGCCATGGGGTTGGACGGTGTCATCACAGTCTCCTTAGCGGCCAGGGCGCCGCTGATGGTCGTCGGGAACGGGCGTCATGCCAGCGCCTCTCTACCCCTTGCAAGAGAGCGCCTTCCATCCCTGGTCTGAACGCCTGGCGGGAAATCTCCCGCCTCGAAAACCGGAACGGCCCCGTGAGGGGCCGTTCCAGGGACATCCGGGTGGGATGTCACAGCTCGCTCTGCCCTCAGTCCTGCCGGATGCGGCGCCGGCGGGAAATGAGGAGCGCACAACCGAGGAGGCCGGCGCCGAAGAGCGCGAGCGTGCCGGGCTCGGGCACGCTGGTGGTGGTGACGCCCATCAGGACGATGTCGTTCGAATTGAGGTAGGGCGTCGAGACCGGATCGGTGATGATCAGATCGCTGTAGCTGAGCAGGCTCGAGGCGGTGAAGTCCTCGGTGCTGCCCCCCATGCCGGAGCCGAGTTGGGTCCACGTGGTGCCGTCGTTGCTCCCGTAGACCGCCCAGGATTCACCGTTCGTGGCGCTGCCCTGGAGCGAGCCGATCATCACGCCCGAGATGTGACCGGAGAACCCGGTGAGCTCGATCCCGTTGGGATAGAAGATCTCGTGATCCCCAGAGGGGTCACCCATCAAGCCCAGGCCGTCCTCCGAGACCGAGCCGCCATTCTTGGCGTACAGGTCCTCGGTCCCCATGGCCCAGCCCGAGCCGCTGCGCATCATCGAGTTGGCCGTGAGGGACATCGACCCCTGCGTGAAGGTGTAGCTGGTGCTCATGAGGCTCACACCCGGCTGCGCCGGGTTTCCCGCCAGCGAGAGAAAATTCCAGCTCATCGTCCCGGCAAAGGCCGGGGCCGAGGCTGCGGCAACTCCCAATAACGCCGCCGAACAGACCGCCGCAAATTTGGATTTCATGTCTTGACTCCTAAGCCATCAATAGCAGGCACTTCTCGGCCCGATGAACCGACAGCAATTTCCGGGCCAGGCACTATTTTGCTTTTAGAACATAGACTTACGACACAATTGCCGTCTTGACATAAGTCTCCGTAAATTAACCCGACGATGCGGGACGGCGGCAGCGGCGATCTGTCGCCGAGCTGTGACACGGTTCACTTCAAGTGTCGCCGCGGGCCATCAGAATGGGTTCGCGTGCGGGCCGTTGTCGCCGTTCGCCATCGGGTTTCGTGCTCACGGGATGTAAAAGATTCCGACGATTGCACGCTGCTCAGCTGAAGCGTTCAGCTGGCAGTCAGCGGGGCGAGCCCATACTGTGTCTAAAGCGTACCAAGGGAGGTCTCTCATGCGTGTTCCCGCACTCCACCATGCAGTGCTGCGTGGCGGCTATCGGACTCTTTTAGCCCTCTGCGTGCTCTCCCTCGCCGCCTGCGGTGGAGGAGGAAGCAGTGGCGGTAGTGGCAGCGGCGGCGGCACGGGTGGTGGCACGACCAGCTCCTTCACGATCGGCGGCACCGTCACCGGGCTCAATGCCTCCGGTCTCGTGCTCACCGACAACGGGGGAGACAACCTCACAGTGCCCTCCGGATCGAGCACGTTCACCTTCGCAACCAAGCTCTCGAGCGGGGCGACCTACAGTGTGGCCGTGGGTACCCAGCCGACCGGCGAGACCTGCTCCGTGAGCAATGCAACGGGCACGGCCATGGCCAACGTGACCACGGTCACTGTGTCCTGCCAGGTCGCCACCTTCACCGTCGCGGGCACGATCACCGGTCTCTCCAATGCGGGATTGCAGCTGCTCGATTACTCGGGCGGGGAAACGCTTGCGGTCAGCGCCGGCAAGACGAGTTATCAGTTCACCCAGCCCGTGCCCTATAACACCCAGGTCCACGTGACCGTGGTGGCACAGCCGTCCCTCGAGACCTGCACCGCTGGTGCGTCCAATTTCAACGGACCGATCACCGCCAATGTCACCTCGGACACCTTCAGCTGCACCACTCTCACGGCGACGGTGAGCACCTTCGCGGGCTCGACCGTGGCGGGCAACGTCAATGGCACGGGACCGGCCGCCAGCTTCAATGGCCCCATTGGTGTTGCGGTCGACTCCTCGGGCAACCTGTACGTGGCGGACAGCGCCAACAATGAGATCCGACTGATCACCCCCGCGGGAGTCGTGACCACGCTCGCCGGCACGGGCACCGCCGGTTTCGTCGACAATACGACGGGTAATTTGGCTGCTTTCAACTATCCGACCGGGGTGACGGTGGACGCCTCGGGCAACATCTACGTGGCTGATTTCTACAACAACCGGATCCGCAAGATCGTGTGCACGAGCCTCGTGGCGAGCGCCTGCACCGTCACGACGCTCGCCGGACAGACCTCGGCCGGGTCTCTTGACGGCACGGGCGCCGCCGCCCAATTCAACCAGCCGAGTGGCGTGGCGGTGGATTCCTCCGGCAACGTCTATGTGGCCGACAGCGCCAACAACGAGATCCGCAAGATCACCCCCGCCGGCGTGGTGACGACCATCGCGGGCTCGACCACCGCGGGCAGTGCGAATGGCTCGGGTACCTCGGCATCGTTCAACAAGCCCTCCGGCGTGGCGGTGGATTCCTCCGGCAACGTCTACGTCGCGGATTTCTTGAACAACGAGATCCGCATGATCAATGCCTCGGACGTCGTGAGCACCCTGGCGGGCCAGACCACGGCGGGCAACACGAACGGTACCGGGAGTGCGGCCCAGTTCCACGGACCCAATGACGTGGCGGTGGATGCCGCGGGCAACGTGTATGTGGCCGATTCCGTCAACAATGAGATCCGCTTGGTCGCACCGACGGGCCTGGTGAGCACGCTCGCGGGCACGGGTGCGCAGGGCGCCGTGAACGGCGCGGCAACGACCGCCACGTTCTACAGCCCGAGCGGCCTTGCGGTGGTGACCTCCGGCAGTGCCGCCGGGCAGGTTTTCGTGGGGGATCTCGGCAACAACGAGATCCGCGAGATCGCGCCCTGAGCGAGCAGCGCGCCGCTCGCCCGGACACTCAACACCGGCATTAGCGTCAAGAGGGTCGCGGCGGGCATCTCCTGCCCGCCGCGACCCTCGCGGTGACGCCTTTCAGCCGGGCCTTGCAGCCCTGCGGGTCACCGGCGTGCTGCCGAGCACTCGATTCCGGCAATCTTCACAGCCGTGCATTAAGATCGCCCGGTGCTCGGGTACCTCCTCTCGACCCTCGCCTATGCGGCGCTGCTCGCAGCGTCCCTGACGCTTTGGCGGCGCCGCCTCACCGGCTCCGGTCTCGCGACGGCGCTCGGCGCCCAGGTTGGCTGGTCCCTGGTGCTCACGGCGCAGGCGCGCGGCATTCCCTTCCCCTTGGGACTTGGGATCGCTGCGGAGTACCTGCGCGATCTCGCCTGGATGCTCGTGCTGGTGCGCTGCCTCGGGCGTTCGCAAGCCTCGCGGGTGGCGCATATCGTGCAGCGGGCGCTCGTGGTGCTCGTGGCGCTGGTGGTCCTCGGCGCGATCGGTACCGTGCTGCCGGGCGGTCCGGGGGCGATGGCGCGTCAGGTCGAGCGGTACTGGCTATGGGGGTCCTTCATCCTCGCCATCGCGGGCCTGATGCTCGTCGAGCAGGTGGCGCGCAATACCCGCGCCACGCAGCGCTACGCGCTCAAGTACGTGTGGCTCGCCCTCGGGGCGCTCTTTGCCTGGGACCTTTGCCTTTTCTCCATCGCGATGTTGCGCGGCAGTTTCGCCGAGGTCTTCTGGGTGGACCGCGGCATCGTCAATGCGGCGCTGGCGGGGCTTCTCGCGGTGGGCCTGAGCCGCATCCCGGAGTGGGAGTCGGCGGCCTTTCTCTCCCCGCGCATCGTCTTCTTCAGCGCGACGCTGCTCGGGGCGGCGCTCTACGCCCTCGTCATGGCGCTCGGCAGCTTTCTCATCCGCCGGCTCGGGGGGTCCTGGGGCGCGGCCGGGCAGATGCTGTTCCTCGCAGCCGGCACGCTGGTGCTCGCCGTGGCGGCGCTCTCGGAGCAGTTCCGCGCCTGGTCGCGGGTAACCATCGCCAAGTATCTCTTTCCATACCGCTACGACTATCGCAGCGAGTGGCAGAAGCTCACCCGCGCGCTCTCGGTGGGGGGCGACACGCCGATCTACGATCGCATCGCCAAGGTCATGGCGGGCTTCATGAGCTCCCCCTACGGGGGGCTGTGGCTGCGGGACGCCGAGGGAGCCTATGCGCCGGTGGGCGGGGATCTCGCCCCGCCTTCGGCGCCGCTCGAGAGCGGTCACGCGCCGTTCTTCGACTACCTGCTCGCCCACGAGTGGATCTGCGACCTCGAGGAGGCGCGCCATCCGCACCGCGGCAAGCCCGCACTGACCCCCCCGGAATGGATGATCGCCAATGCGCGCCTGTGGCTCGTCGTGCCGCTCATCTGCGAGAGCGCGCTGGTCGGGTTCGTGGTCGTCGGCCAGCCGCTCGCCGCGGTGCGCCTCTCCTGGGAGGAGCTCGACCTGCTTCGGGCCGCGGGACGCCAGGTGGCGAGCTTCCTCGCCTTCGAGCAGGCCGCCAAGCGCCTCGCCGAGGCGCATCAGTTCGAGGCGATGAGCCGCCTCTCGGCGGTGCTCATGCATGACCTGAGGCACCTGATCGCCCAGCAGGCACTCGTCGTTGAGAACGCGGCGCGCCATCGCGGCAACCCGGAGTTCTTCGACGATGCGATCCTCACCATCGACAACTCCGTCAAGCGCATGACCCGCCTCATGGATGAGCTCAGAAGCGGCGTGCTCACCGAGCAGAACCGCCGGGTGGAGCTCGGGGAGCTGTGCGCCGAGGCCATCCGTCGCTGCTCCGGGAAACCCGTCCCGGCGCTCGAGGTGCGCGAGCGCGGCGAGGTCGTCCTCAACCGCGAGCGGCTCTTGCAGGTGCTCGAGCATCTCATCCGCAATGCCCAGGAGGCGACACCGCCGGACGGATCGGTTACCGTACGGCTCCAAAAGACCGGCCAGCATGCGCTCATCGAAGTGATCGATACCGGCAGCGGCATGGACGAGGAGTTCGTGCGCCACCGGCTGTTCCGCCCCTTCGAGACCACCAAGGGCGAGCGGGGGTTCGGGATCGGCGCCTACCAGGCGCGCGAGTTCGTCCGCAAGTGCGGCGGCACCATCGAGGTCGAGAGCCGCTTGGGCCGCGGGACGCGATTCATGCTGCGCCTGCCGCTCGCGCCGGCGCTCACGACCTCGACTGCTACGGAAGGAGAACAACTTGGACTCGAAGCCAACTAGGCTGCTGGTCGTCGAGGACGATCCGGGCCTGCAACGCCAGTTGAAGTGGGCGCTCGACACCTACGAGGTCGAGTGCGCCTCGAACCGCGCCGAGGCGCTCGCGGCCGTGCGCCGCTTCGAGCCGCCCATCGTGCTGCAGGATCTGGGGTTGCCTCCGGATCCCGACGGGGTGGAGGAGGGCTTCGCCACCATCACCGAGGTGCTGCGCATCGCGCCGGCCACCAAGATCATCGTCGTCACCGGACGCGAGGGCCGGGAGCACGCGCTGCGGGCCATTGGACTTGGCGCCTATGACTTCTGCCAGAAGCCGGTCGATACCCAGGTGCTCTCCCTCATCATCGATCGAGCGCGGCGCATCCACGAGCTCGAGGAGGAGAACCGCCGTCTCGCGGGCGATTCCTCGATGGCCATCGAGGGGGTCATCGCGGCGAGCGAGTCGATGCTCAAGGTCTGCCGCCTCGTGCAGAAGCTCGCGCCCACCCAGGCGACGGTGCTGCTGCTCGGGGAGAGCGGCACGGGCAAGGAGCGCCTTGCGCAGGGGCTGCATGCCTTGGGCGCCCGCGCCGGACAGCCCATGGTCGCGATCAACTGCGCTGCCATCCCCGAGAACCTGCTCGAGAGCGAGCTCTTCGGCTACGAGCGCGGCGCCTTCACCGGCGCGGTCAAGCAGACCAAGGGCAAGATCGAGATGGCCGATGGCGGCACGCTCTTTCTCGATGAGATCGGCGACATGCCGCTCGCCCTGCAGGCGAAGCTCCTGCGCTTCCTGCAGGAGCGGGTGATCGAGCGCGTGGGCGGCCGGGAGTTGATCCAGGTGGACGTGCGCATCATCGCCGCCACCCATCGGGACCTGAAGGCGGCGATCGGCGAGAAGACCTTCCGCGAGGACCTCTTCTACCGCATCAGCGAGGTGGCGGTGCTCATCCCGCCGCTGCGCGAGCGCGGCTCGGATGCGGTGCTGATCGCCAACTATCTCCTGCAGCAGGCCTGCAAGCGCCACGGGAAACCCGCGCTCAAGCTCGGGCCCGACGCCATCAGCGCCATCGAGAACTATCCCTGGCCGGGGAACGTGCGCGAGCTCGAGAACAAGGTGAACGCGGCCGCCATCATGGCCGAGGGAAAGCTCGTCACGGCGGAGGACCTGACGCTCGATGCCGAGGCCGCCGAGGGCGAGGCGGGCATCCTGCCGCTGCGCGAAGTGCGCCAGAGGGCCGAGACCGCGGCCGTGCAGCGGGCGCTTGCCATCACGAGCGGCAACATCTCGAAGGCGGCGGAGCTCCTCGGCGTGACGCGCCCGACCCTCTACGACCTCTTGGGACGGACCGGGGCGGCGCCGAAATAGGGGAGGGCGAGCCGCTATTCGAGGACCCAGCGACCGGTGCGCTGGATCTCATCATGCATGGCGTCCGGGGCGAGATCGAGCTCTTCAGGCCAGGTGACGACGCCATCGACCAGGCGAACCCCCTCGAAGGCATGTTGGTCCATCAGGTGCGAAAAGACGCCTTGAAAGAAGGACGGCTTGAATCGAATCTCACCCTGAACGCCATCGCGGAACCGCACGAACAGTGTGTGCGGAGCGCTCACCTCCACGCTCACCACATCCCAGTTCACGACATTACTCCAGCGGTTGAATCGATTTTGGCCGGTGCTTCAGTCGGCACAGCTCCCAATCCTCGAGCAGCTCACCTCGATGCGCCCGGCCCCACTCCCGCACCAGGGAGGCCGCACGGTGCGGCAGCCTTCCCTGGATGACATCCAGAGTCTGGATGTCGACCACGGCCTTGTATTCACCATACTTTACATGAAAGTGCGCTGGTCCCTGATCGTTGTAGAACATCTGAATCAGAATTCCATAAAAGGTGCAAATGGTGGGCACGGTGGATTCCTCGGCGCGTGATGGTCCACGGGAATGCCTGAAACGGGGACGTCGCGGCTGGCCGGCGCGTGGCGGAACCGGATCTCTCGCAGTCATCGGGTGACCAGGGGAAAGAGTCTCCGCGCACGCGCGGCGAAGAGCATCGGGGCGATGGTGCGCGTCTGTGGAATTATGGGAAGGCTCGCGAGCGTCCGGACACCGCCACCGTGCAACGGGCGCTTGCCATCACGGGAGGCAATCTCTCGAAGGCGGCGGCGCCTCTCAGAGTCACCCGCCCGACCCTCTACGACCTCTTGGGACGGACCGGGGTGGCGCCGAAACAGGTGTCGCGGTTTCTTACACAGGCGAACGCCCGTCCGCATGAATGGCTCGTAACCCATTGATCGGGTAGGGGCGCAAGAGCCTGGCACAGCCCTTGCTATCCCATTGCCTCAGAAGAACGGGTGGCCGCCCACTCAGGCTCCCTGGGGTTCGCGCAGAACAAGAACGCGTCTGAGAACCCTGCCGGGGTCGTTGCGGCTGCCGATGTCGAGCACGCTGCTGCGCGCATGAAGGGCGCACCAACCCGGGAGTCCTGCCCATGTCCGTCAAAATCGCTATCCGCCCGGCAGTGCCTCTTGCGGCCGCGAGCCTCCTCGCACTGAGCGTCAACAGAGGCAGGCGAGGACGCGGAGTGCTATGAGGGTGGGGGCGCGTAAACCGGTTCCGTCCGAGGGCCTGAGGCAGAACGTCCAGGCGCTCGATGATCAACTCGAGAGCCGCATTCTGCCGCTGCGTGAGGTGCGCCAGAGAGCCGAAGCCGCCGCGGTCCGGGAGGCGCTCGCCCTCACCGGCGGCAACATCTCCCGGGCGGCCGAGCTCCTCGGCGTGACGCGCCCGACGCTCTATGACCTCATGGAGCGCATCGCCCGACGGGCGCCGAACAAGTAAAGCGAGGGGCCGGCGTGCGCGGGCACGCCTGCGGGCCGTATCAGATGCTCACGCGGCGGCGGAGCGCAAAACCGAGTGCCGCCGCCCCCGCGAGAAACAGCGCGAGCGTCGAGGGCTCGGGCACGGTGGCCTGATGAGTGTTGCTGCCGCTGATGGGGCTCGGGCCGTTCGAGCCCGATCCCCCAGCGCCTCCCGTGGCGCCCGGCGGATCGAGCAGGCTGCCCGAGCCCGTGCCCGAGGAGCCGCCGGAGTGGCCCGGGCTGCCCGTGCCGCCCGGAGTGCCGGAGTCACCGGACCCGCCACGCGGGTTGCTTCCGCTGGAATTCGAGCCTGAGTGGGCCGACGGGAGTGCGCCGCCGGGAAGGGTGACGTACGGGCCCCCGGGGTCGGAGGCGTAGCCCCCGGGCAGCTCATCCGGAACCCCGAAGTCCCCGAACCCATCGCTCGGGGAGAAGGCGTAATCGCCGGCGCCGGGATCCACGGACGGATCGGTCACTGTGGCGGAAGCCGGATCGGGCGCCGCAGTCGGGGAGGCGTTCGACACCTTGCCCGGTGCGGAAGATTCCGGCCGGGGAATGTTCGAGGCGGAAGGCTGCGCAGAAGCGCCCACGCCAGAGGGTTTCGCGTCGCCCGGGGGCGTGGGCAGGGCGGGTCCGGGAAGTCCCGCCTGGCGGCACGTCGGGACGCCTGCCTTGAGTGCGCAGATGGGCGCAGGAGCGCCGCTCGTATCGGGACCGCTGCGCACGATCATCCACCCGCTGGTCGGGAAGAATCCGAACAGGAGCAGCAGCAGCAGCGGCCGTATGGTCTTGGCCTTCATCGGCGGTATCGCCTTGGGATCCTCGGTGTTGTGAGGGGAATGCGAGGACCCCTTTATCTTGATGCGCACTCTAGCAGCTCACCCCATCTGTCGCAATATGGCGTCATTACATATTGCGCTGGAATTTGGCTGCTTTGCGCGCAATTGAGCCTCGTCGGTCCGGCGCCGCCGAGAGTCGAACGAGCCTCGGCATCGCGCGGCGGCATTCTGTCAACTCGCGCCGAGCTTCTGTCTCATCGACCGGTGTTATGTTGGATTGTGTCAGGCGCCGATGACACGGCAAATTGCGGTATTTCACGCAGTGACATTCTTGGTCACCTGCTGACCGCCTTCGGCACCGTAGCCGCGACAGTATGGATTTCGCGGTAAATTCAGCGTGTTGCATAGCCCAGTGGTTGTGACAGGTGAGCTGCACGTCTGCGCCGGCAGACAGATCCGGTCTCGAGGCGCCGACGACGCCCGGCAAGAATCAAGCAACTATTTGAATATCATGAAGTTTCAGGCAGTGGCACGCTGGTTGCATTAGTGGTCCGGCGCCACCCGAAAGTCCGCGCGGACGACCGAGGTGGCGGCGCTGGTGCAAGACCCGAGGGCTTCGGCTCCGGGCACGAGGAGTCGAAAGGTATGCGTGCAGTGTCGATCCGGGGCGTCTCATTTGCGGTGATCATGTTGGCTGCGCTCGCCGGTTGCGGCGGCGGGGGGGCGCCAGCCAATCCCACCGCTTCCCTATCGGCAAAGGCGAATTCACTGAGCTGGCCGTCGGCGACCTCGACGTCCTCAACGACTTCGACGCCGACTGCCTCACTCACGCTCTTCGGCTCTCCGCCGAGCACCGTCACGGTGGGCCAGGCCTATGGCTTCACCCCCTCGGTGAGCAACTCGGGCGGCACGGTGACCTTCAGCATCAAGAACGCGCCCAGATGGGCGAGCTTCAACAGCAGCACCGGCAAGCTCTCCGGTACGCCGCAGTCGGCCAATGCGGGCACCTACGCCAATATCCAGATTTCGGCGAGCAATGGGCAGTCGAGCGCATCGCTCCCCGCGTTTTCCATCACCGTGATCGAGTCGGGCGCCGCCACCGGCAGTGCCGATGTCTCCTGGACGCCGCCCACCACCAATACCGATGGCTCGACCCTCACGGACCTCGCAGGCTACACCATCTATTACGGCACGAGCCCCGGCTCGCTCACCCAGACGGTGCAGATCACGAACGTCGGTCTCAGCAACTACGTCGTGAGTGGACTGACCTCGGGAACGTGGTACTTCGCGGTAACGGCCTACACCTCGAGTGGCGCGCAGAGCGGTCTCTCGAACGTGGCGAGCAAGACGATCTGATCTTGCGAGCGGCGCGCCGCGCGCCGGCTGCGGTTCGCTCGGCGACGGTGAGCGCGTCCAAGGCGCTCTTGCGGAAACTACCTACGGCGTGTTGGTTTGTCCCTAGTGAGGCAAGTCCTGTGCCGCTTCACGTGTTGACATTCCGGGTCACCCGCTGACGCGGCCCGGCAGCGTAACCGCGGCCGCAGTGCTTTCAGCGGCGATTCATGCGCTTGCAGCGCCTACCCGCAGTGCAGTCACAACTTGGCGTCTGCATCCGCAGACGCCGCCCCTTCGACGGTCTGTGACGCGGATGCGCTCGTCGCGCATAAGTCATTGATTCTTCGTCGATAAATCCATGGCATGCAAGTTGCTCCCAGGCCTCCCTGCCTGCTCGCGAGATCGCACTCGATCTCGAGGACAGCGACATCAGGTGCAAGACCCGCGGGCGCCGCCCCGGGTTGGAGGACTCAAGGAACATGCGTACCCTTTCAATCCGAACCCTCTGTGGTGCGGTGCTCATATCGGTCGTGCTGGCGGGGTGTGGTGGAGGAGGGGCGGCGTCACCATCGGCGTCGATCTCTTCGTCCAAATCGATATTGCCTCCAGCGTCTTCTTCGACCGCGACTGCCACGTCCAAATCGACCTCACCGGCCTTGGAGCCGGGCTGGGGTGCGCCGCTCTCCCTGTCCGGCACTCCCCTGCCCACCGTCACGGCCGGGCAGGCCTACCACTTCACTCCCGCGGTGAGCAATGCGAGCGGGACGGTGACGTTCCATATCCAGAACGCGCCGCGTTGGGCGACCTTCAATGCCAGCACCGGCACGCTCTCCGGGACACCTGCGGCGGCCGATGCCGCCACGTACGGCAATATCGTGATCTCCGCGAGTACCGCGCAGGGGACCGCTTCCCTTGCAGCCTTCTCCATCGTGGTGCTCGAGGCCAATTCGGGCACCGGCAGCGCCGATGTCTCCTGGGCGCCGCCCACCACCAATACCGATGGCTCGACGCTCACGAACCTCGCGGGCTACACCATTTACTACGGCACGAGCCCCGGCTCGCTCACCCAGAAGGTCGAGATCACCAACGTCGGCCTCACGGACTACCTCATCAGCGGTCTCTCCTCGGGCACCTGGTACTTCGCGGTAACGGCCTACACCTCGAGTGGCTCGCAGAGCAGTCTCTCGAACGTGGCCAGCAAGACGATCTGACCTCCCGGGCGGTGCCCAGGCCCGTAGCGCCCGGATCGATTAAAGAGGTGAACCTGAACCCGACCTGAATCGAACGGCATAAGTAAGAAGGGGGCGGCCCGATCCGCGAGGGCTCGAGGCGCACCCGGACCGGGCACGAATTGCGACGTGGTTCCGTGCGATGCCCCACCTATTACGGTCAAATTCCCTCCAGGCCACCGTTTCGTGGCGGGGTGCTCCCGTCCGCAAACTGGTAACATAATCAACGAATAGCATCGGCACGCTCGGGGTGTCGGTTGTCCCCGATCGGCTACGGGATTGCGGCAGTCTTTGACCAGCCGGTATCCTCGCGCCCTGCGCTGCACACCATGGACGCGCCGCGCCCCACGGTTTGTCGCCGTGGCGAGAGGACTACCCACTGCGCCTGTGGAGAAACGAAGCATGAGGAATTGGCTTGGCGTGAGTCCAGCTCGGGCGGGACGCTTTGGCACACTGCTCACCCTTCTCGCGTTGAGCGGGTGCGGCATGTTCCTGACTCCCCACTACCGCATCGAGCGGGCCCAGCGGGAGATCAAAGCCGGTGAGTGGCAGGATGCGGCCTTCGATCTGCGCGCGGCGCTGCAGAAGGAGCCGAAGAACACCCAGGCGTGGCTCATGCTCACGGGATTGTCGCTCGATGCCGGTGACCCGGGCGGCGCGGCCTCATCACTCGCCCACGCACGCTCGGCAGGCGCGAAGGGCCCCGAGGTCGATGCGCTTCGGGCGCGGGTCTTGCTCGCCACCGGCAAGGCCCAGGCGCTCCTCGATGCGCTCGCGCACCGATCGATCCAGCTTCCGGAGCCCGGGCTCACTTTGACGCGGTCCCGCGCGCTCCTCGCCACGGGGCATCCCGATGAGGCGATCGCGTTGCTCAATCCGCTTCTCGCGCAGCAACCGGGTCTTACCTCCGCGCAGGACCTCCTCGCCGAAGCCCTCGCCCAGGAGGGCAAGCTCGAACCGGCGCTGAAGCAGCTCGAGAGCGCCGCGCGGCTTAACCCCAAATCCTCCGAGCCGCCGCTCCTTGAAGGGCGGATCGATGAGTGGCTCGGACAGTTTCCGGCCGCCGAGCAGGCCCTCGAGCGCTCGCTCAAGCGCATGCCGGCGTCCGAGCCCATCACCCACCGTGTGACGGCCCTGATCGCTCTCACCGAAACGCGCCTCGCGCTGGGTGAGCTCGATGCGGCCGCCAAGAGCCAGGCGGTCCTCGGGAAGCTCGAGCCGCAGTCCCCGGCGACGATGCTGCTCGATGCGCGTATCAAGCTCGCGCGCAAGGACCTGGTGGGCGGCACGACCGAGCTCGAGCGGGTGGTGGAGAACGCTCCCGACTTCGTGCAGGCGCGCATGGCGCTCGGCGCGGCGCTCCTGCAAAGCGGCGATCTCGAGCAGGCGCAGCAACAGCTCCAGCGGGTGGTCTCCGAGACCCCCGACAATCTCCAGGCGAGAAAGCTCCTCGCGGATGTGCAGTTGAAGCTCGACCAGCCCGGAGCGGCGATGAGCGTGCTCACGCCCGCCCTCGGCGCCCCGAACCTCGATCCGCAGATCCTCTCCCTCTACAGCGAGGCGGCGCGCCGCACCGGCAACTCCCAGGCGCTGGTCCAGGCGCTCGAGCACACCCTGCGCGAGCACCCGAATGACACGGCCGCCGCCGACAATCTCGCGGCCGTGTACCTTGGCACCGGCCAGGCGGCGCAGGCGCTCTCGCTTCTTGAGAAGACCCAGGACACGGGGGATCTGCGGCGCGACAAGCTGCTCATCACCGCGCTCCTCGCCACTCGCGGCCCCGATGCCGCCAGCCAGCAGGTCGATGCGCTCGTGGCCGCTCATCCGCATGATGCGGGAACGCTCGATCTCGCGGCTTCCTATGCGGTCTCGCAGAGCCAGCTCGACCGGGCGCGCGCGTTCCTGCGCCAGGCGCTCGCCGCGCATCCGAACGACCTTACCTCGGTGATCGATCTTGCGCACGTGGAAGAGGCCGAGGGAGATGCCGCCGCCGCGCAGCGCCGCCTGAGCGCCGTGCTCACCGCGCACCCTGACGTACTCCCGGTCCGTCTGGCGCTCGCCGATGCGCTGATGCGCACCCGATCCCTGGCCCAGGCGCGCACCGTGTTGCTGGGGGCGAAGAACGCGGACAAATCCTCGGACGTGCAGTTCGGGCTCGCCCAGGTGGCGCTCGCCCAGGGCGATCTCGCCGCGGCGAACACGGCCTTCGATCGAGGCATCGCCGCAGAGGCCAGCAAGACCGCGCTTATCGAGGACGCGGGCCTGCTCCTCATGCAGGCCAACCAGTATTCCGCCGCGCTCAATCGCTTTACCCAGGCCACGACGGCAGAGCCCAAGAACGCGCTCTACTGGCTGAACAGCGCACGCGCCCAGCTCGCACTCAACGAGCCGGCCGCGGCCCGCTCGTCTTTGCAGAAGGCCGCCCAGTTGCAACCAAACTGGCTGCCCGTGGTGAGCACGCTCGCACTGATGGACCTGCGGGCGGGCAATGGGCCGGCGGCGCTCTCGCGTGCCGAGGCGCTGATCGCCAGCCAGCCGAAGAGCGCCGAGGCCATGGCCCTCAAGGGCGATGTGGAGCTGGCGCTGCATCAGCCGGCCGCGGCCATTACCGCCTACACCGCGGCCCAGGCGCTCGGACCCAGTGCCGATGTGGCCGTGAAGCTCTATCACGCGCGTCTCCTTGCGCACACGCCGGATCCGAGCCAGCCGCTTCAGGCGTGGCTCAAGCGCTCCCCGAATGACTGGCGGGTGCGCGGCGTGCTCGGCAATTACTACCTTGCCGTGCATTCGCCGCGCCAGGCCGTGCAGGAATTCCGGGCGGTGCTGAAAGCGCAGCCGAACGATGTGATCGCGCTCAACAACCTCGCCTGGACCTTGAGTCAGACCGGGGACCCGCAGGCCGAGGCCATGGCCGAGCGCGCCTATCAGCTCGCACCGAAGTCCGCGGGCGTGAACGACACCCTCGGATGGATTCTTGCGCAGAAGGGGCAGGGGGCCCAGGCGCTGCCCTACCTCGCGCGGGCCGTGAAACTCGCTCCCGCCGACCCGGATCTCGCGTATCACTACGCCTACGTGCTCTCCAAGACCGGCCAGGCGGCCGAGGCGCGGGAGATCCTCTCGAAGATCCTCGCGAGCCCGCATCCCTTCGATGCCCGGCAGAAGGCGCAGCGGCTGCTCGCCACCCTCGGGGCTTGAGCGGCGCTTGAGACCCCAACCACAGACCACGGTAACACTTTCGGCTAGGCTGACATTATGTTGCGACACATTTCACGAATTTCGGGGCTGATCGCAGCCGGCGCACTCGCGCTCGCTCTCTCGTGCCTGCCTGCCTGGGCCCAAGCGACCAAGGTGGCGCCCATCGTTTCCCACCCGAGCGGCCCAGTCGCCAAGAACTACGTCATCGGACCGGGGGATGTGCTCGACATCTTCGTCTGGCAGAACCCGGACCTCTCGCAGAAGGCCGTGCCGGTGCGCCCCGACGGCCGCATCTCCACCCCCCTCATCTCCAACATCATGGCCGCCGGCAAGACACCGGTGGAGCTCGGGGAGGCCATGGACAAGGCACTCAGCCAGTACATCCGCTCGCCCCGGGTGACGGTCATCGTCGAAAACGCCATGAGCGTGTTGAGCCAGGTGCAGGTGATCGGACAGGTCGTGCATCCGGAATCCATTCCCTATCACGAAGGCATGACGGTGCTCGATGTGGTGCTCGCCGCCGGTGGGCTCACGCCGTATGCCTCGGGCAACAGCGCGAAGCTCGAGCGCAAGGTCGATGGCAAGGAGGAAACGCTGCACGTGCGCCTCTCGAGTCTCCTCAACGGCGGCGACCTGTCGCAGAACCTCAAAGTGCAGCCCGGCGACGTGCTGGTCGTGCCGGAATCCCTGTTCTAGGCGCCGAGGACCCGATGGCAAACACCTCACTCTTCTCGGACCTCTCGGCGCTTCAGGACCAGCTGCGCGGCGTCTGGCGCTTCAAGTGGACGGCCCTCGTCGTCGCCTGGTGCGTGGCGCTCGTGGCGTGGCTGGTCGTGTTCCTCATTCCGAACAAGTACGAGGCCAAGGCGACGATCTTCGTCAATACCAGTACGACGTTGAGCCAGGCGACCCAGGGCATCAGCCTGGGCGATGACATCGCCGCCGAGATCCAGCAGGTGAGCGATGTGCTCCTGAGCGACCCGCAGCTGCGCAAGGTCGCCAACGAGACCAACCTCATGGCGGGGGCGGTCACGCCCAAGCAGCAGCAGGCCGTGATCGATGGGCTGCGCGACAACATCACGCTCATCGCGGATGTGGATCCCAGGGTCCCGAAGAGCCAGGTCACTCTCTTCACCCTGACGTACGAGAACACCAACCGCGCGCGCGCCATCCAGGTGGTCAACCAGCTGCTCAATGACTTCGTCGAGGGCTCGCTCACCGGCAAGAGCCACAGCTCGCGCCAGGCGGTACAGTTCCTCACCCAGCAGATCGCCGAATACGGCCAGCGCCTCTCGAACACCGAGCAGCAGCTCGCGGATTTCAAGCGGGCGCACATCGGGCTCGTGCCGGGGGAGCAGGGCGATGCCTTCAGTCAGCTCCAGGCCGACAACAGCCAGCTCGAGCAGTTGAAGGGCAACCTCTATGTGGCCCAGCGCAAGCGTGATGCCCTTGCGCAGGAGATGCGCACCGGTCAGCAGTTCACTCCGAGCGGCGCACCCTCCGTCGCGGTGGGGCCCGTGGGCGGCGCAGCGCTCGACACCGAGCAGCAAATCGCCGTCGACCAGCAGAAGCTCGACCAGATGCTGCTGCAGTACACCGACCAGTATCCGGATGTGATCGCGCTCAAGCAGACCATCAAGGAGCTGAAGGCGCGCCAGCAACAGGAATTGGCCGCCGCTCAGAAGGGCGACGTGGGGGCCGCCTCGGCGCTCGGCCTCTCGGCCAACCCCGTCTATCAGCAGCTGGCTGAGCAGTACAACGCCGCGCGGGTCGACGTCGCTTCGATCCAGCAGGAGATCTCGGATCTGCACCAGCAGATCGCGACCCTCAAGGGCAAGATCGGCGCGGCGCCGCAGGTCCAGGCGGAATATTCGCAGCTGACGCGCAACTACGACGTCACCAAGACGCAATACGATGCGCTGCTCTCGAGACTCGACAGCACGCGCCTCGGGCAGCAGGCCGCGACCACCGGGCTCGTCGACTTCCGCGTGATCAATCCGCCGTCGGCGAAGTTCACCCCGGTCTTTCCCAATCGACCGCTGCTCATCATCGGCCTGTTCTTCCTCGCCATCGGCGCCGGTATCGGTGTCGCGTACCTGCTGCACCTACTGCGGCCGGTGTTCGTGAGCGCCCGGCAGCTGGGTGAGATCACGGGACTTACGGTACTCGGCGCAGTGAGCATGGCCTGGGCGGACAAGCACCGTCTCGAGACGCGCCACGTCCGGGTGCGCTATGCCTTCTGGGCCGCCGGGTTGCTGGTCGTCGGCGTCGCCGTGCTGCTCTTGCAGGGATACATTTCCAACATGGTCGGGGAGCTGCTGGCATGAGCGTCGTCGAGAAAGCGATCCGCAAGCTTCAGGAGCAGAACCAGCAGCCGGGCCAGATCGGCGCGGCAACCGGGGAGTTACCCCAGATTCACCCGCCACAGGGGGTGAGTCCCGAACCGGTCCTCGACGGCGCGACGGCTTCGCGCCTCCCGGGCATCGTGCTCGAGCGCGCGGTGCTTCGCGCCGCCGGTCTCCTGCCGCCGGAGGAGGACGCGAGCCTGCTCGCGCGCCAGTACCGCAAGATCAAACATCTTCTGGTGGCGCAGGCGATCGGCCGCGGCGTGCCGCGCACCCCCAAGGGCTACCTCATCATGATCGCGAGCGCCATGTCGGGGGAGGGCAAGACCTTCACCGCCCTCAACCTGGCCCTCAGCCTCGCGATGGACAAGGACCTCAACGTGCTGCTCGTGGACGCGGATGTCGCCAAGCCGCAACTGAGCCACGTGCTCGGTCTCGGCCAAGCCCCGGGCCTGCTCGAGGCGCTGCGAGACCCGCATGTCGATGTGGAGTCGCTGATCCGCGCCACGGATGTTCCGACCCTGTCCTTCCTTCCTGCCGGCGTGGGCGCGGAGGAGGCGACGGAACTCCTCTCGAGCACCCGGATGCAGCAGGTCGCGGAGCTCCTCGGCCGGCACGACAGCCGGCGCATCGTGGTGCTCGACTCCCCGCCGCTCCTGCAGACCACCGAATCGGCGGCACTCACCCACGTGGTCGGCCAGATCGTGGTGGTGGTGCGGGCGGAGTCGACTCCGCAGCCGGTGCTTCTCGATGCGCTGAAGACCCTCGAGGGTCATCCCTCCGTGTCGCTGGTGCTCAATCAGAGCACGCGAACGGTGACGTCCGCGTATTACTATTACGGCTACGGCAACGAGCGCCCGAATACGGACAGTGCCTAGGGTTTGCTCGTAACACCCGGGGGACTCAATGCATGCCGGAGCGCGCTCCGGCATGACGGGGATGCACAAGCATGAAAATCGACATACGGCATTTTGGTCTGGCTTTTCTCGCTCTCGGATGGCAGGCGCACGCCAGTGCGCAGCAAGCGGCGCCGCCGGGTAGCCCGAGCGTACCCGCACAACAGACCGGGTACGTGGACCTGATGGGGGGGCTCGGATACACGGACAATGCGCTGCTCTCGGGCGGCCATCGCACTAGCGATGGCATCGGCACGCTCGGGTTCAACGCCGACTACCAGAGGCTCGGCAACTTGAGCCTGAATCTGCTCGGCAATCTTGACCGGGTGCAGTACCTCAGGGGCTCATTCGGTGGCAGCTTCTACGGCCAGTTCTTCGGCTCGGCCATACTCGGCAAGTCCACCGACCTGCTGCAGTGGCAGCTCTCGGACAACTTCGGGGAGGAGATGAATGACCCGCTCGCCTCGCCCACGCCGCAGAACCTGCAGGTGATCAATGACGTCTCGACAGGCCCCCTGGTCAATCTGCATTTCGGGCTCCTCGATCGCCTGACGCTCTTCGGCCTGTATTCGCGCACGACCTATCAGCGCTCGCCGTTCGACTCGCAGACTTACGAGGGCGGCGCCAGTTTCGTTCATTCGCTCTCGGGCGCCTCGTCGTTATCGCTCAATGCCAGCGCGGCCCACACCAAATACATCAACAGCGCGGCGGTGCAGAGCTATTTCGCAGGGTCGTCCGCGACCTACGACATTCGCCAGGCCTCGCTCGAGTACAAGGCCAAATTCGTCCGCACCGAGCTTTCGTTGCGCGCGGGGTACAACACGATTCAATACGGAGGCGCCACGCGGCACGGCGCGCCGCTGTACGAGGTGAGCATTGATCGCCAGATATCGCCGTTCTCGACACTCTACCTGGATGGCCGCCAGGCCTATACCACCAATGGCGCCTCGCTCGCTTCGCCCGGGTCGCTGATCGGTGTTCAGGTCGGCTCGACGATGAATCCCGGCTACGCAGTTGCCCAGCCGTACAACCAGCGCTCCGTGGACGCAGGCTGGCTGTTCGACCGCGCGCGAACCAGCTTTTCGCTCACTGGCACGTATCAGCAGTCCGTGTTCGACCAGACGAGCGCCACCACTAACCAGTACAACCACCGGGATGAAGGTGTCACGGTCAGTATCGGACGACAGTTGCGACCGACGATGCGAGTGCAGCTGCGCGCTCAGGGATTCTGGGATCACTATGGGAATTTGGGCGCGAATACCCGCCGCGAGACCATCGGGCTCACGTTCTCCAAGCGCCTCGCACGCACGATGATCTGGGTCTACGTCGAGCGGTGGCATCAAAGCGGCGTCTCGGGCGCCTCGGGCTTCGTGGCGAATTCCTACAATGACGATCGGGTCGGCATATATGTGACCTACGACCTGTTCGGCGAGCGCCCCATGGGTCTGTCGCTGCAGGGGATGCCGGGGATGGGAGGGTATTCCGGCGGGTACTAGACCATTGCCACCGACGGGTGTCGGTGTTCCATGATTCCCGTCGTTTCGGGCCGCACATCAAGCCGGTTAGGATCCAATTGCCATGAACAAGCGATATTCACTGAGAAAAAGAGTTCTGGTCACGGGAGGCGCGGGTTTTATCGGATCTCATCTTTGCCGGCGGCTGGTCGCCGACGGCTGCGATGTCCTGTGCGTCGATAATTTCTATACGGGCACGCGAGATAACATCGAGGAGCTGCTCGGCAGTCCGCGATTCGAGCTGATGCGCCACGATGTGACCTTCCCGCTCTTTGTCGAGGTCGATGAGATATACAATCTCGCGTGTCCCGCATCCCCGATTCACTACCAGCTCGATCCGGTGCAAACCACCAAGACCTCGGTGCACGGGGCGATCAATATGCTGGGGCTCGCGAAACGGATTCGCGCCAAGATCCTGCAGGCCTCGACGAGCGAAGTGTATGGAGATCCGACGCAGCACCCGCAGACCGAAACCTATTGGGGCAATGTCAACCCGATAGGGCCCAGGGCCTGTTACGACGAGGGCAAACGTTGCGCCGAGACCCTGTTCTTCGACTATTTTCGCCAGCATAAGCTCAGGATCAAGGTTGCGCGGATCTTCAATACCTACGGGCCCTACATGCATCCGAATGACGGACGCGTGGTTTCGAATTTCGTCATGCAGGCGCTGCGAAACGAGCCGATCACGCTCTATGGAGATGGCTCGCAGACTCGCTCATTTTGCTATGTGTCCGATCTGGTGGATGGGCTCATCCGGTTGATGGATTCATCTGACGACATAACTGGGCCGATCAATCTCGGCAACCCGAGGGAATTCACTGTCCGGGAGCTGGCGGAGTTGGTCGTGCGCAAGTGTCGGTCGAGCTCGCAAATCGTCTTCGAACCGCTGCCGGCCGATGACCCGAAGCAGCGCAAACCCGATATTTCCAGGGCGCGTGAGCATCTCGGATGGCAGCCCTCCATAGAGCTCGCCGACGGGTTGTCGCCGACGATCGAGTACTTCCGGCGTTTCCTTTGATGTATCCGGCCGCCTCAAGAGTACGTGAGGTGCTGAAGACGGGGCTTCTTAGCCTGCAGCCCGCCGTCGCGGACTGCGAGTGGAAGGTCGAGCCGCCTCAACTTCAGGGCGTGAGGATTCACTGGCCGAAGACCCTCGAATGGGATCGCGCATGGACCTGGATGGAGCCGCTCTTTCGAGGCTTCAGGTTGCGCGTTCCCTTGACTCTCGCGGACATTCCACAGCGACTCAAGGGCATCGTGCTGATCGAGTTTCACAGGGGTGGTCGCGTCTATCATGTGGGGCTCAATTACTCGGATGACCCGGAATGCACGCATTTCGGCGCCAACGGGACCTCGCTTGATCTCGAGTTCAAGATGCAGTACCGCAACGGCGGCTACGGCGAGCGCAATATCGTGCCCGGCGGATATATATCGGACGCGATGCTCGTCGACTGGTATGCGCGCGGGCCCCGGAAGGTGCGGGATCGGCAGCGCTTCGAGTGGGACGTCTATGGACGGTTTGGCACGCAATTCGCGACGGGCATTCGCACCCAAGCGGTGGAGATGCTCAAAAATCAGCGACGCGTGGAATTTTACGGCGGCTTGCGGACAGTGAGCTTCGAGAAATTCCTGGGAGAGATCGCCCGAGCGCGCGTGTGCATCGATCTGCCCGGCAACGGTCCGTTCTGCTATCGGTTGGTAAACTATCTCGCGGTGGGCGCATGTGTGGTGAGCTACCCGCACGCCACCAGCATGCCGGTGCCGCTCGTCGATCGCCGGCATATCGTCTATACGAAGCCCGACCTTTCGGATCTGGTGGAGCTCTGTGAGCGGTACGTCAACGATGCGCCGGCGCGGGAGGCGATCAAAGACGCCGGGCGCGAGTACTATCGCAAGCATCTCTATTGGCGCAGTCTCGCGGATTACTACCTGAGTACGATGCTCAGGACGTTGACTCAATAACCACGAACTTACCGCGGCGTCAGAGGCGTTACACCGTGTCGATGCCTGAACCGTTCGCCGGGCCGAAACTTGGAGATTTCGGCGGACGTGACAACAATTTCAACCTGATTCGCTTCCTGGCGGCGACTGCCGTCATTTTCACCCACGCGTTCGGCGCCGTGCATCATGCCAATCTCGAGCCCGTCGTGCGCACATTCGGGATCGGGGCGGGGGATATCGCGGTGGACGTCTTTTTCGTCCTGAGCGGCTTTCTCGTCGCCAAGAGCCTGGACGGCAAGACACTGCCCCAGTTCCTCTGGGCGCGCGCGATGCGGATCTATCCGGCGCTCTGGGCCTCGATTCTGCTCTCCGTTCTCATTGTGGCGTTGTTCTTCACACGGGAACCGGCCATCCGCTTTCTGACCGATCGCACCACGCTCGCGTATGTTCTGCGCAATGCCACCATGTTGCCGAAGCTCGGCGCGCAATTGTCGCTGCCGCACGCGTTCCAGTATCCGCACAGCTGGTTCAACATCCCTCTCTGGACGCTGCCGAACGAGCTGCAGATGTACGGTTTGCTTGCAGTCATCGGTTTCACGGTCGGATTGCGTCCGCAGTATGTCGGGGCCATTGCGCTGCTCGGGATGATATCCGTCGTACTGATGAAGCTCGGCGGGCTGCCGCTTTTTACCCATCTTCTCGGGATGGATCGCGGCCGATTTCTGTACTTCTTTTTCGTAGGTGCGCTCGCCTACACTCTGAGGCGTCACGTCGTGTTGCGAGCCTGGATCGCAGCCGTCCTGTTTTGCGCCATCATCGTCGTCGTGGGGCTCACTGACCGACATGTGATCCGGCGGGCGGTCCTGCTGCTCGCATTGCCATATCTCCTTCTCTGGTGCGGGCTGGTTCCCGGGGGGGTCCTCAGGTGGTGGAATCGACTCGGCGATTATTCGTACGGGTTATACATTTGCGGCTGTCCGGTTCAAATCGCGCTCGCATCAACCGGGGTCACCACCACGATCGCGGGAAACTTCATGTTCGCGATGCTCATTACACTCCCGATTGCCGTCGCGTCATGGCATTTGCTGGAGAAGAGGGCGCTCAAGACCCGGTTGCCTGCCTTCCTGGCGTTCGACTGGCGTGCTCGTGCCGTCTCGGCGAGTGATGCGCCATCGAAGTGATGCGCGCGGTCAAGCGCGTGCCGCTGACGGGCCTCCATGCGCCGCAAAGCGACTACCTCGCGGCGGGCCGGCATGAAGCCGTAATGGAGACGATTCTGCTGACAACGGGTCGTGCGGAACACTTTGGGCTGGCGCATTACTGCAGGTAGAGTCAAAGTCCAGACCATTCCGGCGGGTGCCGGCGCGACGGGCATGGCGTGCGCGCTCTTGACTCAGGGATGTGGAACCGGTTCAAAAAATTTGATACAGCCTTCGAAGCACATGAAGTGCGAGACGGGGCCTGTTCCACGGTAATGCGGATGCGCAGCCCCACGCATCGCGCGCGCCGAGTCCGCGCACGGTCGACCAGAGTCCGGCTTGCCGGCGCGAGCGGACAAATGCCTCGGGGACGAGAAATTCAAGACCGGCCTCATAGGGGATTTGGGGCGATACGGGTCGTCCCGCGAGCAGTTCCGCGAAGGTCCGGCACATTTGTGCTCCATTTCGGTCGGCCACCTCGATCGATCCCCAGGGCCTCGGATTCACTTCCATCAGGACCGGAATGCCTGCTTCGGTGCGGATGAAGTCTGCGCTGGCGAGGCCTGACCATCGCAGCGCACGGAACAATGTCCGGGTAGAGCTCTCCAATTGAGCGTCGTGCGTGGACCGAACGCGGATCGAGGGACCTCTTACTGGCGGATGGGCTTCGATCACCTCTTGGGCGAATGAACGGAGCATCTCACCCCGTGAGAAAGCGCCGCCGATGAGCAGCCGCTCGCCTCGAACGAATGCCTGTGCAAAGGGCGGATGGGGCGACACCCGGATCATTTCTTCAGCCGCCGCCCGCGCCTCGGGCGCGGATTCGACAATGCGGACCTGACCTCCCGCAAAGCCAGCCGTGCCGCGGATCACCAGAGGGAAGCCGAACTGCCTTATGGCCTCGTCGAGCCCGGCGGGGCCGTCAATGGGCCGCCAGGGCGGGATGGGGATGCCTGCGGCTGCCGCGCACTCATAGAGCCGCCTGCGATCGAGGAGGATCGCGCGCTGCGTTGCATCGGTGGGCGGATAGAGGGCGCCTAGTCCCGGCGGATCGAGTTTCCAGAACAGATCCAACAGCGGCTCGCACAGCGGGATCACCCAGTCGGGCTTAAATTGGGTGATGTGCTCCCGGATGAACGGAACATATTCAGGTGCGGTATGGTCCGGGCTATGGACTTGCTCGCAGTACCGTCCCAGGCCGATGCGATCGGGCCACCCGGTGGTCACGAGCAAGATCGCCGTGCCCGCCTGATACAGGGCCGCTGCGAGGTAACCGGTGTGCCTCCAGTTCAGATCGACCAGCATCACCCTGATCTGTCGTCTTTCGCGCGACATACGTCCTCACCACCGGGTATCGCATTTTGGATGCGGCGTTCCCTGGGCCCCCGGAGATTGCAGTGCAGCGGATCGCTATTACATCGTACTTATCGTTTCATTGTCGTCAGGGAAATCCCTATCTGGACAAGATTCCGTTCGGATGTTCGACCCTTATCGGTATTATGCCATTGGGGCCGAAGGATCCAGCTTAATCCTACCGGATGGACGGCTGAAAGTCCGCCGCTACGGCATTCAGTGTGTTCCGGGCGGTCTTGCAATCTGGAAGGCACGCCGTGCGCACCGCCGTCAGTGAGGATATCGGGGGGTGCAGCGCCAGCGCCTCGAGCCCATACCACGCCTGGGACAGCCGTGGCCGGACGAAGACGTAGCGTCCGACACGGTAGCGAGACCAGATGAGCGAGCGTGCGCCCGTGCGCCCCACGACGGGAGTCTCCCGCCACTCGCCGGATCGGGATTTCACGATCCGGGTCGTACCGGGCTTCAGTTCTCCGGGCTTGCCGAGCAAATGGTTCCAGTAGCCGAGGAGTTTGGCGCTCTGAGTCTGAATGCGGTACCCCACTGTGAACACTTCGATGCGCCGGCCAGCGTCCCTATAGTCCACCAGAGATTCGCCGCCCGCGCCCACGAAGTGGGGATGCCAATCGTCGCCCGTCACCGGTTGCGGTCCGCTCCACCCGGCGGGCGCCCTGGGCCATGTGATGGCGACTAGGGCGCTGGCGCCGGAATGCGCCCAGTCCATCCCGTATGCAAGCGCCGGCAGGAGCGCGAGGGCGAAGACCGTGGCGGCCACGTGGGCGGCTCCCGAATCCGAGTTGACATCACCCGCATCCTTACGTGCACCGGCCCGTCGATCATCGTGGGTCGCCGGCTGGCGGCCTGTCCACCACAGGAACCCGGCGAAGGCCGCCGCGAACAACCACCAGCCGAGCCAGTAGTGATTCTTGACGAGGGAGCTGTGCATATCCGTGAAATACGCGGCAACGATCACGGTGAAAATCCGCACCCAGTTGACGAGGAGCGACAGGGCGCCCATCACGCCGATCCACTGAAGCCTGCGCCGCAATGGCTCGCCGGACAGTTCGCCGTACAATGTGGCGAGCGCCAGTCCGACAATGAGCGCATGCAAACCGCTGCAGGATTGTGCGATCTCGATCGTGCCGCCGGGAAGCTGAACGTAGTTGCCCAGTAGATACGCGGGTAATCCGCTGATCCAGATCAGCACCCCGGTCATCCTGGCGCTCAAGGTCTGCACGAGGCCATTGATGTCCGTCCACATCGGCATCGCGAAGTAGAGATATCCAATCGGGAATGCGAGCACCCGCGCGATGCGCCATCCGAGGGCGGCGACAATCGCAGTGAAGAGAATCACCGGCAGGAGCATCAGGTGAATCTCTCGGATCTCCGCGCGCCACGCCCAAACCCACATTGCGCTCAGCACCATGAGCGCAATGAGCGCACGCGGCGCAGCTCGCAGGGGCGCCGCGACCAGCCGCTTGCGGTCGCGGAAAATCAGCCACAGCGAGATGAGGAGAACGAGGTAGCCGTGTGTAAACGGCTCCTCCTCGGAAGGCTGCGTCCACAGAGCGTTCAATCCGAGCGCGCTCGGCCAGTAAAGGAGTGCAGCCGCGATCCAGAACCCGTACACGGTTGCGAGACGGCCCAGGACGGTCGACTGCAGCACATCGTCCGTGCGTGCGGCCGGCGACGAGGCGGCCACGGGTGGCTCGCAATCCTCGGGAGTGGTGTAGTTGGCCATGCTGCTCCGGCACCTGCGGACGGCGGCCGTTCCGCCGCAACGCTCATCCAACGCTTCAGTATCCCATTTTGTACCATAGCCGGATGCGCGGCCAGACCGCCGTTGGCCGTAGAATCCATTTTGCGACGCGCATCAGGAATATCAGGCCGTGTCAGCCACTCAGACCCCCACGCGCACCGTAACGGGAGACCGACGGGTGAGACCCTCGACTCCCGAGGATGCGCCCGCCATCTTGGCGTTGATGAGGGAGGCCGGTCTTCAGCCCCACGTCGAGCCCGCGCACCTTGACTGGAAGTACTGGCGGGCGCGCTCCGATTGGCCGGGGTCGCGCTCGTTCGTGCTCACGGACGAGAAGGATATCCTCGCGCATGGCGCCGTGGTTCCCGGGACGATTCGCTGGGGGGGGACTCAGGCGAGGGTGATCCACATGATCGACTGGGCCGCGCGGCGCGATGCCGTGGGTGCCGGGGTCATCTTGATGAAGCATATCGGAAGAATGGCCGACTTCCTGCTCGGCATCGGCGGCAGCGATCACACGCTCAAGATCATGCCGCTCATGGGCTATCGAGCCTGCGGTAGCGTCACCGGATACGTGAGGCCACTGTCCGCCCTCGGCATTCTGCGACGACCTACCGGTCCGCACTGGAAGCTCGCGCCTCGAGTGGCGCGCAGCCTCCTGTGGTCATTGTCGGCCCCTGGCCGCGATCTGGGTGGGTGGCAGACGAGGCGGCTTGGGGGGGATGAGGTGATGCGCATTGCCGACGTTTTCCCCGCGGGACAACCGGATCTGGCAGTCTTTGGCCGGACTCCGGAGCTCATGCGCCACGTGCTGGCCTGTCCCATCGTCCCAGTGGAACTCCTTGCGCTCGAGAAGGCGGGGAGGGCCGGTGGCTATTTCGCATTGAGCTACGCGCCAGGGCAGGCGCGCCTGATGGACCTGTGGATGAGCTCGCAAGACCCTGCGGACTGGGGCGCCCTGGTTCACGCGGCGGTCGGGCAGGCGAAGCTCAAGGGCGGAATCGCGGAGCTCACCGCATGGTCCAGCGATCCGCGCCTCTCGCAGGTACTCGAGGCGTGCGGGTTTCATGAGCGCTTGACCCTGCCGATTTACCTAAGAAGCTCGGGGACCGTGCCGGTTCCCGGGCAGACGCCGAGGGTTCAGATGATCGACAACGACGCGTTTTACCTTTACTTCGGACGCAATGAGCTATGGGCTTGAGACGGCAATGGGGGCTCGTGAGACCGTGCCGCCCACTCAGGACCCAAGCTGAGCCGGATCGGCCTGGAGCGCGTTACAGAGCGTCTCGAGCGCTATCGGATCCCCTTCTCCGGGAGCGGTTCTGATGGTGGCCCGATCTGAAGCGGTGCAGAGCGAGTACCGGATCTGCGTCGAGGATGCCCCGAGCGTGGACTGGGATCCGTTCGTGATGCGGTTCACAGGGGCCAGTCTCTACCATTTGAGCGGCTGGACCGAGCTTGGCCGGGAGGTGTTCGGGCATCGGGCGCTATTCATCGAGGCACGCGATTCGTCGGGGTCTTTGGTGGGCGTGCTGCCGGTGATCCAGCAGAAGAGCCGCATCCTCGGGAACTTTGCCACCTCCGTCGCCTTTTTCAATTATGGCGGTGCGCTCAGCGCGGATGCGGACGTCGCCCGGCGGATGATGGTGCGGGCGGCCGAAGTGGCCGAGAAGCTCGGGTGTCGCTACCTCGAGCTTAGGGATACCCAATCCCGCCCGGTCGAGTGGTCCATGCGCTCGGACAAGATCACCCTGCAGCTGCCACTCCCCGCCACATTCGAGGCGCTGGCCAAGGGTCTCGGCGCCAAGCTGCGCTCTCAGGTCAAGCGCGCCGAGCGGGAGGGGGTTCGATGCCGCGCTGGCACTGCGGACCTGGTCAATGACTTCTACAGCGTGTTCGCCGAGAACATGCGCGATCTCGGCACGCCTGTGTATCCGAAGCGATTCTTCGAGGCCAGCCTCAAGCGCTTCGAGCCCTATTGCCAGCTCGTGGTGATCGACTGGCAGGGGGAACCCTCGGCCGCCGCCTTCCTCACCTTCTGGCAGGGTCGGGCGGAGGTCCCCTGGGCCTCCTGCCGGGCCAAGGCCAAGCCGCTGGGACTCAACATGAAGCTCTACTGGGAACTCCTCAGTCTGTCGGTGAGCCGCGGTTCGACCCTGTTCGACTTCGGCCGATCCACCGTCGACAGCGGCACGTACCGGTTCAAGCGCCAGTGGGGCGCGGAGCCGGTGCCGATGTATTGGTACCGATGGGAGCCGCACGCAAGGACGCACGATGGCTCGACAGGCGAGGAGAAGGGGAAGGTCATGCAGCTCGCGACCGCGGTCTGGCAGCGCTTGCCGCTCGGGATCGCCAACGCGCTCGGGCCCCTCATCAGCGGAGCGCTGCCCTGGTGAGCGCCATGAAGCAGATGGCCAAGCGAGCCGTGGTGGGTGCGATTGCCCGCACGGCACCCCTTACCTGGCGATGGCGCAAGCCTGGATCGCTCGTAGTGCTCATGTATCACCGGGTGCTGCCCAAGGACTCCCCGGCGCGCAAGACCGAGCAACCCGGGATGTACGTGTCCCCCGAGACGCTCGATCTTCATCTCAATGAGCTGAAGCGTCACTTCGAACTGGTGCACCTCGATGACTGGCTGCGCCGGGCGCAGCAGGGTGCCCCGCTCCCGAGACTCGGCTGCGCCATCACGTTCGACGATGGTTGGCGGGACAATTATGATTTCGCGCTTCCCGTCCTGGTGAAGCACGGTGCGCCCGCGACCATCTTCCTGGTCTCCGATTACATTGGCACAACCTACCGGTTCTGGCCGAACCGGCTCGTAGAATTGATTATGAGGGCGCACTCCAATCCGGAGTCCGTGTCGTTCCCCGCCAAATTGCGAGCGCTCGTGGATCCTCTTCTGACGGATGTCGCCAAACGGAGAAGCATCGATATCGAGACCGTAGATCCGATCATTCAGCGCGCGCTCAAATTTAAAGAGGACGAAATTCGATCGCTGGTCGATGCTGCAGAGGGACTGGTGGCCTCAGACGGGACCCGAGACACGGTTAATCTGCAAGAGATCGCCGCTATGTCAAATACCGGACTGATCCGGTTCGGGTCGCATTCAGCCACCCACTATCGGCTGCACGCAGGCTTACCAGAGGATCGGCTGGGCGCGGAAATCGTCAAGTCTCGGTCTCAGTTGCAAGAAATCTGCGATCAGCCCATAGACCTATTTTGCTACCCGAACGGTGTCAGAAGCACGGACGCAGTATCGCTGGTGAGTCGGCACTACCTCGGTGCGGTAATGACCGAGACAGGCTGGCATTTGCCGTCGCGGAATCCTTACTTAATTCCGCGGATCCGGGTGCACGATGATGTCAGCGACTACAAAGAGGGCTTTCTCGAGCGCCTGTCGGGGTGGTTATGATCTGAGATGCGCGATCGAATTTACTGCGCCCGATGAGCCTTCGCCCAACCGGGCGAAAATCAGCCGGAAATTACCCCGGCGATGTGCAGACATTAGGGCTCGAGCAGTGAGCCGGGGCCGCAGTAACGGTATTGAATGAGAGCCAAGTTCACGGATATATCAAGATTTAGAGCTATTATTGAGTCTTGCGTAAGTACGTGACCGGATCAAAACATCTCCGCCTGTTTCCAGAATGCGGTCACTAGCGTGGGGCGTCGCTGCATCGAGCGCAGGTGCCTGCGAGCGCGTTGGGCGAGATCGATGAAGTTCGTGGCGCAGTAGTTGGGCATGGCGTGATGCTTGAGGTATCCCCAGATGCATTCAACGGGGTTCATCTCTGGGGCGTAGGCCGGCAGACGCTCGAGCACAATGCGGCCACGCTGCGCCTCCACATGGGCACACACGACTTACTTTCCGCACATCTCCGGGGTGATTTCCGGGTAATTTCTGCCCGGCTGGCGACAACTATTCGGGTGCGTTGAGTTCGATGAGCCGCTGGGTGTGAGCCTCCCAGGCCCGTAAGAGCTTCTTCGCCTTGC